>OY782680.1:2485250-2806000 GCA_963678085.1 Aliishimia sp.
CGCGCGCCTCAGACAGCTCAAATGGCGTATCGGTAAGCAAGCCAAGGCCGGTCAAAAACGCCTTTTGCTGCTCTGCGCCAATCATCATCGCCAACCGCCCAGAGCCACGATTGGAGGATTTCACGATGATCTGCTCAACAGAGATATCGCCATAATTCTTGCCCTGAAACTCACCAATAGAGAACCCGCCCACACGCAACGGTGCGCCCGTATCAATTGAGGTCTCAGGCCGCACCAACCCCAGATCCAGCGCTTGCACAGCGGTAAAGACCTTAAACGTGGAGCCCAGCTCATAAACTCCTTGCGCATAACGGTTAAACAGCGGGCTATCGCTTTGATCTTTCACCTGCTTTGGCACGGGGCGGAAATTGGGGTCGAAATCGGGTAAGGACACAGCCGAAATCACTTCGCCCGTATGCACATCCATCAACACCAAAGAGGCCCCTTTGGCATTCATCAAGCGCATGCCGCCATAAAGCACACGCTCGGCCACCGCTTGGACCGACAGATCAATGGACAGCTCTAAAGGCTCACCAACGCGGGCAGGATCGCGCAGGCGCTCATCAAAGCTGCGCTCGACCCCGGCAATGCCCATAAGCTCGGCCGCATGCACGCCCTGCTCACCAAATTGCGTGCCCCCCAAGATGTGGGAGGCCAGCCGCCCATTGGGGTAAAGCCGCATCTCGCGCGCGCCAAACAACAGCCCTGGCTCGCCAATATCATGCACGGCTTGGCGCTGCTCAGGGCTGAGCGTGCCTTTGAGCCACAGAAACTTGCGCTTGCCCGTGAAATCTTTGAGCAGCCGCGCATGATCCAATTCGGGAAAGATCTGCGCCAACTCAGCCGCCGCCTTTTGCGGATCAATCATGATATGGGGCTGGGCGTAAAGCGCATGGGTCTCCATATTGCTTGCCAAAAGCCGCCCGCGCCGATCCACGATATCTGCCCGCGCTGCCGAAATAGCCGCCCCGGCCCCCGCGCGGCGCGGCTCTTCAGCCGTTGATGTAGCCAGCGCGCCCATACGCAAGCCGATCACCGCGAAGGCACAAAAGAAAAACAGCCCCAGAACCAGCAAACGCCCCTCTGCCCGATTGCGCGCAACTTCTCGCATATCTTCTTGGCGCGCCCGGATATTGCGGTTTTCGATCACCCGCGGATCTTGTCCCGTGGCACGGGCCTCTAAAATGCGGGCAAGGGGGCGAAGGGGCGTGCGGATCATGGGCGCTCTCCTAAGCTGAGGGCAGAGACATCCACCGCGTTTTCAATCACCAGCGCTTTGGTGCCGGGGCGCACGATCTCTGCGACAGAGCCAAATTGCGCAGCGCTTAAGGGAAAGAGCTGCAAACGCTTCTCATTCATCTCAACCAGATGGCGCAGACGGTCCGGGCGGTTCAGATAGGCCCATTCGGCATTGAGCATCGCAAGGCGCTCATTGGCATGGCGGATCTGCGCGTGCATCGCCTCTTGCTCGGCCAAAGCGTGCTGCGTGGCGTAGTTTTCGCGGTAGGCCCAAAAGGCCAGCCCCACAACCGCCAGCGCTGTGATCGCATACAGAAATGACTTCATAAGATCTCTCCAGACAGTTGCGGCATGGCCAAGCTTTTGGGATCAATATCTGAGGCCGCAGCCTGCGTTCGTTGCCCAAGCCGCAGCCGGGCAGAGCGCGCGCGCGGATTTACCGCCAGCTCATCCTCATCCGCTGCAATGGCTTTCTTGCTGGGCAATGTGAACTGCGCGGCGACCTGATGGGCCTCAGGCGCATAGCGATTGGCACGCCCACCCCCGCCCGAGCGGGCCGTGAAAAAGCGCTTGACCATGCGATCCTCAATCGAATGAAACGTCACAACCGCCAGCCAGCCCCCCGGAGCCAAGGCCCGCTCTGCCGCCATAAGCCCTTTATAAAGCTCACCATATTCATCATTCACCGCAATGCGCAGCGCCTGAAATGAACGCGTCGCAGGATGGGATTGGCCAGGCTTTGCACGGGGCAAACAACGCTCAATAATCTCAGCAAGCTGCAAAGTGCGCTCAATCCGCGCCTCTTTACGCGCCTTATCAATCGCGCGTGCAATCCGGCGCGAGGCCCGCTCTTCGCCATAGTGAAACAGAATATCCGCCAAAACCTCGACCGTGGCCCCATTGACCACATCAGCCGCGCTCGGCCCCTCTTGGCCCATGCGCATATCCAGCGGGCCATCTTGCATGAACGAAAACCCGCGCTCAGCCCTGTCGAGCTGCATGGAGGACACGCCCAGATCCAGCACGACGCCTTGCAAGCCCGTCGCAAACTGATCGAGCTGGGAAAACACACCGGGCTGCAAGCTCAAGCGATCCCCATAGCCCGCCGCCCAATCGCGGGCCATCTCAAACACCATCGGATCACGATCCACCGCCGTAACATGCGAGGCCCCCGCATCCAGCAAGCCACGCGTATAGCCCCCGGCCCCAAAGGTGCCATCCAGCCAAGGCCCAGTGATCGGCGCAACCGCGCGCAAAATCGGATCCAGCAAAACAGGGATATGCGGCGCGCCCATGGCCTAGCCCCCCGGCGTTGCATCAAGAAAGGTCAAAGGGTCAAAATCTTCGGGCAGATCTTCCAGCCACGCCTCGGTGCGCGCAGCCTCTTCGGCCTCATAGGTCTCTGGCTTCCAAATCTGAAACGTATCCCCGGCGGCGATGAAAAACGCCTCTTTGTCCAGATCAATCTTTTGACGCAGTTTGGCCGGCAGAACGAGGCGGCCCGTCTCATCCACATGGGTCGGAAAAGACTGCCCATGAAAGAGCCGTTGCAGCATTTTGCGCTCCATTGAGCCGCGCGGCAAAGCGTCAATCTTGGCGTCCACCTCGTCAATCGCCTCAATCGTGTAACATTCCAGGTAAGAGCGGCGGTGATCCCCGTAAACGATGACCAGTTCGGGATTATCGCCATCGCGCCAATTGGGGTCAGAGGATTCAAGCACGCGGCGAAAGGAGGCGGGAATCGACACCCGGCCCTTTGTATCCACCTTATGGTGGCTTTCACCTCTGAACCTGCGTGCCACGCCCTGGTCCACTTTCTGTTGCAGAGCCAATGCTCTGAGTTACAAAAGAAAACGGCGGGTCGATCTGCTGCCACTGATCAACCCGCCGCCCTCGTCCCGCTATGCGGGGGGATGTCCAGCTACGCGCAACATCCTGAACGGATGCCTGTATCGTCGCGCGCCGGATCTCTTTGTTGACGAAAGAGGTGTGCCCGTATGAAACCTGCTTTTTTATGTTTGAACCGGAGTGATTTGGGACGCCCCGGCTACCTGCTCTCATCTTGTGAAGATAGGGATGACACGGGAATTTATGGCACGCAACATGTTTTTTCGGAGCCAAGTGGGAGCAAATGGGAAGATCCGGGCCAAGGCAGGGGTGAAGATGTGAAGAAACTTATGATTTTTAGCCCAATTGGCAGTTAACAAATCGTAAAACGCAATATGTAGGTGTCGTTTTGGGGGGCGGATTTTTTCCCATGATTTCCCAGAAATTTCTCAGCCCTATTGGGATCACGCCAATGTTCTGAATTTGTTCTCACAATTTCAGGCGGATGCCCCCGCGATTCTACCATTCCGATTCGGAGAGGAGGTGGTTTTCGCGCGAGAATCGGCGCGCCGCGGCCAAGCCCACCCAAAGCGTCCCATGATTTCCCAGATGGCATCGCCGGGAGCGAGTCACCCACCGAACGGTGCTCTCACGCGATCTTAACTCTTGGTGCGTAGAACCAGTCGCACGAAGCTTCTAAGACGTACGCGTTCAATGTGGCTGGAGCACGGGTGTAGTGGCGCTCATTAAGTCTCTTTCGTCTCGTAACGCGTGGATAGGAAATGATGAGCAACCACCGGTTCACCGCTATTGACACGCGGTGTTCATCGAAGTCTGACGGGCCCGTTCCCTGTCCGAATGCTTAGTTTCCCTTATATGATGTGCAACTCCGGTGGGATTGGCCCAGGCGGGGCATTTTGGCGTGGGCAAAACCCAGTGCAACATGCAATGCGGGCAGGGTTTACGCCATGCCGCCCCTCACCAGCCCGGTCGCGATTTTACTGAAAGCCTCCGCCATCGGGCTGTCCGTCGCCGCAATCGGCGTGCCATTATCCCCCGCCAGCCGGGTTTCAAGATCAATCGGCAATTGACCCAGCAAGGGCGCGCCCAGCGCCTCGGCCTCAGCCTTCACGCCGCCTGTGCCAAAAATATCATGCACAGCGCCGCAAGTCGGGCAGGTAAATTGGGACATATTCTCGATCAATCCCAGCACCGGCGTCTTTAATGTCTTAAACATATCAATCGCCTTGCGCGCATCAAGCAGCGCCACATCTTGCGGGGTCGAGACCACAATCGCGCCGGTCAGCTCGGTTTTCTGGCACAGCGTCAGCTGCACATCCCCCGTGCCCGGCGGCAGATCGACGATCAAAACATCCAGCTCGCCCCAAGCCACCTGCCCCAGCATCTGCTGCAGAGCCCCCATCAGCATCGGCCCGCGCCAGACCACCGCCTTGTTCGGATCCATCATGAAGCCAATCGACATGAGCGTCACCCCATGGGCTTTTAGGGGAATGATGGTTTTTCCATCCGGGTGCGCGCCGGGCCGTTTATTGATGCCCATCATACGCGGCTGGGAGGGGCCATAGATATCCGCATCCAAAAGCCCAACGCGCCGCCCTTGGCGCGCCAATGCCACCGCGAGATTTGAGGAGATTGTTGATTTGCCCACGCCCCCTTTTCCAGAGGCAATGGCCAAAATGCGATCTATCCCAGCAGGCTTGCTTGGTCCGGCTTGGGGCTTGGGATGCCCGCCGATTTTCAGATTTGGCGGCGGCGCTTTGGCAGCCGGGCCATGCGCCGTCAGCGCCACATGCGCCGAAACCACCCCCGCAACCGAGCAAGCCGCCGCCTCAGCCGCTTTGCGCACCGGCTCCATCGCTTGCGCCGCCTCCGCACTTGGGGCTTCGATCACAAAATGCGCCGCCCCGCCCTCAAGACGCAACGCGCGGATCATATCCCGGCTCACCAGATCTCCGCCACCGGGCAGAGAAACGTTCGCGAGCGCCCGCATAATCAGGGATTTCGTATCTGCCATAGCTGCCTGCCTCCTATTTTCCAGATGACATGTGCAGCTTAAACGCCAAAGAACAAGGGCAGGCATCACATATATATGCGACAAATACTCTACCCACACCCCCCTTCATTTGGCCAATGAATACCTTCTTTGATACGGGGCGGGGGTGTGGAAGGGCAAAACCCCCACTGTACAGGGCTCAGGGACTTGGAGCGGATTTGGCATAGCTAACAAGATCTTAATCATGCAACCCGCGCATAGCTGCAATGCAGCATTGATAATTGTGCGAGCGCAGCGTTGGCGCTATCTATGGGGCATACAAAGTAATGAGGCCCGATATGGCATTTTACACAGACACCGTTGGTAAAGACGCAAGCCTGCTTGCGCGCACGCTCGCAGCGCTTTCAGATCGGCTTGGTCACATCTCTGAGCTCCTCGTTCGCCGCAAGGTAGAGCGCACAACATATTTTGAGCTTTCCGCTCTGTCGGATCGTGAATTGAACGATCTGGGCATCGCACGCTGCGACATCCGCAGAATTGCGCGCGAGACGGCCTAGTAGGGTCTAAGGTTCGGGTGCCCCCTCCTCCTCCCTGGGGTATCTGCAAAGTGACGGCGGTAGTGCTTTCCTCCTCCCTAGCACTGCCGCCGTTTCCTTTTTGATACTCCATCGACCCAAAAAGTGGGGATCGGTTTTCGGATAAGTTGATGGAAGAATAGGAAAGAAACGATCAAAACGGCACATCGTCGCTGGCGGTGATGAATTTCGCCACAACCTTTTTCACACCCGCTTTTTCGAACTCGATCTCAAGCTTGTCGCCGTCAATCGCGAGCACCGCGCCATATCCGAATTTCTGATGAAAGACGCGCGCACCGGGGGCAAAGCTGGCAATCACCTCTGCATCAATAACCGTATTGCGCGCCCCGCGCGGCTGGCTGGTTTTGCGCGCACCGATATTGTCTTGCATGCGCTTCCAGCCCGGCGAGTTATAGACATCCGCCGAGCTCACGCGCGCCTCAAGGCCCGATGACACTTTGGGTGCAGCCGCCCCATAACCACCGCCATAAAGCCCCGGCGGGGTGAGAACCTCGACATGTTCCTCGGGCAGCTCATCAATAAAGCGGGACGGCATCGCATTTTGCCATTGCCCGAAAACCCGGCGATTGCCCACAAAAGAAATCGTGCAAATCTCTTCGGCGCGGGTGATTCCCACATAGGCCAAGCGCCGCTCTTCTTCGAGCCCCTTGATCCCGCTTTCATCCATAGAGCGCTGCGAGGGGAACAGCCCATCCTCCCAACCGGGCAAAAACACCATGGGAAATTCCAGCCCCTTGGCCGCGTGCAGCGTCATGATCGAGACCTTGGCGCTGCTATCCTCGCTGGCATTATCCATCACCAGGCTCACATGCTCTAGAAACCCTTGCAGATTTTCAAAGCTTTCCAGCGCTTTGACCAGCTCTTTAAGGTTTTCCAACCGCCCCGGCGCCTCAGGCGTTTTGTCATTCTGCCACATGGTGGTGTAGCCCGATTCGTCCAGGATGATCTCGGCCAGCTCCATATGGCTTACGGTAGGTTTCGCATACTCTAGTTTGAATGCCTTTGAGAAATCCCCCTCTTCGGTGATCCCCAAATCCTCTTCAATAACTCGCTCAAGAGGACCAGTAAGCATTGAACTCCAGCGTCGCAATCCTTCTAATAACTTACGGAGTTCAGCACCGCCGCGCCCCTTGATAAGCCCGGCCTCAATCGCAAGCCGCGCGCCCTCAACAAGGGAAACGCCATTGGAGCGCGCCGTGACCTGAATCACCTGCTGCGCCTTATCCCCAAGGCCCCGCTTGGGCGTGTTCACAATCCTCTCAAAGGCCAGATCATCATCGGGTGAGGTCACAATGCGAAAATAGGCCATGGCATCGCGAATCTCCATGCGCTCATAAAAGCGCGGGCCGCCAATCACCCGATAAGGCAGACCAATGGTCAAAAAACGATCCTCAAAGGCGCGCATTTGATGGGAGGCGCGCACGAGAATCGCCATCTCATTCAAAGAATAGGGGCGTTGCCCGCGCGTGCCCCTTTGCGCCGCCTCAATTTCTTCGCCGATCCAGCGCGCCTCTTCCTCGCCATCCCAATGCCCGATGAGACGAACCTTCTCCCCGCCCGGCGCATCGGTCCAAAGCTCTTTGCCAAGCCGCCCCTGATTGCCGCGAATAACCCCCGAGGCAGCGGCGAGAATATGCGCGGTGGAGCGATAATTCTGCTCTAGCCGCACCACATGGGCGCCCGGAAAATCCTTTTCAAAGCGCAGGATATTGCCCACCTCGGCCCCGCGCCAGCCATAGATCGATTGATCATCATCGCCCACGCAGCAGATATTCTTATGCCCGCCCGCGAGCAGGCGCAGCCATAGATATTGCGCCACATTGGTATCTTGATACTCGTCCACCAGGATATAGGCGAACCAGCGTTGATATTGTTCCAGCACATCTGGGTGGGTCTGAAAGATCGTGACCATATGCAAAAGCAAGTCGCCAAAATCGCAGGCATTCAGTTCGAGCAGCCGCTGCTGGTAAGCCGCATAAAGCGCAGGAGCGCGGCCATTATAAGCGCTCGCATCAGCAACGGGGATCTTGCTGGGCGTGAGCGCGCGGTTCTTCCAGCTATCGATCACGCCCGCAAGCTGCCGGGCAGGCCAGCGTTTCTCATCGATTCCGGCCGCCGCGATAAGCTGCTTGAGCAGGCGAATCTGATCATCCGTGTCCAGAATGGTAAAGTTGGATTTCAGCCCAATCAGCTCACCATGGCGGCGCAAAAGCTTGACGCAGATCGCGTGAAAGGTGCCCATCCATGGCATGCCCTCAATCGGCTGGCCCAGCATTTGCCCCACACGGATCTTCATCTCTTTGGCGGCTTTATTGGTGAACGTCACCGCAAGGATCTCATTGGGGCGCGCAAGGCCCTGGCTCAAAAGATGCACGATCCGGGCGGTCAAAGCGCGGGTCTTGCCCGTACCCGCGCCCGCCAGCATCAAAACCGGGCCATCCGTTTGCTCAACCGCCGCGCGCTGCGCCGGGTTCAGCCCCTCAAGATAAGGCATAGGCCGCGCCGCCATGGCCCGCGCGGACAGCGATGCGCGCTCAAACGCGTCTATATCATCAAAACTGCTCATAGGCCAAAGCATAGCGCGCCGCGATCAAAAGCGAAACCCGTTCGACAAATGTTCCTTAGCGGGCCAACGTCAGGGGCGGCAGATTTGGGGACGGTGGCTGCAGGGCCTGGAAATCACTCTCACTTGCGCGGGATCCAAGCGCGCCGAGCTGGGCTGGGCGAAACGCGGCAAGCACCATCTGCAGAGCAGTTTCCACAGGCAGAGCCCGATCCACAATCGCATGCAGAGAGGGGTAAAGAAATGGCAAATCCCGCTGATCCTGCGCCACATGATCACTGCGCAAAACGCAAGCGATGTTTTTGTTTAGACTGTGGTCCGGCTCTAGAAAATACGTCAATAATGGCCCCACGCAACGCGCATCGATAATCAAAATATCAATGTGATTGCGCAACAGGATGTCCTGCGCCGCCTGCGGTGACGTGGTGCCCGTGACCAAGACCCCGGCCTGAAGGCCGATGGTCATCAAATGATCCAATTCCCAAAACACGGAGGAGAGCGTTAAGGCGCGCATAATCTTTCCCAAAAACAAGTGGCACAAACGAGAATGCAGCATAGCCCAAAGCCCTTAATTTTGGGTCAAAGGATAAAAGAGCGCGCGAGGCGCTGGACATTTGCGGGAGCAAGCGGCTCTATCGGCGCTATGGATCTGAACACGAAATACCCGAGCTTGCTCGATTTGAAGGCCCGCGCCAAACGGCGCATCCCGAAATTTGTCTGGGAATATCTAGATAGCGGCACCGGGGAGGAGCGCGCGAAAGCGCGCAACCGCTACTGCCTGGATCAAGTGCAAATGCAGCCCTCGATCCTACATGGCGAGTTCGACCCGGACCTGAGCGCAGACCTGCTTGGCACGCGCTACCCTCTGCCCTTCGGCATCGCGCCGGTTGGCATGTCCGGGTTGATTTGGCCAGACGCCGAGTCGGCCCTCGCGCGCGCTGGCGCGCGCCACAACATTCCCTACTGCTTGTCCAGCGTCGCCACACGCGCGCCAGAAGACCTAAAAGGTCTTCTGGGCACGCATGGCTGGTTCCAAATGTATCCCCCCCGCGATGAGGCCATTCGACAAGACGTGCTGGATCGCGCCAGGGAAGCAGGGTTTTCAACCCTGGTGCTCACCGTGGATGTGCCCGTGGCCTCGCGGCGCGAGCGCCAGCTGCGCTCGGGCCTGACCAACCCGCCGCGGCTTACGCCGCGGCTTTTGGCGCAGGTCGCTACGCGACCTGCTTGGGCCCGCGGGATTATGCGGAATGGGCGCATGCCACGCATGCGCATGCTCGACAAATATATCTCGGGCGAGCAGGCAGGCCTGCCGCCTACGGCACATGTGGGATATTTGCTGCGCACATCTCCAGATTGGGAATATTTGCACTGGCTCAGGCGGGCCTGGAAAGGCCCGCTGATTGTGAAGGGCGTGCTGCGGGCTCAGGACGCCGCGCCGCTTACAGCGGCGGGCGTGGATGCGATTTGGGTCTCAAATCATGCGGGGCGACAATTTGATGCAGCCCCAGCCACAATCAATGCTCTGCCCGCCATCCGAGCAGCGACGAAATTACCGATCATTTTTGACAGCGGAATTGAGGGCGGATTAGATATCTTGCGCGCAATTGGGCTGGGGGCTAATTTTGTTATGCTAGGCCGCGCTTGGCATTACGCCTTGGGCGCTTTGGGGCCGCGAAGCGGCCCCGATCATCTGGTACATATTTTGCGCGAAGATCTCATCGCAAATATGGGCCAGCTTGGCGCGCGTCGCCTCAAAGATGTCGTCGTATCTGACTTTGGCTAAGGCGCTCCGCGCCGCTCTTGCGGGCGGATCGCCCGCAAGCCTGTGAAGAATTCAAATGAGACGCTCTCTTGCGCAAGGCGCACGCCGTTCTTGTTTAACAGATGAACCGCAAACCCTTGCTTCACCTTATAATATTGGGCGCAAACCTTGCCCATGCTCTCATTCACGGGCCGCGACGCGCCAAAGAGAATGACCTCTGTAGGGCGCTCAAAAGTGGAGTGAACCAGCTCCATATCCTGTGCATTCAGGCAGCTTCTATCCCCTTCAAAAGCCGCGCGGCTGGTGAGGGTCATCGAGGAGGGTCGACGCGTTGGCACAGCGCGAACCGAGGAGGTTTCGCGCAGATAAACGACATCTTGCCACAGGGTCCAATCCATAATCGAGGCGCAGGAATTGTCCCTGGGGTGATAGTCAAAACAGATCCTCTGACCTTCGTGTTGATCAAAAATCTGGGCTGCTGAAACCTGCTTTCCAGGGGGGATCTCAGCCTCCAAAATCCTCTCAGTTGGCGCGCAACCTGATAGCGCCAAACACAGCAAAACCGCACCCAAAATACCGCGAAACATAACCGCACCCATTAACATATGCGCATATGTACCAAACTATCGGTATTGCGCCCCTCTTACCAATGCCTATTGTGCCACAACTTAAGTTAAGAAGGAGTTCACATGCCTGATTTCAAGAAAATCCTGATCGCGAATCGGGGAGAGATCGCCATTCGCATCATGCGCGCCGCCAATGAAATGGGCAAAAAGACCGTTGCGGTCTATGCCGAAGAGGACAAGCTGGGCTTGCATCGTTTCAAGGCGGATGAAGCGTATCGGATTGGTGAGGGTCTGGGGCCAGTGGCCGCCTATCTTTCCATTGACGAGATCATCCGTGTTGCACGCGAGAGCGGCGCCGATGCGGTGCATCCCGGCTACGGGCTGCTTTCAGAGAACCCGGACCTGGTGGATGCTTGTGCCAAAGCGGGCATCACCTTTATCGGGCCAAAAGCCGAGACCATGCGCGCCTTGGGCGACAAGGCCAGCGCCCGCAAAGTCGCCATCGAGGCCGGTGTTCCAGTCATTCCAGCCACTGAGGTGCTGGGCGATGATATGGATGCGATCCGGGCTGAGGCCTCTGAAATTGGGTTTCCGCTGATGCTTAAGGCCTCTTGGGGCGGGGGCGGGCGCGGCATGCGACCCATCGAAAATGTGGACGAGCTTGAAGACAAAGTGCTTGAGGGGCGGCGCGAGGCCGAAGCGGCCTTTGGCAATGGCGAGGGCTATCTGGAAAAGATGATCACCCGCGCGCGCCATGTTGAGGTGCAGATCCTGGGCGACAAGCATGGCGATATGTATCATCTTTATGAGCGCGATTGCTCGGTGCAGCGGCGCAACCAAAAGGTGGTTGAGCGCGCCCCGGCCCCGTATTTGACCGAAGAACAGCGCGCAGAGATTTGCGAGCTGGGTTATAAGATCTGTAAGCATGTGAACTATGAATGCGCGGGCACGGTCGAATTCCTGATGGATATGGAGACCAGCAAATTCTACTTCATCGAAGTAAATCCGCGCGTGCAGGTTGAGCATACGGTGACAGAAGAGGTCACGGGCATTGACATCGTGCAGGCTCAGATTTTGATTGCAGAGGGCAAGACAATTGCCGAGGCGACGGGCAAACCCAGCCAAAGTGATGTGCGTCTCAACGGTCACGCGCTGCAAACGCGGGTCACGACTGAAGATCCGCAGAACAACTTTATCCCAGATTACGGGCGCATCACCGCCTATCGCGAAGCCACCGGCATGGGCATCCGGCTTGATGGCGGCACGGCTTATACGGGCGGGGTGATTACGCGCTATTATGACAGCCTTTTGACCAAGGTGACTGCCTGGGCTCCAACTCCAGACATGGCGATTGCGCGCATGGACCGGGCTTTGCGTGAGTTCCGTATTCGCGGCGTTTCCACCAATATTGCCTTTGTGGAAAACCTGCTGAAACACCCCACATTCCTGGGCAATGA
The DNA here is from genome assembly GCA_963678085.1 of Aliishimia sp. GTDB lineage: Bacteria > Pseudomonadota > Alphaproteobacteria > Rhodobacterales > Rhodobacteraceae > Aliishimia. Next base: position 2,497,278 of record OY782680.1, read on the forward strand.
ATATACCACAAAATTCATTGACACGACGCCGGGTCTGTTCCGCTTTCGCAAGCGGCGCGATCGGGGCACCAAGGTGTTGACCTATATCGCGGATATCACCGTGAACGGACATCCAGAGGTGAAAGACCGACCTGCCCCGCGCGCTGATCTGAAAGATCCACGCCCCCCTGCCCCAAAGGCAGAGCCCATGATGGGCACGCGCAACCTGCTTGAGCAAAAGGGGCCCAAAGCGGTTGCCGATTGGATGCGCGCCCAGCAACAGCTGCTTATCACCGACACCACCATGCGCGATGGGCATCAGAGCTTGCTGGCCACCCGTATGCGCTCGATTGATATGATCAAGGTCGCCCCCACCTATGCCGCCAACCTGCCGCAGCTCTTTTCCATGGAGTGCTGGGGCGGTGCGACTTTCGATGTGGCCTATCGCTTCTTGCAAGAATGCCCCTGGCAGCGCCTGCGGGATCTGCGCGCCGCGATGCCCAACCTGATGACGCAAATGCTGCTGCGCGCCTCTAACGGGGTGGGCTACACGAACTACCCCGATAATGTGGTGCAGGAATTTGTGCGCGTCGCCGCTGAAACCGGCATCGATGTGTTCCGCGTCTTTGACAGCCTGAACTGGGTTGAAAATATGCGCGTGGCCATGGATGCGGTGATTGAGGCCAACAAAGTCTGCGAAGGCACGATCTGCTATACCGGCGATATTCTCGATCCAGCCCGCGCCAAATATGATATCAAATATTATGTGGGCATGGCCAAAGAGCTAGAGGCCGCAGGGGCGCATGTTCTGGGTCTCAAAGACATGGCGGGGCTGCTGAAACCCACCGCGGCCAAATTGCTGGTCAGCGCGCTGAAACAAGAGGTTGGCCTGCCGATCCATTTCCACACCCATGACACTGCAGGGGCAGCCACCGCAACGATCTTGGCCGCCTCTGAGGCCGGCGTGGATGCGGTGGATTGCGCCATGGATGCGCTCTCTGGCAATACCTCACAACCCACGCTCGGCTCTGTAGTCGAAGCTTTGCGCCATACAGATCGCGATACCGGGCTTGATATCAGCGCAGTGCGGCAGATCAGCGATTACTGGGAGGCGGTACGCGATCATTACGCGGCCTTTGAAAGCTCCATGCAATCGCCCTCCTCCGAGGTTTACCTGCATGAAATGCCCGGCGGACAGTTCACCAATCTCAAAGCGCAAGCGCGCAGCTTGGGGCTAGAAGAGCGCTGGCATGAGGTCGCGCAGACCTATGCGGATGTGAACCAGATGTTTGGCGATATCGTGAAAGTCACGCCATCGTCTAAAGTGGTGGGCGATATGGCGCTGATGATGGTGAGCCAAAACCTGACCCGCGCCGATGTGGAAGACCCAAACAAAGACGTCGCCTTCCCTGATAGCGTGGTGGATATGATGCGCGGCAATCTGGGCCAGCCCCCCGGCGGGTTCCCAGAGGCGCTGGTTGCCAAGGTGCTCAAAGGCGAGGCCCCCGGCACCACCCGCCCCGGCGCGCATCTAGAGCCCATCGACCTAGAGGCCACCCGCGCCGATCTCAGCAAGCAGCTTGAGGGCAAAGCGGTCGATGATGAAGATCTGTCGGGCTATCTGATGTATCCCAAGGTGTTCCTCGATTATATGGGACGTCACCGCATCTATGGACCTGTGCGCGCCTTGCCGACCAATACATTCTTCTACGGAATGCAGCCCGGCGAGGAAATCACGGCCGAGATCGACCCTGGCAAAACGCTGGAAATTCGCCTGCAAGCGATTGGCGAGACCGATGATAATGGCGAGGTGAAGGTCTTCTTTGAACTCAACGGCCAGCCCCGCACCATTCGCGTGCCCAACCGGATGATCAAAGCCACCACCGTCAGCCGTCCCAAAGCAGAAGACGGCAATCCGGCCCATATCGGCGCTCCGATGCCGGGGGTTGTGGCTTCCGTGGCAGTGAGCGCAGGCCAGGAGGTGCACGAGGGCGACCTGCTACTCACCATCGAAGCGATGAAAATGGAGACGGGCATACACGCAGAACGCGACGCGGTAATCAAGGCCCTACATGTCAGCGCGGGCGCGCAGATTGATGCCAAGGATTTGTTGATCGAATTTGACAGCTAAGCCTTGAAACTTTGGGGGATGGTGGCAAGTGTGAAGCATAGTTAACGGAGCTAACGCATGACACTTACCATCACCCCCATCTACGCCGCCCTGCTTGGAGGTATCTACCTTATCCTAGCTTGGCGCGTTATAACTTATCGCATCGGCAAGCAGGTTAATATTGGCGATGAGGGAGACCAAAGACTGCTACGACGTATGCGGGTGCATGGGAACGCCGCAGAATATATCCCCATCGGCGTTCTTTTCTTGATGATTGCCGAGCTTATGGGCACCCCTGCCATCGCTTTGCACATCGTTGGGCTCGCGTTTTTAACAGGCCGCGGGCTGCACGCCTATGGCATGTCAGCGAAGGAGCAGAACTTTACCTTTCGCAAGATTGGTATGATCTTGACGCTTTTAACACTTGCCCTGCTCTCCATTAGCCTTTTGGTGCACGGGCTCTTTTAAGCCCGAGCAGACTTATGCGCGCTCAAGCGCAATCGCGATGCCCTGGCCAACGCCAATGCACATGGTGGCTAGGGCTCGTTTGCCCCCGTTCAACGACATTTCCAGCGCTGCCGTGCCGGTGATGCGCGCACCGGACATGCCCAGAGGGTGCCCCAGAGCAATCGCGCCGCCATTTGGGTTCACGCGCGCATCATCATCGGCAACCCCGAGCAGGCGCAATGTAGCAAGCCCCTGGGCGGCAAAAGCCTCATTCAGCTCAATCACATCGAAATCACCAATGCCAAGCCCCAGCCGTGCCATCAGCTTTTGCGAGGCGGGCGCAGGTCCAATCCCCATGATGCGCGGTGCGACGCCAGCCGTGGCCCCGCCCAAAACCCGCGCAATTGGGGTGAGCCCATGGGCCTTCACCGCCGCCTCGGACGCCACAATCAGAGCCGCAGCCCCGTCATTCACACCCGAAGCATTGCCCGCCGTGACCGAGCCACCCTGGCGAAACGGGGTGGGCAAAGAGGCCAAGCGCTCAAGGCTGGCATCTTCTCGGGGATGTTCATCCAGGTCAACCACGATAGGATCACCCCTGCGCTGGGGGATCGTGACCGGGGTGATCTCTTGGGACAAACGACCAGAGGCTTGCGCGGCCAATGCCTTTTGCTGGGAGCGCAGCGCGAATTGATCCTGATCCTCGCGCGCCACATCATAATCGGCGGCCACATTCTCGGCCGTTTCGGGCATGGAATCGATGCCATATTGCGCCTTGAGCAGCTTATTCACAAAGCGCCAGCCGATGGTGGTGTCAAAAATCTCAGCCCGGCGCGAAAAGGCACTGTCGGCTTTGGGCATCACCATAGGCGCGCGCGACATGCTTTCCACGCCGCCCGCGATGACCAGATCCGCCTCACCAGCCTTAATCGCGCGCGCACCTGCCAGAACCGCATCCATGCCAGAGCCGCAAAGGCGGTTCATCGTGGTGCCGGGAACCGTATCGGGCAGCCCGGCCAGCAAAAGCGACATGCGCGCCACATTGCGATTGTCCTCACCTGCCTGGTTGGCACAGCCAACGATCACCTCATCAATCGCGCTTGGGTCCATATCAGGATTGCGGGCGATAAGAGCCGCAATCGGCACCGCACCCAGATCATCCGGTCGCACCGAACTGAGCGCCCCGCCATAGCGACCAATCGCTGTACGGGTATAATCACAGATAAATGCCTCTTGCATGGCCTTCTCCCTCGTTCTCGTTATAAGGCGTATCAGCACCTACGCTCGGCCCAAGGCCCTTTCTCAAAATAGTCTGTGGTAACTAGATAATTCGAAAACAGCGCTCAGGTGTTAAAGAGGAAATGCAAAACATCGCCGTCTTTAACCATATATCCCTTGCCCTCGGCCCGCATTTTGCCCGCCTCTTTTGCGCCCTGCTCCCCATTACAGGAAACATAATCGTCATAACCAATGGTCTCGGCGCGGATAAATCCCTTTTCGAAATCGCCATGAATCACCCCAGCCGCTTGCGGGGCGAGCGTGCCTTGCGGGATGGTCCAGGCGCGCGCCTCTTTGGGGCCTGCGGTGAAATAGGTTTCCAGCTCAAGCAACTCATATCCCGCGCGAATAAGTCGATCCAGCCCGGCCTCCTCAAGCCCCAATTCCGAGAGGAACATTTGCGCATCTTCATCGTCCAGCTGGCTGATCTCTTCTTCGATACGCGCCGAAATCACCACATGGGAATTGCCCTGCGCGGCCGCCATGTCCGCCACAGCCTGAGAGTGCTCATTGCCGTTTGCTGCCTGATCCTCGGCTACATTGCACACATAGAGCACGGGTTTAGAGGTCAGCAATTGCAGCATATTCCACTGCTTCTGGTCCTCGGCGTCAATCTCAACCGTGCGCGCCGGTTTGCCCTCCGCCAGCGCCGCTTGCGCCAGCTTCATCAGCCGCTCTTGCTCGACCGCCTCTTTATCCCCGCCGCGCACCTTGCGCACGATATTTTGCAACCGCTTTTCAATGCTTTCCAGATCGGCGAGCATCAGCTCGGTTTCAATGGTTTCCGCATCGGCAACCGGATCCACGCGCCCCTCCACATGGGTGATATCGCCATCCTCAAAGCAGCGCAGAACATGCGCGATTGCATCCACCTCGCGAATATTGGCCAGAAACTGATTGCCCAGCCCCTCGCCCTGCGCAGCGCCTTTGACCAGCCCCGCAATATCCACAAAGGTCATGCGTGCGGGAATAATATTGGCACTGCCTGCAATTTCTGCCAGCTTGTCCAGCCGCGCATCAGGCACGCCTACCTCGCCCACATTGGGCTCAATGGTGCAAAAGGGAAAATTCGCCGCCTGCGCCGCCGCGGTCTTGGTGAGCGCATTAAAAAGCGTTGATTTACCCACATTGGGAAGGCCGACAATGCCCATACGAAAGCCCATGAATACGCTCCTGTTCAGGTTTTGCGCCTCTCTATCGAGCTAGTCAAAACAGCGCAAGCCATGCTAGGCTGATCGCGCAAAAGGGAGGGAGCGATGAAACTCACACCATATTTGGCCTTTGATGGAAATGGCGCAGAGGCGCTGGCCTATTATTGCGACGCTTTTGGCGCTGAGATGGTCTTTAGCACGACCTTTGGCGAGATGCCCGAGCAGCCAGACTGGGTTACAGATGCCAATCGCGACCGGCTGGCCCATGGGCAAATTTCGCTTAATGGTATGCGGATTTATGCCTCGGACACGGCCGGGTTTGAACCCCATAGCGGGTTTTCCGGGGTCACGCTGCATCTTGGCTTTGATACGGCTGATGAGGCGCGCGCGATGTTTGAGCGTATTGCAAAGGATGGACAGATCGAGATGCCCTTTGCTGAGACCTTCTGGTCCAAAGGATTTGGCGTTGCGAAGGATAAATTTGGCGTCGCATGGATGGTCGATGTTGAGGAAGATGATCAGGAAAACGCCAGCTGAGCATTGCAAACCGGATCGCTTTTGGGCATGTCGTGCCAGGGATTAATGGGAGCCTTGGCATGACACGGATAGACGCGAAATTTGCAGAGCTGGCGGCACAGGGCAAAAAGGCCTTTGTGGCTTATGTGATGGCCGGGGATCCTGATTATGGCAGCGCGCTCGAAGTGGTGAAGGGGCTGCCCGGCGCAGGCGTTGATGTGATCGAGCTGGGCCTGCCCTTTACCGATCCCATGGCCGATGGTCCAACCATTCAACTTGCGGGCCAGCGCGCGCTTGAGGCGGGCATGACCCTTGAGAAAACCCTGCAAATGGCGCGGGAATTTCGCGAGAATGATGACACCACCCCGATTGTTCTGATGGGCTATTACAACCCGATCTATTCACGCGGGGTGGAGCGGTTTCTGAACGACGCCAAAGAGGCCGGAATTGACGGGCTGATTGTGGTCGATCTGCCCCCCGAAGAGGATGAAGAGCTTTGCATTCCCGCCCAAGCAACGGGGCTGAACTTCATTCGCCTCGCGACCCCAACAACCGATGATAAACGCCTGCCGCGCGTGCTGCAAAACACCTCGGGCTTTGTCTATTATGTCTCGATCACCGGCATTACTGGCGCAGCCGAAGCGCAGGCCACAGACGTCGCCCCCGAAGTGGCCCGGATCAAGAGCGCAACCGATCTGCCCGTGATCGTCGGCTTTGGCATCAAAACCCCAGAACAGGCCGGGGCCATTGCAGGCGTAGCTGACGGGGCCGTCGTGGGCTCCGCCATTGTAGAGCGCATAGGCCGCGGCGATAGCCCCGCCGATGTTCTGGCCTTCGTGAAATCCCTCGCAGATGGGGCCCACAGCGCCTAAGGGGGAACACCCTTTCAATCACGCGACTATGGTGCGTCAGCCCTGCTCTTCCATCGGCTCTAGCGTGAGCTCGGCGCGGGGGGCTCCGCGTAGATCGTCGATTTGCAGCTCGCCCTCAGGTTTGGAGAGCCGCGCGCGTGTCACCCAGAACAGCCTCTCAGAGGCGCGGGTGATCGCCACATAGGCCAGCCGTTTCCACAAAGGTTGCCCCGCCTCGCTGCGCCCCATCCGCGCCGCCGCATAAAGATCGGGGCCAAAGACCTGCACATTCTCCCATTGGCTGCCTTGCGCCTTATGGATCGTGACCGCCGCCCCATGCACAAATGTCGCGCCCATATTGGCGGCAAAGGGGATAAAGGGCTCTTCTTCGTCCGGCTTTTCGATCTTGACGATTGAGGCGGCGCTCATCTGTGGCTGCTCGGTCCCCATCACATGCAGGCGCGAAAAACCCGCACGCCCGCCCTCGCCCAGATAGATGACCTGCGCCCCTCTGATAAGCCCGCGCGCCTCAAGATCCAGCCGCTTTTTGCGGTGCTTCAGGGGCAGCTCGATCCCGTCGCAAATCAGCGGCTCACCCTGCAAAAGCCGATCTGGGGGGGCACCATAGACCGAGCGAAACGCATTAATCAGGCGAATGCGCGTTGCGTTGCGCCACACCAGCATGGGGCTGCGGGCCATCAAATCCACCTCAGCCCTTTGCGCCCAAACCACACGATCATCGCGGCGGGCGGTGTCTTCGATCATGCGCTCGAATTGGTGGAACTCTAACTGCGGGTCAGCCAGCGCATGGGCCAGATCAAGAATCGGATTATCCGCGTCCTGACGGTGAATGCGATTGAGATTGAGCACCTGCGCGCTTGGGAGCTTATCAAACACCATGGTGCCGGATTGATTGACAGGGGCAAGCTGGGCGGGATCACCGAAAAGTAAAAGGGTCGGGAAAATCTCTTTGAGATCTTCGAATTGGCGATCATCAAGCATAGAGGATTCGTCGATCAAGCCAATATCCAAGGGCTCATCGCGCCGCTTCCAGCCGGTGATGAAATCAGAGCCCCGCAAGCCCGCCGCCGCCAAAGCGCCTGGCACCGACGGGTTCGCCTTGTAAAACGCAAATGCGCGATCCAAGGCCACATCGGTCAGTTCTTCGATTTCGGGGCGCTCACCATTTCCCGTCAGCCATTCCGCGATCCGCTCATATTCGGGATGATAAACGGGGGTATAAAGAATGCGGTGGATGGTGGTCGCGGGCACGCCGCGCAGGCGCAGGACGGAGGCCGCTTTATTGGTCGGGGCCAGGATCGCAACCGTGCGTTTTTCCTGCGATTTGCGGCTTTCATAATCGCCTGAGACGATCTCACATCCCGCTTCGTGCAAAGCTTTGGTCAGCTCTGCCAAAAGCAGCGTCTTGCCCGAGCCCGCCTTACCCGTGACCGCCATCACTTGGGGCTCGCCTTCGACCTGAGGGGTCAACAGCATATCGTCTAAATCCACGCCGACATCGCGCAGCATCGCAGAAATGCTGTCATAAGCAGAGGCTTGGTCGTCAGAGAAAGTAAGCGCGCGGGCAGTCATGCTCCTAATTTAACCGCCTCGCGCGCCACTCACCAGATCAAAGCGTCACGCGATTGCGGACAATGTGGCTTCTTCGGTCGGTGTCTCATGGCCAAAGGACAGATCAAACCAGGCCTTTGATTGCTCTGGGCGAATGCCTGCTTTTTGCGCAACGGCCTCTTGCGCCTCTTCGGAGAAATCCCACAGGCCTACAGAAATCTGATCGCGCCCCTCACCGACGGTGCCGAGAATTTCGGGGCTGGAGCCGATCATGCGATAGATCCGCACCATGCGCGCATCAAATACGCCGACGAAATTCACCACGCCGAAATTGCGCATGATCTCACCGCCCCCCAACATCAACGCCGCAGCCACATGTGCTGGCGCGCCGCGCTTAAGGCAGAAACGTGTGCATTCCCAAATAGTTGGAGAAACAACGGTGCCTCCACCCATAACATGGGTAAAGTGTTCATTCACCATCGTACGCTCGGTCGTTGGCAAAAAGCGCATCGAGCCACCATGGGTGCCATCAGGCATTTCCCAGATCACATAGAGCGGGTTGAGATCATCATATTGATCTTTTTCATACCCGCGCAAATCGATCGACACGTCCCAACCAAGACGCGTTTTGAACTGATCCGCGCGATCGCGGAACATAGAATCAGCCAGTTTAGGGAAACGGGAGAGTTCGGTTGCATATACATAACGGAGCATTTGTGACATTCCTTTGGAATAATTGAAGAATTGTCACAAAAATAGCCTTGATTTATTAATACCTTTACAGCAACGCGCCCGCCATGTTAACGATTCTTACACGCATGACTAGACAACGATCAGCCCTCTAGCCATCGCGCGCGCCACCGCATGGGTGGTATTGAGAGCCCCCAGCTTAAAGCGGGCGCTCTCTATGTAGACGCGGAGCGTATGCTCCGAAATCGCAAGGGAATCAGCCACTTGCGCCCTGGAATAGCCCGTCGCGAGCAGCGTCATCGCATCCACTTCGCGGGGCGATAAAGGCTGCTTTTGATCCGGGATTTTGTCGGGCTCCAGCTCCAGCGCGGCCTTGTTCATCAGATGCGCAATGACAACCAATTCCCGGCGATATTTATTTGTAAAGACCTCCCAGTCTTCGTCTGAGCAAGAGTGATTTACCGTAAAAAGTGCAAATTGACCGTTGGGGCCGCGAATCGGAACGGAGAATCCCTGATTCCCCAAACCATATGTCCGCGCCTCAGCAAGGAATTCCCGCGCTGCCTTGCTTGACCAATCGAGCCGCTTCCAATCCACCGGGTGAAACCGCTGATAGCACCCCACAATGACCGGATCGACCCGAACATAGTTTTTCTCGTGATACCTCGCTTGCCATTCTACCGAGTAAGTTCCGACGCCATATTGATCGCCGGCGGAGTCGACCCAGTGATATGCGACATGATCAACCTCAAGGGCCGCGCGCAGCCGCTCACTGTTCAGCTGAAACGCTTCAAATCCTTCGGATGTTTCCAGGTCCTCCAAGACCTGCTCCAGCTGTAAGTTCCCCACCATGTCTTCCTCGCGCGGCTTCTTCAACCGACGTCATCTCAAGAGCAGCCACGGTCGCCGTCTCAGACAGCTTATCGGCCAGCATTGGCATTCCGTTGAGCTGCGCAAATCTCTTGAGATCCGCCAGTACATCAAGCATCCAGTCATTTTGCATGGGAAGACTCGCCTTTAAGTGGTTAACGTATGATTAATACCACTATAACACGAGGCAAAGTAAAGCGAAATTCGCGAATTTTAACTCCCCATAAATAGTGAGGAGACATATTTAGCGGATTTTTGCACCCTACAATCGGACAAATGACACAAAAAACCCGCGATCCCCTCAGGTGATTCGCGGGCTTTCGCTGTTCTCGAAGGCGAACGACTTACGCCTTTTTCGCTTCCAGAACCTCTTCTAAGGTCCGCAACCCGGTCTTGGGCGCTTGCACCAACACGGACATATTGCCCGGCTTATGCTCGTTGCGCAGCATTTTCATGTGAGCCTCGGGCAGATCATCCCAAGTAAAGACCTCGGACATGCACGGATCCAAGCGCTCTTCGACCATCAGCTGGTTGGCAGCCATGGCTTGCTTGAGATGCGCAAAGTGAGACCCCTGCAGGCGCTTTTGGTGCATCCACATATAGCGCACATCAAAGGTCAGGTTAAAGCCGGAGGTGCCCGCGCAGATCACAACCATACCGCCCTTTTTCACCACGAAGGTGGAAACGGGGAAGGTGACCTCTCCAGGGTGTTCGAACACCATATCGACATTGTTGCCCTTACCGGTGATGTCCCAGATCGCCTTACCGAATTTGCGCGCCTCTTTGAACCAAGCCGCATATTCTGGCGTGTTCACCGTAGGCAACTGGCCCCAGCAGTTGAAATCTTTGCGGTTCAGAACGCCTTTCGCGCCCAGGCTCATCACAAAGTCACGCTTGCTCTCATCCGAGATCACGCCGATCGCATTGGCACCCGCCGTTTTGATCAACTGGATCGCATAAGAGCCCAGCCCACCAGAAGCCCCCCAGACCAGAACATTTTGGCCAGGCTTAAGATCATGGGGCTCATGACCGAACAGCATGCGGTAAGCCGTCGCCAGGGTCAGGGTGTAGCACGCGCTCTCTTCCCAAGTCAGGTGCTTGGGGCGTGGCATAAGCTGTTGCGCTTGCACATTGGTGAACTGCGCAAAAGAGCCATCGGGCGTCTCATAGCCCCAGATGCGCTGGCTTGGCGAATACATCGGATCGCCGCCATTACAATGCTCATCATCGCCATCGTCTTGGTTGCAGTGGATCACCACCTCATCGCCCACTTTCCAGCGCGTGACCTTATCACCTACCGCCCAAACGATGCCGGACGCATCAGAGCCCGCGATATGGAAAGGCTGGCCATGGCCATCAAAGGGGGAGATTGGCTTGCCCAGAGAGGCCCAAACGCCGTTATAGTTCACACCCGCAGCCATTACGAGCACCAGAACCTCATGGCTATCCAGGGTGGGGACATCAACGACCTCAAGCTGCATCGCTGTGTCTGGCTCACCATGGCGCTCGCGGCGGATCGCCCACGCATACATCTGTTTGGGCACATAGCCCATGGGAGGCATTTCACCCAGCTCGTAAAGATCTTTTTCGGGCGCCTCATAAGAAATCACGCCATTTGTATCCAAAGCCATCAAAGCCTCCGTCCTGTGTTTGTCTAAGTGCTGCGGCGCAGAATCGCGCTCTGTGAGGCAGGTTTATGGATCACCACGCAACAAAGCAACAGAAAAAGTCCGTTTTCGGTAATTTTTGAACCCAGCAGGCGCAGAAAATATTACCGCATCTGCAAAACCATTGCTTTTGTTGCTTTTTTACAGGTAGATCAACAACAGAGCGCGCAAAAACACCCAAAATTTACGGATTTTCACATACCGCCGCGTCGCAGCGAATTGACTTTGGCATAATATTTCGAATATCAATCCCGCGACGAAAGAATGTTACCACCAAAATCACATGAGAAAATCACACGAGGCCCGCTTATGACCGCACCGCAAAAAGACCGCCCTTGGCTAATCCGCACCTATGCAGGCCATTCCACCGCCAAAGCCTCTAACGCGCTTTATCGCGGCAATCTTGCAAAGGGGCAAACCGGACTTTCCGTGGCCTTCGATCTGCCGACACAAACGGGTTATGATAGTGACCATGTGCTCAGCCGGGGCGAAGTGGGCAAGGTCGGCGTGCCCGTGTGCCATCTTGGCGATATGCGCACCCTGTTCGATCAGATCCCGCTAGAGCAAATGAACACCTCCATGACGATCAACGCCACCGCCCCTTGGCTGCTGGCGCTTTATATTGCCGTCGCGCAAGAACAAGGCGCGGATGTCAGCAAATTGCAAGGCACCGTGCAAAATGATCTGATAAAAGAATATCTGTCGCGCGGCACCTATATCTGCCCGCCCAAGCCGTCGCTGAAAATGATCGCGGATGTGGCCGAATATTGCTACACGAATGTGCCCAAATGGAACCCCATGAATGTCTGTTCCTACCATTTACAAGAGGCAGGCGCGACGCCCGAGCAAGAGCTGGCCTTTGCCCTCGCCACAGCCCAAGCGGTGCTGGATGAGCTGAGACCACGCGTGGCCCCCGAGGATTTCCCCGCCATGGTTCAGCGCATTTCATTCTTTGTGAATGCGGGCATCCGCTTTGTCACCGAGATGTGCAAAATGCGCGCCTTTGTGGATCTATGGGATGAAATCTGCCTTACCCGTTATGATGTGCAAGAACCCAAATTCCGCCGTTTCCGCTATGGGGTGCAGGTGAACTCGCTAGGCTTAACTGAGCAACAGCCCGAAAATAACGTCTACCGTATTCTGATTGAAATGCTTGCCGTGACGCTTTCGAAAAAGGCCCGCGCCCGCGCGGTGCAGCTCCCGGCGTGGAATGAGGCACTTGGCCTGCCCCGCCCCTGGGATCAGCAATGGTCCATGCGTATGCAGCAAATCCTGGCCTATGAAACGGATCTGCTCGAATTTGACGATCTCTTTGATGGCAACCCAGCCGTTGATCGCAAGGTCGAGGCGCTGAAAGAGGGCGCGCGGGCTGAGCTGGCAAATCTGGAAAGTATGAATGGCGCAATTGGAGCCATCGACTATATGAAGTCCCGCCTCGTTGAGAGCAATTCCGAGCGCCTGGGCCGTATCGAGCAAGGCGAAACCATCGTGGTTGGTGTGAATAAATGGGAAAAGGGCGAGCCCTCCCCGCTCATGACCGGCGATGGTGGCATCATGGTGGTCGATCCAGCCGTGGAAGAAGAGCAAATCACCCGCCTCAATGCCTGGCGCGCAGAGCGTGACGCAGATGCGGTGGAAAAAGCCCTGGCCGATCTGCGCGCGGCGGCAAAGGCTGGCGAAAATGTCATGCCTGCCTCAATCGAATGTGCCCGCGTTGGTGTGACAACGGGCGAATGGGCGGCGCAAATGCGAAAGGTCCATGGCGAATATCGCGGCCCCACAGGCGTATCTGCCTCGCGCTCCAACAAGACCGAAGGGCTCGACGATATCCGCGATGCGGTGGATGCGGTCAGCACCAAGCTGGGTCGCCGGGTCAAATTCTTGGTCGGCAAACCAGGGCTTGATGGGCATTCAAACGGCGCAGAGCAAATCGCCGTGCGCGCGCGCGATTGCGGCATGGACATCTCTTATGAGGGCATCCGCCTCACACCCGAAGAAATCGTCACCGCCGCAGAAAACGACGCAGCCCATGTTATTGGCCTGTCCATCCTGTCTGGCAGCCATCTCCCGCTCGTCGAAGACGTGTTGCACAAAATGCGCGAAAAAGGGCTAAATATCCCAATTATTGTTGGCGGAATTATCCCCGATGAAGATGCCGATAAGCTGCGCGCAATGGGTGTTGCACGGGTCTACACGCCAAAAGACTTTGAGCTCAACACGATAATGACCGACATCGTGACACTTGTTGAGCCGAAACAAATGGCGGCAGAATAGGCTCACTCTTTAAAATTGACACAAATCAATAGGCGTTCCGTATTGCGGTGCGCCAATTTTTTTATATCTATGGGCTTGGGAGTGAATAATAGGATCAAAAATGACACCGAATCTAAACCTAAAAGACATGTCCAAAAAGCAATTGGAAAAGCTCCTAAAAGAAGTGCAAGGCGCTTTGAGCAAGATTGAAGAGAAGGAAAAGAAAGAAGCCCTGAAAGCCGCACAGCAAACCGTCGCGAAATTCGGCTTCTCCTTGGAAGAATTGACAGGCTCTGCCCCGGCCCCGAAACGCGCCAAGAAAGCGCCGCCTAAATCTCCAGGCGCGCCAAAATACGCGAATCCAGAAAACCCAAAAGAAACCTGGACGGGAAAAGGGCGCAAGCCGAACTGGTATAATGCGGCCATTGAAGCGGGCGCAACGCCAGAAAGCCTGGAAATCTAATCCATGACGATTCACATCGGCGCACAGCCCGGAGAAATTGCTGAAACGGTTTTAATGCCCGGCGATCCTTATCGTGCGAAATGGGCGGCTGAGACATTTCTGGACAGCCCCGAATGCGTAAATAGCGTGCGGGGCATGCTAGGCTATACCGGCACTTGGAATGGGCACCGCGTCACAATTCACGGCAGTGGCATGGGGATGCCCTCTTTGTCGATCTACGCAAATGAGTTGATTAAGGATTACGGCGTTAAGACGCTTATTCGGATCGGCTCTTGTGGCGGGATGCAGCCCCATGTGGCTGTGCGCGATGTGATTCTGGCCATGACCGCCAGCTCTGTAACCACCCCCTCCAGCACGTTTTTCAAGGAGCTGAACTTTGCCCCTTGCGCAAATTGGGAGCTGCTGAATGCGGCGGCACAGGCAGCGAAAAATCAGAGTGTAAAGACCCATATCGGTGGGATTTATTCCTCTGACGTGTTTTATGCCGAGCGCCCCGATTTGGACGAGCAAATGACGCGCCATGGCATTCTTGGTGTCGAAATGGAGGCGGCAGAGCTTTACACCGTCGCCGCCCGCTATGGCTGCCGCGCGCTGGCTGTGCTGACCGTCTCAGATCATCTGCAAACCGGCGAGGCGCTACCTTCGGAAGACAGAGAGCGCAGCTTTGGGGATATGGTCGAAATCGCCCTAGCTGCGGCTTTTAATTAAGGCCCATATTTAATTAAGGCCCGTGGCTGCGGTCATATCCGCTTTTTACAGCCTCTGGAAATGGCCCGCCCTCAGAGGTGAAGATTTCAACCAAAAGCGGATAGCACGCCGCCGTGTCCGAGGAATGACTGGCTGAACAATCCCCGCCTGGGCAAGCGGATAAATTGCCCAGCAGATCAATTTCGGCATGAAACTCGATATAATCGCCGGGCCGCACGGGGCTCGCCTTCATGAAGTATTGCCCGGTATCGCGCGTGAAGCCGGTGCACATAAACACATTCATCACATCATGCACATACTGCTCTGCCTCATCGCGCGGCAGGCCCGACCAGTCAGCCAGCGAGCGCGTCAGATTAGAGTGGCAACAATGATGATACTGCCCCCCGCTCAGCGCGTGATGGGTATAGGGATCACAGCGCGTGCCGATCACGTCATGCACCGAGCCCCCATGCGGATCGATCCCATACCAGTCCAATGTATCGTGAATGATGCGCGCCATCGGGCGGAAATGCGGAAAGGTTGACCAAAGCTGATCACCCGTACTCACATGGGTGCCATGCAGCGCGCGGGTCTTGCCGGAGTAAAACCGCTCACTCAGATCATGCAGGCTATGTAGGTTCAAATCCCCCACCTGCGGCCCCTCAACCGAGGTAATGCGAAAAAAACCACCCGCCGGCACCTCAAAACAGCCCGCTTGGCGGGGCGGCACAATCACCTCACCCGTTTTTGTCGCGGCCTCCCGTTTTGCTCTCAGCCCCCGCAAATCAACCGGCGCAAGCGTTTCGGGCGGATAGCAAATCACCGGAGGTAAGCTCTTATATTTTTCAGCATGATCAGGTTGTACCATCTCGCTCCCCTTTACAGATAGATCCGTTTCAGCATACGCGACTCCGCGCCTCTTCCCACCCCGCGCCCCCCTTCATTTGGACAGTAAATACCTTGCGGGGGTGTGGGGGTGCAAAACCCCCACGAGAAAGGAGAAACCTGCCCTTAATCATTCTGCATATCAAGCGCCCAGAGATTTGGCGATGAAATCCCACGCCCAATGAAACACCAAGGCCCATTCCAGCCGGCCTGGTTCTCGGGCGCGATTTGCAAAGCATAGTCAAACACACCGAGCGGGTCGCGATATTTCCACCAAGGTTCGGCGCGCAAGACCGCAGGCCAGCCGCCAAGTTTTGTGCGATGCACCTGAACCGCCCAGTGATAGGAATGGACATCATATGCCGTGGTATCAACCACCTCACCCGCAACGGCGCGCCCAGCATAATCAGGAACCGGAACATCCCAACGGGCCTCAAACGGGTTTGCCAGAGTCGCTTGCGGGTTTACTGGGATAAGCCCGTCCAGCGCGCGGTAGCTTCGCACCACAAATTGCGCGGTCTTGGCGGGCTCGTCTTCGTCCCAGGTCAGCTCATGATGGCTTTGCAGCGCCTCTAGATCCACAAAGATCTGGATCATCGCCAGATCGGATAGGTTTTGCGGAACGACATGCGCTTGCGTAAGGTTGAGCTGGCAAATCGGCGTCAGCGGCCCAGATTTCCCCTGCGGCCAATTCTCATCGGGGCTTTGCACGCGCGCCGCGCCAAAGACGGAGGCGAGCGGATCGTTTAAGGGTAGAAAGCCGCCAACGCTTAGGGGCTGGCAGGTTCGCTTTATCGCATCGCGCAGCGCCTCTTCGGACAAATGGGCGGGGGGCGTCTCCTCCTCAGCCGCCGATCCCGCCTGGTCCCCCCGCCGTAAAAAGCGCCGGACCTTGTCTGTCAGAGAAGGCACGGGGGTTACACCGTGCGCTCAACCATCATCTTTTTGATCTCAGCAATGGCTTTCGCCGGGTTGAGACCTTTGGGGCAGGTTTTCGCACAATTCATAATCGTGTGACAACGGTAAAGTTTGAACGGATCCTCAAGATCATCGAGCCGCTCGCCCGTCGCCTCATCCCGGCTGTCAATGATCCAGCGATAGGCATGCAGCAGCGCGGCGGGCCCCAGATAGCGATCCCCGTTCCACCAATAGGAGGGGCAAGAGGTCGAACAAGACGCGCACATCACGCATTCATACAGCCCGTCCAGCTTTTTGCGATCATCAATGGATTGCTTCCACTCTTTCGCCGGGCGGTTGGTTTTGGTTTCAAGCCAAGGCATGATCGAGGCATGCTGGGCATAGAAATGGGTCAGATCAGGGATCAAATCCTTAACCACCGGCATATGCGGCAGCGGGTAGATTTTCACATCGCCCTCAATCTCATCCATCCCATAAATACAGGCCAGCGTGTTGATCCCGTCGATATTCATCGCGCAGGAGCCGCAAATCCCCTCGCGGCACGAGCGGCGGAAGGTCAGTGTCGGGTCAATCTCATTTTTGATCTTGATCAGCGCATCCAAGATCATCGGCCCGCAAGTGTCCATATCGACAAAATAGGTATCCCGGCGCGGGTTTTTCCCATCATCCGGGTTCCACCGGTAGATAACGAACTTACGCAGATTGCTCGCGCCCTCGGGCTTGGGCCAGGTTTTGCCCGTGGTCATACGCGAGTTTTTCGGCAGTGCAAATTGAACCATGTCGCAGTGTCTCCCGCTTCTATGGATGTCTGGAAAATGTTGCGGAAACCGTAGATGTGCTCAGCATAGCATATTTCCACGGTAGAGCCCCTTATAGCCGGGCGGGCAGGTTTGATTGGCTGGGATGGCCTCAGGAACCTGCGGTTGCTCTATGGCAGCGGGGATGGGCGTTTGCGCAGAGGTTTCATCAAGCGTTTCACTTTGCGCCATCACACCCCAAGCCTGACGCATACAGGCATTGAGCATATCCGCGCCTTGCTGTGTGCCCCCTGCGCCCGCATCTGGGGTAAAGAGCGACGGTGTGACGGTTTCATCTATCAAATAGGCTCCGGGTGCATCCGCATCGCGCAGGCATTGCTCCGCAAGGTTGCTATCTGAAGCGCCCATGCTTGGCAGGTCCATTGAGGCAACGGGCGCTTGTTCTGAGCACGCAGATGCTGCCAAGAGCGCGGCTATGGCGATCGAGCCCCGCACAGACATCAATACACCCGCGCTTTTGGGGCGATCTTTTTCAGATCTATGCCGCCCTCATCCTGGTTCGTCAGAGGCTTTGTGATCACGCCGCGATAATCCAGCTTTGTCTCATTGCCTTTGAACCAGATCAGGCTGTGTTTGCGCCAATTCTCATCGTCGCGATCCGGGTAATCCTCATGGGCATGCGCGCCGCGGCTTTCTTTGCGCGCCGCAGCTGCGGTCACAGTAGCCACCGCGTTGGGGATCAAATTGGTCAGCTCCAGAGTTTCCATCAGGTCGGAGTTCCAAACCAAGGAGGTATCAGTGACTTTCACGTCGCTGATTTTTTCCGCCACGGCTTCCATCTTTTTCTGCCCCTCAGCCAGGGTCTTGTCCGTACGGAACACCGCCGCATCCGCTTGCATGGTTTTTTGCATCTCAAGGCGCAGCTCGGCGGTTGGGATTTGCCCGCTCGCATAGCGGAGTTTGTCGAAACGGTGAAAGGCCGCCTCAACCGAGGCCTTATTCGGGACCGGCACGGCGCTATTTGGATCCACCACTTCACGGGCGCGGATCGCGGCGGCGCGGCCAAACACCACAAGATCGATAAGAGAGTTCGAACCCAAGCGGTTCGCCCCATGCACCGAGGCGCAGCCCGCCTCGCCCACGGCCATAAGACCCGGCGAGATAGCCTCGCTATTTGAGGCGGTTGGCGCAAGCACCTCGCCCCAATAATTGGTTGGGATGCCGCCCATATTGTAATGCACGGTTGGCAGCACGGGGATCGGCTCTTTGGTTAGATCCACACCGGCAAAGATGCGGGCAGATTCCGAGATGCCGGGCAGGCGCTCGGCCAAGGTTTCGGGCGGCAGGTGGTTCAGGTGCAGATGGATATGATCGCCCTCAGCGCCAACGCCGCGCCCTTCGCGAATTTCCATAGTCATGCAGCGCGAAACCACATCGCGGCTGGCAAGATCTTTATAGGTAGGCGCATAACGCTCCATAAAGCGCTCACCTTCGGAATTGGTGAGATAACCGCCCTCGCCGCGCGCCCCTTCTGTGATCAGACAGCCAGAGCCGTAAATGCCGGTGGGGTGGAACTGTACGAATTCCATATCTTGCAGCGGCAAACCGGCCCGCGCAGTCATCCCGCCGCCATCACCGGTGCAGGTATGGGCAGAGGTGGCCGAGAAATAGGCGCGCCCATAGCCACCCGTTGCCAGCACAACCATCTTGGCGGCAAAGAGATGCATGGTGCCATCATCGAGTTTCCAGCACAAAACGCCCTGGCATTGCCCATCTTCGGACATGATCAGGTCAATGGCGAAATATTCGATGTAGAACTCAGCGTTATTCTTAAGGCTTTGCCCATAGAGCGTGTGCAAGATCGCATGGCCCGTGCGGTCGGCGGCGGCACAAGTGCGCTGCACCGGGGGGCCTTCGCCATATTCGGTGGTATGCCCCCCAAAGGGGCGCTGGTAGATTTTGCCCTCTTCGGTGCGCGAGAACGGCACGCCGTAATGTTCTAGCTCATAAACCGCTTTGGGAGCCTCGCGCGCCAGATATTCCATTGCATCGGAATCGCCCAGCCAATCAGAGCCTTTCACAGTGTCATACATATGCCACTGCCAGCTGTCAGGGCCCATATTGCCCAAAGAGGCCGCAATGCCCCCTTGCGCGGCAACTGTGTGGGAGCGGGTCGGGAACACTTTGGTTACGCAAGCGGTGCGCAATCCCTGCTCTGCCATACCCAAAGTCGCGCGCAGTCCAGCGCCGCCAGCGCCCACAACCACAACGTCATATTCATGCGTCTCATACTCATATGCAGCCATCTGTCCCGCCTCCCTTAAAACGCCAGTTTTGCAATGGCGAACAGACCCATCGCGGCCAATCCGTAAGACACACAGGTCATCGTCAAAATGAGAACTTTCTGCGCTGTGCCATGAACATAGTCCTCAATCAGCACTTGCACACCCTCTTTAAAGTGCTTCATGCTCACCAAGATTGTCAGGGCGGTCACAAGCGCCGGCCAGGGCCGTGCGAAATAGGCTGTGACCTCAGCATAATCAGCCCCAACAATCCCCCCAAATGTGAACACGAAAAGCGGGATCAGGATGAGCAGCGCGAAAGAGGAAACTTTCATCGACCAGAAATGCTCTGTCCCGGTTTTGGCCGAGCCCATCCCAACGGCCCGTTTGCGATCCGTCAAATAGCGCATGAGAGCCTCCTATAAAATGATGTATGTGAGGATGGTCAGAACAACGGAGCCGATGACACAGGCCCAGCCGAGCTTTTCAGCGGTCTTGAGCTCAAGACCGATCCCATTGTCCCAGATCAGATGCCGAATGCCCGCAAGCGTGTGATACCACAGGCCCCAAACGCTGAAGAACAACACTATGCTGCCAAAAAAGCCTGTGAGCATCGCGTTGGCGACGTTGAAATAGGCCTCAGAGGTCGCGGCGGCAAAGAGCCACCAAATGATCATCATGGCGGAAAGCAGCAGGGCATTTCCAGTGATGCGGGTCAAGATAGAGGAGATTGACGTGATCTGTGGGCGATAGATCATCAAATGGGGTGAGAGTGGGCGATTGCCCCGATTTACATCGGCCATATATGCTCCCGTATGCGTCCAGGTTAGGTTGCTTAGTCTTCTTACACCTCACTCACGCACCAATGTCACCCCACAACTGCGCCTTGAGGCGCGGTGTTTTGGCGCGGCAGCAAGCTTTGTGATCACGCCGCAATTATCCGTGATCACGTTAACAAAGAATGACCGCTTGCAGGGCCTTATCCGCAAGATTTAGCTTAAACTTTGCTGGAGAAATACGCCGATACCGGCTGCATGCGTCACGAATCGCTGGGCGGTAAGGGCGGCTGCAATTCTGTGATCACAGGGCGCGAGGAGAGACGCGCCAGAGGCAGGTGCCCCAAGCGCGCATTGAGTTACTTGAATTTATCAAGCACGTTAGAGGGATTGGCATCAAAACTCACATTCCCAATCAGCAGCCCGTCTTTGGTTGGAATGCCAAGCAGATAGAGCGTTATGGGAAATTTGCTCTGCTCCATATCAAAGGCGACCACCTCTTGCACAACCCCGCCAACATCTATGCGTTGCGCGATGATGTGACAGGCGGTGAAGCCATCGGGCAGCGCAGAAGACAAGCGCTGCAAAGGCTGTTTGAGCGCCTCGGTACTCTTGCCTAAAGTCTTCGCCATCACTTGCTGAAAGCCAACAAAATTGCCGCGCAAGAACTTGTCTTTGGCCTCCTCAAATTCAGCAATAACCTGTCCTCCGGCTGGATCGCAGACAGAGTCTTGCGCAAAAGCCGGAGACGAAATCGTAGCGGTTAGAGCCACCGCGAGGGCTGTTTTTTTCAAATATGTCATGCGGGGATCAAAGCCCAATAATCCAGATCAAGCAAGATGTTTGGCGCATATTTTCCATCACTTTGTTTGAGCTCAAAAGCCGCACCGCCCTTGGTCGCCACAAGCCGCAAACGCAACGCGCCAATACCGGGGCTCGCGGTCTCGACTTTATCAAGCACCTCAGACCACGCCCGCACGGTGGTGCCCGCCAAACAAGGGTTCACATGCGCCCCGCCGTTCAGCCCGACGATCATCTGCGCATTGGCCAGACCGTTAAAAGACAGCGCCCGCGCCAGCGAGATCACATGACCGCCGTAAATCAGCCGCGTGCCATCGGGGCGGGCAGAGGTATCAAAATGCACCTTGGAAGTGTTCTGCCACAAACGCGTGGCCATCATATGCTCGGCCTCTTCAACGGTGACACCATCCACATGATCGATCTGCTCGCCAATCTCGTAATCACCAAGGCGATAGGGCTCCCCGGCCAGCGCATAATCATAGTCCGCAAAACTGAGCCCCTCAGGCACCACAAGCTGCTCGGGCGCAACATGAGAGGTCAGCTCGGGGATCACGGTCTCAGGGGCAGGCGCATCGATATCACCCTTGCGCACCATGACCCAGCGCACATAGCTCAGCACCTCTTGCCCATGCTGGTTGCGCCCACTCGTGCGCACATAAACCACGCCGGTGCGACCATTGGAGTTCTGCTTGAGCCCGATCACCTCGCTACTGGCCGACAGCGTATCGCCGGGCCAAACCGGCCGCAGCCAGCGCCCCTCCGCATAGCCCAAATTCGCCACCGCATTTAGCGAGATATCCGGCACCGTTTTGCCAAAGACAGTATGAAAGGCGATCAAATCATCCAACGGCGCACCGGGCAAACCACAAGATTGCGCAAAGGCATCCGAAGAATAAAGCGCATGACGCGCCGGATAAAGCGCGTGATAAAGCGCCCGCTCCCCCTGCCCCACAGTGCGCGGCACCGCGTGTTGGATCACGTCACCAAGACGATACTCTTCGAAAAACCGGCCCGCATTGGTTTTGGCATTGGTTTTAGCATTGGTTTTGGCCATGCTCACTGGTCTCCTAATTTCATATCGGGGCTGTAAGGGCTTGCGGCCTCTTTCACCACGGCCTGACCGCAGCGCATCACCCCGCGTGCGCCGTCAAATGCGTAAACCGGCGACCCGGAAAGCTGCCAGCCTTTGGAAAGCGCCTCTGAGACTTTGTGACAAAACGCGGATGTGTCATCCTCGCTGAGAAATCGGTAAATTTGGCCCATGTCGCGCTCCAATCGGATGTTAGCGGGTTTTCATCGCAGCAACGGCCCGCGCCTTAGCCAAGGTCTGCCGTGCCGTGACAACATGCAAGTTTTCAACGATCTTGCCATCAACCACCGCAACCCCAAGACCCGCAGCCTCAGCCGTTTCAAACGCTTCGATCTGACGCTGCGCTAGGGCAATCTCCTCATCGGAGGGCGCGAAAATACTGTTGGTGATCGCGATCTGAGCCGGATGAATTAGCGTCTTACCGTCAAAGCCCATATCCCGGCCCTGCGTACATTCCAACTCCAGCCCCGCATCATCCTTATAGGCGTTATACACACCATCAATAATCACAATTCCCTCGGCCTTGGCCGCCAGAACACACTGGCCCAGCCCCGCCATCAAAGGCAGACGGTCAGGGCGAAACCTGGTCTGTAGCTCCTTGGCCAGATCATTGGTGCCCATGACCATGCCCGTGAGCTTTGGATGCGCGGCAATTTCAGCGGCATTGAGCATACCGCGCGGCGTTTCCATCATCGCCCAAATATCGAGATCCCCAGTGATCTGCTGCAACGCATCAAGCTGCGCGGCCCCATCCACCTTGGGCAATAGCACCGCATCCGGGGCCATAGCCGCGACGGCCCGCGCATCATCCGCGCCCCATTCCGTGTCCAGGCCGTTGATTCGTATGATTTTGACCCGCGCCCCATAGCCGCCTTCCGCCAAAGCCGCCGCCAATGTTCCGCGCGCCGCCTCTTTCTCATCTGCTGCAACTGCATCCTCAAGATCGAAAATAATCGCATCCACCGGCAGGTTTCGCGCCTTATCCAATGCCCGTGTTTTTGAAGCAGGAATATAGAGAACCGAGCGGTAAGGGCGTTGATCAGACATGATTTTCTCCGAATCTGGTCGCGAGAGAAAGATTGTTACTTAATAGGTGCGTCAATTTCACAAAAACTTCAAGATTATATGCGCCGCACCGCAGAAAACGGCAGACTTCAATCATAGCGCGGATTATTAACAGATATTTCAATTTTAACGTGCAAACTCCTTTGCTAACGACTACCCTGCGGGAGGGCCTGAGCAGCTGGGCCGCTGAAACCAATCCAAGGCAATAAAGGGGTGCGTGAGATTGAAACCGGGGCCGACCCGATCATCGCTGGCATCGCGCCGGATGTGTCCAGATGAGCGTAGAGGCGCCTTTATGTGAGTAAGGACGGCAGCGCTATGACTTTAGCTCTCAAAGCATTCGTCGCGGGCCTTGGTTTGATCGCCATGACCGCAGGAACCGCAACCGCGCAAGGCATGAACCGAAACTGCGCCCCCCGTGACGCAGTGGTCAACCGCCTGGCAAGTGGATATGGCGAGGCCCGCCAATCCATGGGTCTGGGCGCAAATAACCAGGTGGTCGAGATTTTCGCCTCCAAAGAAACAGGCACCTGGACGATCACCGTGACCAACACATCCGGCGTGACCTGCTTGGTCGCCTCGGGCCAAGCCTTTGAAGAACTCGCCGAAGTTCTCCCCGAGATCGACGAAGACGCATAAACCATTTCTAGAAAAGCGGCCCCAATCAGCCGCTTTTCTTTGACGCATCCCCAAATCATGCATAGCTGAATTTGAGGGCTTGCGCTCATTCCCCAACACATTGATGCGCGGCGCCTTGAGTTTTGCTTGGCCGAAAATTACCCCGACGCGGTATGCGTTGCCTTACGGGGAGCGGGCGTGAGCGCATCCCTATGGGACTGTTCCACATCCGAAGACCAAAGCCATCCTTGAGCAATTGGCGCGAGCTGAACCGTTGGATGCACCCGCTCTGACGCATCGAGCCCCACTTGGCGCGCACGGCGTCCCAGCAAAAGCCGCCCCCAGCCGCGAAATGTTCCCAAAGACGGGGCCGACGGATCCGTGGGGAAAGAAGCCTGCCAACATTCGGGCAAGGGCAATCCGCAGCTCTCGGCCTTCTCCATAATCCACACAAATGGAATATTGGAGAGCCCCCGCGCCGCCTCATGCCCATCTAGCATGCCGCCGATATCACCGTGCGCTCCGCGAAACCACATCTGCTCGCAAACCCCGGGCCAGCCTGGATCGCTGGTCCACATCACCGGGCTATAGGCTTTGCGCGTCTCATTGCGGGCCAGCGCATGATAGCCATGCTTGATCGACGGACCAAGATGGTGATTGTGAAATGCGTGTTTGGGCTGGCTATAGCGCCAAAGCACCGGCAGATTCACCCCAAGGGATTTAACCGTGTCCCAAACACCGATCATCTCGATCTCGATCCTGTCATGGCAGTGACGCTGCGAAAATGCACGCGCCGCTTGGCTATCGGGGGTTTCCTGATAATGCCGGTAAATAGCCCGCACATTGCGCTGCGTGGCATGGTCCGCCTTTAGCAATCCCACTTGATCAATCACCCCGGCAAGCGAGCGCACCGCATAAGCACCGCGCGAAAAGCCAAGCAAAAAGATCCTATCTCCGGGACGATAGCGCGAGGCAAGATAGCCATAGGCGCGGCGGATTTGTCGATTGATGCCACGCCCCAGCAGGACATCGCCCAATTTGCGCCATTCAGCCCATTGAATGCCTTGCTCGTAATAGATCGAAACCGGTGATCCAACGCGGCGTAGCAATTTATAGGCCTGCCCCGCATTGGTTTCATAACCGGGCTTGAGCGAGGACATGGTGCCGTCAAGAATGATCACATGAATAACCGCATCGCGCGCGTTTGGACGGGGCTGCGTGCGTCGCTTTCCCCGCCCCAATAGCCCGGATAAAAGCCGGGCAATACGCCTATCGCGCAGCAATCCTCGCATCATTCAACATTTCCCAAACACGCAAGGGCGTAAACGGCATATCCGCCTGGCGCACTCCGCGATCCCACAAAGCATCCTGAACCGCATTGGCGGTCGCGGCCATTGAGCCCACTGTCCCGGCCTCGCCGCAGCCCTTCATCCCCATGACATTGGCGGTGGAGGGCACGGGCTCTGAGGTAAAGGACATCATCGGCACGTCATCGGCGCGCGGCATGGCATAATCCATAAAACTCGCAGAGAGCAGCTGGCCATCCTCATCGTAAACCACCTGCTCGCTCAGCGCCTGCCCAACGCCCTGCACCACGCCGCCATGCACCTGCCCCTCGGCCAGCATCGGATTGATCAGATTGCCAAAATCATCCACGACCGTATAGCGATCTAGCCGCGTTGCGCCGGTGCCGGCATCAATCACAACCTCGGCGATATGACAGCCATTGGGGAAGCTGCGCGCGTCGAGCTTGGCGGTTTGCGCATAATGCATCAAATCGGCGCGCCCCGCTTGCCGCGCAAGTTCGGCCACTTCAAGCATGCTGGGGGTCATATTGGTGCCCGGCACGCGAAAACGTTCATCATCAAAATCGATCTCTGCGGCAGGCACGCCGCTCTCATCACTTAGAAAGGCCGCAAAAGCCTCTTTCATTGACGCGGATGTGGCCAAAATCGCATTATTTTGCACAGTAACCGAGCGAGAGCCCCCGGTGCCGCCGCCTTTGGCAATTTGATCGCTATCACCTTGCACAAAGTGGATCTGATCTGCGGGGATGCCGGTTTGATCGGACAAAAACTGAGTAAAGACCGTTTCATGGCCTTGCCCGTTGCTTTGTGTTCCGACGCAAATCGTCACTGTGCCATCCTCATTGAAGGTCACCGCCGCAGTTTCCGACGGGTCTCCAAGGATACTCTCAATATAATAACATATCCCTAAGCCACGGAGCGCGCCCTGTTCGGCATCCGCCTGTTGACGCGCCGAAAACCCTTGTAAATCTGCCTCTTCCTCTGCGCGGCTCAGCACTTTATTAAAATCGCCCACATCATAGGTTTCCCCAACGGGCGTCTTATAGGGGAATTGATTTGGCTTGATGAAATTCTTGCGCCGCAGCTCCAGCGGATCAACGCCCAGCTCGCGCGCGGCGCGGTCCATGAGCCGCTCAAGCACGTAAATCGCCTCTGGCCGACCTGCGCCGCGATAGGCATCCACGGGCGCTGTATTGGTGAAAAATCCCTCGACCTGCAGCCAAACGGTTTGAATATCGTAAACCCCGCCAAGTACGCGGCTAAAGAGCTGTGTCTGGATGGGCTGGCCGAATTGCGAACAATACGCCCCAAGATTGCAATCCGTTTTCACCCGGTAGGCCGCTATTTTGTGATCATTGTCAAAGGCGAGCTCGGCCAGGCTGACCAGATCGCGCCCCCCATTATCGGTGAGCATCGCCTCGCCGCGCTCGGACATCCAGCGCACCGGCTGACCCAGTTTATGGGCGGCAAAGGCTACGGCGAAATACTCAGGATAAAGCATCGCCTTCATGCCAAAACCGCCGCCAATATCGGGATTGGTGACGCGCACCGAGCCCTCTGGTAGGTTCAGCTTGGCGGTTAGCTGATCTTTCGCGCCCCAGACCCCCTGGCCGGTGAAGCTGAGATGCAAGCGCCCCTCTTCCATATTGGCCCAGCACCCGCGCGGCTCCATCGAGTTGACGATGATGCGGTTATCGCCCACCTCAAGACTGACCACATGTGCGGCTTGCTCAAAGGCCTGAGCGGTCGCGGCCTCATCACCCATGCCCCAATCAAAAGCGCGGTTATCGCGCGCCACCTCGTGCAGCGCCTCTCCGCCGGCGGCAACATCCATTTTTGCTGGCAGATCCTCAATCTCGGGCCAGAGCAGCTCGGCGGCGTCTTTGGCGGCCTCTAGGCTGGTGGCAATAATCACCGCGATTGCCTCGCCCACATGGCGCACCCGCCCGCTGGCAAGCCAGGGCCGCTTGGGCGCAGCGCCCTCAGAGCCATCGCGATTCTTCACCGTGGAGAAATTCATCGTCGCATCAACGCCATCGGCTTCAAAATCGGCCTGGGTGTAAATGCCCGCAACGCCGGGGGCCTCGCGCGCCGCGTCCAGATCCATATCGGCCAAGGTACCATGGGCCACGCTGGAGCGCAGAAAATAGGCATAAAGCGCCCCTTTGGGAGCAATATCATCCACATAGCGCCCCTCTCCGGTCAGAAATCGAATATCTTCAACCCGTTTAACCGACTGGCTTTTGCCAAATTTTTCCATGTCCGACGCTCCGCTGCCTATAGGATGTTGCTTGGCGAACTTAGGCAGTTGGCGCTTAATGTCCAGCCCAGCGACAAGCGGTCGGTTTTGAAAAAGATCAAAGTCGCAAATAAGCGGTTCGCGCGCGGCGCGCTCTTTCACAGTGGATGGGTGCAGCATCAAGGAGCGCGCCATGCCAGACTCTCTGCCCCTAACCAACGGTCGCCTGAGTGAGGCGCAGATCGCGCAATATTGGCGTGATGGGTTTCTCTTTCCGGTTCCCGGTATCTCAAAGGCCGATGCGCTGGCTGCACGCGACGAGCTTGAGCAGTTAGAAACCGAATGGCTGGACAATGGCCTGCCCCTGCCGCTCAACACGTATAAGCGCATCAATGCCCATCTGGTCATGCCCTTGGTGGATCGCATCGCGCGCGCGCCGGAAATTCTGAACGTGGTTGAGGGCTTATTAGGCCCCGATATCATGGCCTTTTCCGGTGAGCTGTTCATCAAAGAGCCGCGCACCAAGCAGATCGTTTCGATGCACCAGGATCTGACCTATTGGGGTCTGGGGGCAATTGATGGGCTCGTCACGGTTTGGGTGCCGCTTTCCCCTGCCACCAAGGCCTCGGGCTGCATGGATTTTGTGGCGGGCTCGCATAAATCCGCCATTCTCGAACATGAGGACACATTTGACGAAAACAACCTGCTCTCACGGGGCCAAGAGGTAAAAGTGGATGTGGCCGAGGCCGACAAAACCGCCATTGAGCTCGAGCCGGGGCAAATCTCTTTGCATCATGGGCTTACAATCCATGGCTCTGGGCCAAATGCTTCGGATGATCGCCGCATTGCCTGCGTGATCCGCTATTTGCGCCCCGATATGAAGCAGGAGGTGGGCGAGAAAGATTATGCGGCGCTCGTGCGCGGGCAGGATGGTTTTGGCAATTTCATCCACACGCCTGCACCAGCCGCGAATTTCGCACCAGAAGCGCTTGAACTTTACGACCAAGTCCGTTTGGCTCAGTCACAAGTTATGATGAAAGGGGCCAAGGGCGAAAACGCAATGTATGCGTGAGCGCAGCTGCCAGGAGGGATTTACGATGGATCATGTGAAATTCACCCAAATGAAGGACGGGGACAAAGAGGATTACGATTTTCTGCACCCGCTTGAGGTGGAATATGCCTCTAGAACGGCCGAGCGGCTGCTAAAGGCGCTGGTGGAACTTGATGAAAGCCTATCGGGCTATCAGGTCACGCGGCTGGGCCATTCGGTGCAATCAGCCACGCGGGCTTGGCGGGACGGGGCGGATATTGACTGGGTGGTTTCGGCGCTTTTGCATGATATTGGCGATATCTATGCACCCTATAATCATGATGAATATGCGGCAACGATCCTGCGTCCGTTTGTGCGCGAGCAATGTAGCTGGTGCGTGCAGACCCATGGGGATTTCCAGATGCTCTATTTCGGGCATCATGTGGGCGCAGATCAACATAAGCGCGAGCGGCATGCGGGCCATCCCTATTTCGAGGATTGCGCCGAATTTTGCGAGCGTTGGGATCAGGCGAGCTTTGATCCAGATTACGAAGATCTGCCGCTCGAATTCTTTGCCCCCATGGTGCATGAAGTTTTTGCCCGCGCGCCCTACGATCCGAATGTGATTGTCCAAGGGGTTCGGCTGCCCTTGAGGGATGAGACAATTGCCAAGGCACGCAACGGG
Organism: Aliishimia sp.; assembly: GCA_963678085.1. Taxonomy (GTDB): domain Bacteria; phylum Pseudomonadota; class Alphaproteobacteria; order Rhodobacterales; family Rhodobacteraceae; genus Aliishimia. The sequence goes on from OY782680.1 coordinate 2,526,266, forward strand.
TAACTCTAAGCAGGTATTCGAGGCTCCCCCCACGAATACCTGCTTAGCGCTCTTTGATTTTGCAGGATTTTTATCCCAAAACCGGTGCCCACTTTTATGAAATCCTGCTTAGCTGTTGCTGGCTTTGCGCGGTGCGGGGGCTTTGACCCTGTGTTCGCTTGGCATGGCAAGAACAAGCTCCTTAACTTGCTCAAAGGGCATCGGGCGGCCAAAATAATACCCTTGCAACAGCTCAATCCCCATCTCAGCCAGAATTGGTATCTGCTCGGCGGTCTCCACCCCTTCGGCCACCATCCCGATATTGAGCGCGTGCCCGATTTCTACGATGGAGCGGATCAAGCGCACGGATCGGCCCGATTCCGTTAAGGGCATGACCAGGCGGCGGTCAATTTTCAGGCGGTGGGGCGCGATATCCTCAAGCGCAATAATTGAGGCATGGCCCGAGCCAAAATCATCAATCTCGATTTCCACCCCGTTATCAACCAGCGCATTGATTTGCATCAGAAACTCCGTGTCGGGATCATCCAGGAACACGGTTTCAAGCAGCTCAAAGGACACAGAGCCGAAATAATCAAGCACGCGGCGCGAATCGTGCAAAATCGCCTGCGACATCAGCCTGCGCGTTGAGACGTTAAAGGATAAGGAGGGGGACACGCCGAGCGGGCGGAATTCTTCGAAGAGATCAAGCGCCTTGTGAAAAATTTGCTGATCGATTTGTTCGACCACATTCAAATTTTCTGCAACTTCGATGAACTCAAAGGGGAGCAGCACGCCGCGCTGTGGATGTTGCCAGCGCGCCAACACCTCGAACCCAACCACTTCGCCGCTCACGGTATCGATCTGCGGCTGGAAATATGGGATGAATTCGTTACGCTCCAGCGCCCGCAGAACCTCGTCCGATCGACCTTTTAGCTGTTCAAGCTTATCAAGATCCGCCTTGATGAACCATTCCACGCGATTTCGCCCACGCTCTTTCGCCTTGTAAAGCGCAATATCACTATCCGTGAAAAGATTTTTCTCATGTGAAACTGCGGTTGATGCAATACCAACACTGGCCCCCACGCGCACCATGCTTTCGCCCAGCAGAACTGGAGACGAGAGTTTTTGAACGATTTCGCGCGCCAGAACTTCGGGATCTCTGTTGCGAACCTGCGGCACATAAAGCAAAATGATAAACTCATCCCCGCCAGTGCGGGCGCAAATATCCTCGTCCCACATCAAGTCACGCAAGGTTTGCGCCACATATTTGAGCATCATATCGCCCTTGGCATGGCCTTTGGTGTCATTGATCTGCTTGAACCCATCCAGATCTAGATGCAGCGCATAAATCTCGCCCCCCTCCTTAGCGCGGCGCTCGCCTAATTGTTCGAGCGCTTCGGCCATGTAGCGACGGTTGGGCAAGCCAGTTAATTCGTCATGATAGGCTTGATGATTTGCAATCGCATGCGCCTCTTTCAGCTCTGCCGCATACGCGCTGAGCCTGTTCGCTTGGCGTTTTGTTTTCGTGACATCCAGGCTGATGAGCATCGTATCGCCGTTATTGGCCCGGTGGCTTTCGGTATGATAGATGCGCCCATCTGCGGCCGTAGAGTAAAACCCAACCCCGCCCCGCAACACTAATTCGCTGGCAAGCCTGATTTGCGCATCATGATCCATCCCCTTATCGAGTAACCCCTCGACATTCGTTCGCTCCAAAACGACCTTTACAATGGTATCCATTGTCACCGTTACATCGTCGCGAAGCTGTCCCTGGAACACAACATCTGCAAAGGTTGAGTTCCAAATCACCAAATCACCTGAAGGGTTCCAGATTGAAAACGGCTCTGGCAGCGCGTTCAGCGCCTCCATCAGCCGGGTTTGCGTCTCCTCACTGATTGCGAGCGCCTTATCCCGCTCGGCCAGCGCCGCTGCGGCAACAAGTTCCCGCTCTTTAAGCTCCGAGTGATCGCGGAAAATCGAGACGATATAATGCCCCTCATCCGCCGCGACCGTGATGATCCAAATATTGGCCCAAATGCGCCGCCCTGACGCATGGCGGCAATAGGTTTCGATCTGAAACCGTTCGCATTGCTGCGCAAGTTGCGTCTCCAACTGAGCCGAAAAATTATCAATATCGCTCGGGTCATGCACAATATGCGTGGGCAGCTCAGTTAGCTCATCAACACTATAGCCAAACATGTCTTGGAAGACATCATTCACCCAGACAAACCGCACATCCCGCCCGCCGGGCTCACAGAGGCCGACGCTCACCGCATCCCCCGTGAGTTCAACAAATGAGGCTAGAATGTCATCAAGTGTCATATGCTACGGACCTTTGCCTAGAGAACACCTCTATAGACCCATCCTATGAACTGATCTTTAAGGCGCGCCGCCTCGGGCCAGAAATGTACAAAGATTTTGAATTTCTTCGCCCGCGCCCCTGCGCCCCCTTTCCCTTTGGGCCGCGGCTTTGTATTTGAGCCAAAACGCACAGCAAAAGGTGTCCCATGTCCCTTGGAAAATTCAACGCCGCCGAGGCAGAACCGCGTCTTTATGAAATGTGGGAAAAATCCGGGTGCTTTGTGGCCGGTGCCAATAAAAAGCCCGAGGCTTCCTCTTATGCGATCATGATCCCGCCCCCCAATGTGACCGGGGTTCTGCATATTGGGCACGCGTTTAACAACACGTTGCAGGACATTCTCATCCGCTGGAAACGCATGCAGGGTTTTGATGTGCTTTGGCAGCCGGGCACCGATCATGCGGGTATCGCCACGCAAATGGTGGTGGAGCGCAAACTAGCCGAAAATAACGAGCCGGGTCGGCGCGAGCTGGGGCGCGAGAAATTCCTGGAAAAGATCTGGGATTGGAAAGCGCAATCAGGCGGCACAATTGCCAGCCAGCTCAAGCGTTTAGGGGCCTCTTGTGATTGGTCGCGCGAGGCCTTTACCATGTCCGGCGCCCCCGGCGCGCCTGCGGGAAATGACGGCAATTTCCATGACGCCGTGATCAAGGTCTTTGTCGAAATGTATAACAAAGGCCTGATCTATCGCGGCAAACGCTTGGTCAACTGGGATCCAAAATTCGAAACCGCGATCTCGGATCTTGAGGTCGAAAATATCGAAGTCGCCGGCCATATGTGGCATTTCAAATACCCGCTCGCGGGCGGTGCCACCTATACCTATGTCGAGAAAGACGAGGACGGAAATATCACGCTGGAAGAGACGCGCGACTATATTTCCATCGCCACAACCCGGCCCGAAACCATGCTTGGTGATGGGGCCGTTGCGGTTCACCCTTCTGATGAGCGCTATGCCCCAATCGTCGGAAAACTCTGTGAAATTCCCGTTGGCCCCAAAGAACACCGCCGCAAGATCCCGATCATCACGGATGAATATCCCGATCCCGATTTTGGTTCCGGCGCGGTGAAAATCACCGGCGCGCATGATTTCAACGACTACCAAGTGGCCAAGCGCGGCGGCATTCCGATGTACCGCCTTATGGACACGCGCGCCCATATGCGTGGTGACGGCGCCCCTTATGCTCAGGCCGCAGCCATCGCGATGGACGTCGCACAGGGCAACCGTCACTTAAGCGAGGGTGAAACCGATGCCGTGAACCTGATCCCCGATGAGCTGCGCGGGCTAGATCGCTTTGAAGCGCGCAAAATGGTGGTGGAGCAAATCACCTCCGAAGGGCTCGCCGTGATGGTCACAGACGCGGAGGGCAATGAAATCCCCCTGGTCGAGAACAAACCCATCATGCAGCCCGTTGGCGATCGCTCCAAAGTCGTGATCGAGCCCATGCTCACCGATCAATGGTTTGTGGATACAGACAAAATCGTCGGGCCCGCGCTGGACGTGGTCAAGAATGGCCAGGTCAAAATCCTGCCCGAGAGCGGCGAGAAAACCTACTACCACTGGCTCGAAAACATCGAACCCTGGTGCATCTCGCGCCAACTCTGGTGGGGCCATCAGATCCCGGTTTGGTATGGTTTCGGCAAGTCATCGACCGGGTTTGATGACGCCCGAAACCTTCAGTTTTTCTGTGCGCCGACATTTGAAGAAGCCGCCGGAAAGGCGCGCCTCTATTACGGTGAGGTTGAAATTACCGAGGCTGCCAACACTAATGCAAAGACAGCCGACGGAGTTCGCGAAGCCCCAAATGTCGGTGCAAGTGCCGTAGGCAATCCCAACGTCGCTATGCAAACCACTTATGTCACACTCCACCGCGACCCCGACGTGCTCGACACCTGGTTCTCCTCCGGCCTCTGGCCCATCGGCACGCTCGGCTGGCCCGAGGACACTGAGGCGCTGCAAAAATACTTCCCCACCTCCACGCTGATCACGGGCCAAGATATCCTCTTTTTCTGGATCGCGCGCATGATGATGATGCAGCTTGCGGTGCTGGATCAAGACTTGCCGATTGAGAAACGCATCCCCTTTGACACCGTCTACCTGCATGGTCTGGTGCGCGATGCCAAGGGCAAGAAAATGTCCAAATCCACCGGCAATGTGGTGGACCCGCTGCAAATCATCGATGAATTTGGCGCCGACGCCCTGCGCTTTTCTTCTGCCGCCATGGCCGCGCTTGGGGGCGTGCTCAAGCTGGATATGGAACGCATCAAGGGCTATCGCAATTTCGGCACCAAGCTGTGGAATGCCGCCAGCTATGGTGAGATGAAGGGCGTGTTCGACATCCCCCATTCAGACACCCCGCCGCAAACCGCGCTGGCCCTGAACAAATGGATCAAAGGCGAAGTCGCCAAAACCCGCGAATTGGTGGACAAAGCCTTTGAAGAATTCCGCTTTAACGATGCGGCCAACGCGCTTTATGCCTTTATCTGGGGCACGTTTTGCGATTGGTATCTGGAATTCACCAAACCCGTTTTCGATGGCAACGATGAAGCGGCCAAAGAGGAAACCAAAGCCACCTATGCCTGGGCGCTGGATCAATGCCTGATCCTGTTGCACCCGATCATGCCCTTCATCACCGAAGAGCTTTGGCAGCAAAAACCGCGTCCCAAGCCGCTGATCCACGCCGATTGGCCGGACTACACAGCGGCGGATATGGCAGATGAGGATGCCGAGGCCGAACTTGGCTGGATGATCCGCATTATTGAGGAAACCCGCTCCGCCCGCGCGCAAATGCATGTGCCCGCCGGGGCCTATGTGCCCATGGTTGTGACCGGCTTCACCGCCAAAGCCCGCGCCGCCTATGAAGCAAACGAAGCCCTGATCAAACGCATGGCCCGCATAGACAGCCTAAGCGAAGTAGACAGCTTCCCCAAAGGCACCGTCTCCCTCACCCTGCCCGGCGGCAGCTTTGGCCTGCCCCTGGCCGATGTGATCGACGTCGCCAGCGAAAAGGCGCGCCTAGAGAAAACCCTTGCCAAACTCGCCAAGGAAATCGGCGGCATGGCCGGGCGGCTGAAAAATCCGAAATTCGTACAAAGCGCCCCGCCAGAGGTGGTGGCCGAAACCCAAGCCAACCTTGCGGCCCGCCAAGAGGAAGAGAGCAAATTGCAAGAGGCGCTCACCCGCCTAGCAGAGCTGGAATAAGCAAGAGGCGGGGGAGAGTTTGAGAGGGGCACCCCCCTCTCAAAATTGAATCGCGTGCGCGTCAGCGCTCCTTTTGGTAACCGCCCCTTTAGGCGCGCACCAGCTTGTCATAGCTTTCCGTAATATCGCGGGTCAGCGCGCCCACGTCAAAGCTATACTCACCGATCTGCCCAACCGGGGTGACCTCCGCGGCCGAGCCTGTAAGCCAGCATTGCTCAAAACCCTCCATCTCGTCTGGCATAATCACCCGCTCATGCACCTTGATCTGCTTATCTTGCAGCATCCCAATCACCGTCTGGCGCGTCAGCCCATTCAGGAAGCAATCCGGTTTTGGCGTGTGCACCTCGCCATCCTTGACGAAAAACACATTTGCGCCCGTGGCCTCAGCCACATAGCCGCGATAATCCATGAACAATGCATCCGAGCAGCCCTTGGCCTCTGCCGCATGTTTTGACGTGGTGCAAATCATATAGAGCCCCGCCGCTTTGGCATGTACGGGGATCGTTTCGGGGCTGGGGCGTTTCCATTTCGAGATATCGAGCTTTGCGCCCTTATATTTCGCATCCCCATAATAATCGCCCCATTCCCAAGCTGCGATCGCCAGCATGACCGGGTTGCGTGCCGATGAGACGCCCATATCCTCCCCGGCCCCGCGCCAAGCCACCGCGCGCACATAAGCGTCAGAGAGACCATTCACCGCCAAGACCTCTTGCTTGGCCGCTTCGATCTCATCCACCGTGTAAGGGATCTGAAAATCCAGCTCTGAGGCCGAGAAATGCAGCCGCTCAGAATGCTTCCGGCTCAGGAAAATATTGCCGCCATAGGCCCGCTCGCCCTCAAAGACCGAAGAGGCGTAATGCATCGCATGTGTGAGCACATGCACCTGCGCGCTGCGCCAATCGACCAACTGGCCATTGAGCCAAATCTTTCCGTCACGATCATCATATGCGCCCGCCATGCGTTTCTCCTCTTCACCACGCGCTTTTCTGGTTATTGCGCGAACTACGTCCGATGCGGACATTTTATTGCGCAAAACCTGCGATTCGATACGGGTTCGCCCTTGGAATGTCAATAGATCTGACCTATATAGGGTAAAGAAATAGGAAAGGGCCCCGCATGGCAGATGGCGCATATAGCAGCGACACCCCGCTCTTTTTGAGCGATGAGCAATTGCGCCAAGGCATTGAGGCGATGTTCTTTGCCTATCGTGGCTTTACGGCTGACCCGGACCGCATCCTTAGCGACATGGCCTATGGGCGCGCCCATCACCGGGCGGTGCATTTCATCAACCGTGCGCCCGGCACCACCGTGAATAATCTGCTCACCCTACTCGGCGTGACCAAACAATCGCTCAACCGGGTGCTGCGCAGCCTGATTGCCGATGGGCTGGTGGAAAGCCATGTGGGCAAGGCCGATAAACGCGAGCGGCATCTGTTTCTCACGCCAAAGGGTCAAGAGCTTGAACAGGCCCTTTCAGATGCACAGCGTGCCCGGATGCGCAAGGCCTATCATGCAGCGGGGCCCGAGGCAGTTGCGGGTTTTCGCACAGTGCTTGAGGCAATGATGGACCCGGACATGCGCAGGGCCTATACTCGTCTCAAAGAAAGTAGCGGCTAGGCCATGGATTTAGAACCTCATCTCTTGATCATTGACGATGATGCACGCATTCGCGAGCTGTTGCAAAAATACCTGCGAAAGCATGGTTTTTTGGTTACTGGCGCGCGCGATGCCGCCCATGCACGGCGAATTCTTTCTGGGCTCGATTTTGATCTGATGATTTGCGATGTGATGATGCCCGGTGAGGATGGGGTCAGTTTTGTTACGGATTTTAGGCGCGACAATACCATGCCCGTGCTGATGCTGACTGCGAAGGGCTCGACCGAAGATCGCATTGCCGGGCTGGAGGCTGGGGCGGATGATTATCTCTCCAAACCCTTTGATCCCAAAGAGCTGCTGCTGCGTGTGAACGCGATCCTGCGCCGCGCGCCAGAGGCTCCGGTGCAAGAGAGCAAGCCCAAAACCCTTTCCCTTGGGGCCTTTCGCTATGATGTGGAGCGCGCCGAGCTTTGGCAAGGCGATGCGCCGATCAAGCTGACCGCCACCGAAATTCAGCTGATGCGCGTTTTCTCCGATCAGGTTGGCGTGGCTCTGTCGCGCAGCGAGTTGGTCGAAAAGCTGGGCCGCGACAAGGGTCAAGCACAAGAGCGCGCGGTGGATGTGCAAATCACCCGGCTGCGGCGCAAGATCGAACCCTCTCCCAAAGAGCCCCGCTATCTGCAAACCGTGCGCGGCGCGGGCTATATGCTAACCTCAGATTGACCTGACATGACCGTTCTCATTACCCATCCCGCCTGTTTTGACCATATCAACCCCGAGGGCGCACCTGAACAAGTGGCCCGTCTGCGCTCTGTGCTGGATGCACTGGCGGATCTGAACTTGCCCCAGCTTGAGGCGCCCGAGGCAAGCCGTGAGCAGCTCTTGCTCTGCCATGAGCCGGGCTATGTGGATAGCATTCCAGGGCGCATTCCGGCCACAGGGCAGGTATGGCTGGACGCGGATACCTATGTATCATCAACCTCGCTTGAGGCAATTATGCGCGCGGCAGGCGGGGCTATTCGCGCAGTGGATGCTGTTTTAGATGGAGAAGCGCAAAACGTCTTTGTCGCAACCCGCCCGCCGGGCCACCATGCCGAGGCGGCTATTCCCATGGGCTTTTGCATCTTTGGCAATATCGCTCTGGCGGCCAAACATGCGCTGGACGTGAGGGGGCTGTCGCGCGTGGCGGTGCTGGATTTCGATGTGCATCACGGCAATGGCACGCAGGCACTGTTGCGCGATGATCCCCGTGCGCTGTTTGTTTCATCCCATCAAATGCCGCTCTGGCCGGGCAGCGGGGAGGCCAGTGAGACCGGCCCGCATGGCAGCGTGATCAATATCCCCCTGCCCCCCGCCTCGGATGGGGCGCATGCGCTAAAGGCCTGGGAGCCGGTTTGGGCGCGCCTCAAAGAGCATAAGCCCGAAATGATCTTTATCTCTGCGGGATTTGATGCCCACCAGGATGACCCGCTCGCCAGCCTGACTTGGAATGCATCCGATTTCGCAGCCTTTACCCAGAAAATCTGCGATTTGGCGCACGCGCTGTGCGATGGCAGGGTGGTCTCTGTGCTTGAGGGCGGCTATGATCTGCAAGCGCTCGGCGCATCCGCCCGCGCCCATGTTGAAATTTTGCAAAAGGCCGCCCAAACATGACCCAGACGCCTGTAGATGAGATGAGCTTTGAAACCGCCATGGGCGAGCTTGAACAGGTGCTGGACAAGCTCGAAAAGGGCGATGTGGCGCTGGAAGATGCAATCACGCTTTATGAGCGGGGCGATGCGCTGAAAAAGCGCTGCGAGGCCAAGCTGAAAGAGGCCGAAGAGAAAGTTGCCATCATCACGCTGGATGGATCGGGCGCCCCTGCGGGGCTGAAACCGGCTGAGGGGCTTTAGATGCTGTCAGAGGCGCTCAAGGGCTGCGCGGCTGAGATTGATGCACAGCTTGACGCTGTGCTTGGGGCCTATGAGCCTTTGCCCGTGGTGCAAGCGATGCGCCATGCGTGCACAGGCGGCAAGCGGCTACGGGGGTTTTTCGTGATGCAAAGCGCGGCGCTTTATGGCGTTGAGCCAGCCCGTGCGATTTGGCCTGCCACAGCGATTGAGGTGATGCATGCCTATTCCCTTGTGCATGATGATCTGCCTTGCATGGATGATGATGACCTGCGGCGCGGTGCGCCGACCGTGCATGTCAAATGGGATGAGGCCACAGCGGTTCTGGCTGGCGATGCGCTGCAAAGCCTTGCGTTTGAGCTAACGACCCACCCGGATATTGGGACGGGCGCGCTACGCGCGCAGCTGGCGAGCGCCCTGGCGCGCGCCGCTGGCGCGGCGGGCATGGTGTTGGGGCAAGCGCTCGATATGGCGGCTGACGCCGCCACGGAGCCGTTTGATTTGCAGCAAATTGAGGCGCTGCAACGGGGCAAGACCGGAGCTTTGTTTGAGTGGTCCGCCTGCGCTGGCGCGCATATGGCGGGGGCGCAGGCCGCGCCGCTGCGCGGCTTTGCCCGCGATTTCGGGCTGCTCTTTCAGATCGTCGATGACATCCTTGATGTCATCGGGGATGAGGAGAAGATGGGTAAGGCCGTGGGTAAAGATGGGGAGGCTGGCAAGGCGACCTTTGTTTCCCTGCTCGGGTTGGAGGCTGCCAAGAGCTGGGCAGAGGCGCTTAGCGCCTCTGCCATTGCGCATCTTGATGCGTTTGGTCCAGAGGCTGATTTACTGCGGGAGAGCGCGCGCTTCGCGCTGGCGCGCGAGCGCTAATGCGCTCGTACACGCCTTTGTTGGATCTTTGCGGCGCGCCGGGCGCGCTGCGCGCGCTCGCGGATACTGAGCTGGGGCAGGTTGCTGCGGAGCTACGCTCCGCGACCATTGAGGCCGTTTCTCGAACCGGGGGGCATCTTGGGGCTGGGCTTGGGGTTGTTGAGCTCACGGTGGCGCTGCATGCCGTGTTTGACACGCCGCGCGATCAGCTGATTTGGGATGTGGGGCATCAATGTTATCCGCATAAGATCCTGACTGGGCGGCGCGCCGATATGGCGCGCTTGCGACAGGGCGGTGGAATTTCTGGATTTACCAAACGCTCTGAGAGCCGCTTTGATCCTTTTGGGGCGGGGCATTCTTCGACTTCGATTTCGGCGGCTCTGGGGCTAAAAGCCGCTTTGGACGCCGATGTGATTGCGGTGATTGGGGATGGGGCGCTCTCGGCTGGGATGGCTTATGAGGCGCTGAACAATGCCGCAAGTCTCAAGCAGCGGCTTTTTGTGATCCTCAATGACAATGCTATGTCCATCGCCCCGCCCACTGGCGCTATGGCGGATTATCTGCGTGGGCCATGTGGGCCATGGTTTGAGGCCTTGGGGTTTGCCTATCACGGCCCTATTGATGGGCATGACTTACACCAATTACTGCCCGCCTTGCGCGATCTTAAGGCGAACGCTACGGGGCCGGTTTTGCTGCATGTGATCACCGAGAAGGGCAAGGGCTATCCCCCCGCAGAGGCTGCGCCCGATAAGGGGCATAGCTTTGCGCCCTTTGATATCGCGAGCGGGGTGCAGCACAAACCGCAAGCGCGCGCGCCCAGCTATACCTCTGTCTTTGCCAAGGCGTTGATTGCTGAGGCTAAGCGCGATGAGAAGATCTGCGCGATCACGGCGGCGATGCCGGATGGGACCGGGCTGGATAAGTTTGCGCAGCATTTCCCCGCGCGCAGCTATGATGTGGGCATTGCCGAGCAGCATGCGGTGACATTCGCAGCGGGCCTTGCGGCGGGGGGGATGAAGCCCTTTTGCGCGCTTTATTCGACCTTTTTGCAGCGGGCCTATGATCAGGTGGTGCATGATGTGGCGCTGCAAGGCCTGCCGGTGCGCTTTGCCATTGATCGCGCGGGCCTTGTGGGCGCGGATGGGGCGAGCCATGCGGGCGCTTTTGACATTGCCTATCTTGCCAACCTGCCCGGCTTTACGGTGATGGCCCCCGCAGATGAGGGCGAGTTGATGCATATGGTGGCCACGGCGGCGGCGCATGAGGCCGGGCCGATTGCCTTTCGCTATCCGCGCGGCGCGGGGCTTGGCGTTGATCTGCCCGAGCAGGGCGTTCCGCTTGAGATTGGCCGGGGGCGGATTATCCGGCAGGGGGCGGATGTTGCGATTTTATCCTTTGGGGCGCGCCTCGCGGAGGTTTTGAAAGCGGGCGATGAATTGGCCCAGCATGAGATTTTCCCTACCATTGCGGATGCGCGTTTTGCCAAGCCGCTGGACCGGGCGTTGATCTTGTCCTTGGCCGCAACGCACGGCGCGCTGATCACCATTGAGGAAGGCGCATTGGGCGGCTTTGGCACACATGTAGCGCAGCTTTTGGCGGAGGAAGGCGTGTTTGATGGGGGGCTCAAATTCCGCCCCATGACCCTGCCCGATCGGTTTATCCCCCAGGCCAGCCCCTATCAGATGTATGATGACGCCGGGCTAAATGCGGCGCAGATTACGGGCAAGGTGCTTTCATTATTGTATGCTCCCACGGCGAAATTAACGTGAGCTAACGCGTATATGCCCCATCAAGGCGAACAGCGGATACCGATTTTTTGGATAATCCGATGGGCACAAAGGAAATGCAATCACCCAGAGCTCAGGCTTCCTGTGCGTTAAGTATAAACCCGGTCAATAGCAAATTAATCGACAATGAAGACTTTGGCACCGTTTTCCGTTGAAGAGCGATGGGCTGCGTCTCCATGATCTGAAACTTGATAGCTCATACCCGCAGTCATTGTCGTTTTGCGACCGTCCTTCAACTCGGAAACCAATTCCCCTTCCAGGACATAAAAAATATGGCCTCGATCGCACCAATGATCAGCCAAATATCCCGCAGAATATTCCACCTGTCGAATACGAATATCACCAATGTTTATTGTACGCCATAGGGCATACCCGGTCTCACCCGGATGTTTGCTTTCTGGAACATTCGACCAGTCGGTTACAGTAAATGGTAGGGGTGGTATTTTCATGGCTAATCGATACAATATATAACTCTGAGCTGATATTTATGTGATTGCTTGATCTTATACAATGGTGATTTTGTAGCACCACGACGACTGGTTCAAAATAGCAGCTTTGGCACAACAATCTTGCAAATATCTTGTCAGGTACACCGCGCTGGATGCACCTTTTGCACAGGTCTCTAAAACAAGCCAAACACCCGCAGCGCTAGGCCGAGCAGGCCTGCGATCACCGCATATCCCAAGATGATATAAAGACCATCGCGGGTGATCAGGCCAAAGGAGAGTAGCGCCACCGCCGTTGCGGCAAAGCTGGTCACGAAGGGCAGCAGCTCCAGAAACGGCCAGGTCATGGGGATCACGCCGCAGCTTGCCATGCTCGCCCATCGCATTGGTCGCACTGTCAGCAGCGGCCAGCGACGCTGTGAATGCCCATCAAACCACGCAGCCGGGGCGCGCAGCCATTTGGCGGCTTTGCTGAGGCGCTCGGGCGGGACTTTGCGGCGCAGCAAGATCCCTGGCAGCCACAGGTGCTTGCGCCCGATCAATGCCTGCGCCGCGACCAAAATGATCAACAAAGCAGAGAGCGTGGGCGAGCCCGGAATTCCCGAGAGCGGCGAGACCATGAGCAATGAAATGAATAAGATCACGGGGGCAAAAGAGGCCTCGCCAATGTGGTGCAGGACGGAGCCGACGGTGACGCTTGGATCACGGGCGGCGGTTTGCATATTGTCAACCAGCGTTGTGAGCGGCTTATCTACCATGGGTTTCAGCCGCCAAAAGCGCCGTCAGCCCGGCGCGGTAATCGGGATAAAGCAGCTGGACGCCCAGCTCTTCTTTGATGCGGGTGTTTTTGACGCGCTTATTATCTGCATAAAAGCTGCTTGCCATGGGGCTGAGATCGGCACTTTCAAAGGGTTCTTCTGCCGGTGCAGGCAGGCCGAGCAGCTTAGCGGCATAGGCGATCACATCCTGGGGCGGGGCGGGCAGATCGTCACAGACATTATATATGCCGCCAAGATTGGGATGCGCGATGGAGGCGGCGAGCACTTGGGCAATATCGTCCGCATGGGCGCGGCCAAAGACCTGCCCTGGCTTCACGATGCGCCGCGCCGCGCCTGTGCGTAGCCTCTCGAACGGCGAGCGGCTCGGCCCATAAATCCCCGCCAGTCGAAAGATGTGAAGCGGGAGCCCGTCAATGGCCTGCCACGCTTGCTCTGCGGCGCGGCGCATCTGAGCGCGCTGGGTAGTGGGCGCGGCTGGCGTCGTCTCATTCACCCAAGCGCCATTGTGATCTCCATAAACGCCTGTGGTGGATAGATAGCCAACCCATTCAAGATGCGGCCCGATCTGCGCGCCATAGGCCGCTAACACCGGATCGCCCTCAGCGTTTGGGGGGGCTGAGATCAACAGATGCGTGGCCTGCGCCAGTGCCGCGCTCAGATCGTCAAACAGACAGGCTTCCAGCCCGCTTTGCCGCAACTGCGCAGCTTTTTCAGCGTGGCGCGTGCTGGCAATGACCCGCCAATCCTGCGCAGGCAAGCATGTGGTGAGGGCGTGGGCGCAATACCCGTGCCCAATCGTCAAAAGCGTTTTCATAGGCCCAGTAGTGGCTGGTAATTTTCTTAAAAGCAACTGCTTGTCACACAACCTTAAGGTGTGTAATCTGCAGCCATGGAAAATGTCATTGATTTCTCACTCTACATTGACCAATCCTTTGAAAAAAGGATAAAAAATCGGCTGAAAACCTATTCAAGCTACTCAAATACGTTTCCGATTAACGCGATAGATCACCTGCTGAATGGCTATGTTGCGGAGTTCGCAAAACAACTTCCACGGGATTCGCGCATCTTGGATATCGGAGCGGGCAGCGGGCGTTTGGCGGAAATGCTGCTGCAAAGCGGTTATGATGATATCCATGGGCTGGATTGCCGGGAAAGTGCCCGTGATCATGCCCTTGCGCGCTGCGTTTATGCCGATTTCCATCTTGCTGATATCTCCCAGCCGGTGCCCCTGCCCCCCGCCTATTTTGACTGTATCATCAGCGTCGGGCCATTCACATCCTCGCGCACGCGGGTCGAGGCGCTTGATGAGGTGCTGCGCCTGCTCAAACCCGGCGGGCATGCGATGATTGCGATGCATGAGGCGCATTGTGATACGGGCGGCTTTCTGGAAAAGCTCGAACAATGCGAACAGGTGCTCTGCGCCGCCGAATTTCACACGATCCCGCTTTATGCCAATGGAAAGGATGCATCGGCGGGCGGGGACATCTTTGTTCTGGTGCATTTGCATAAACGCAGGACCGAGATCAGCAAGAAGCTTGGGCTCAAGGCGATGCGCGGCGGCGGCGGAGCTTAAGGCGTTCGCGCATGCGCTGCTTGGCCTCCTCGGTGCCATCATGGAAGGTGCCAAAGAGCTTATCCCAGGGGACTTCGAGCGTGCCATAGTTACATTCGAAATAGCGGTGATGCATTTGGTGATGAAAATTGCCCAGATGAACGCGTTTCGCGCCGTTGATCCAGAGCCCCTCATGCCCAGTATGGGTGATCACCGCATAAAGCGCATAAAAATTCAGATGCGCCAGAATATGCAGCGGATGGGTCGGCAGCACGAAATGCACCAGGATTGAGCCGAAAAACAGCAGATGCTCAAAGGGATGCATGGACAGGCCAGACCAGGGGCCCACATCGGTGTTGCGGTGATGCAGCGCGTGAAAGCGATAGAACGGCCCCCAGTGCAGTAGGCGGTGGATCCAGTAAAAGTAAAAGCTCTCCCAAATTGGGATGAGGAAAAACACCGCAAAGAACCAAATCGGGTGATCGGCCATTTCCATCGCGGGCACCCAGCCGCGCGCCAGCCCCATCCACATCAAGATCTCAAGCCCCGACCAGATCGGCACGCCCGAGCAAAGCACCCAGGTCACATTATCGCGCAGCTGATCGCCCCCGGTAAAGCTGCCGCCCTTGCGCGGAAACGGGCGCGGATCGTATTTCTGAGCCCTGCCCTGCATCTGCGCGCCATGAAACCACCAATGAAGCCCGCCCGCGAGCACGGTGATAAGCACCGCGTTACGGACCAGGATTTCCAACATCCAAAGCCCCGGCGCGCCCGCCTGCGCCAGTGAGGGCGAAAACCACAGCCAAGTGAGCACGGAAATCGCGACAATCGCCAAGTTGACCGAGACGGGCAGCCAAGCCCCTACATACCAACGCAGCACGGCGCGCCCGTCAAAGGGCCGCTCAAACAGAGGGTTGACGCGCAATGGCAGCTCGGGCGTGTGGTTCCACTCACTCATTTGGTATACATCTGTTTCTTATGAGCCCGCGTGCGCTTGGTGGCTTCGGACGAGCCGTCGTGAAACGTGCCAAACCATTTATCGAACGGGATCTCAGAGGTGCCATAATTGCACTCAAAATAGCGATGATGCAATTGATGAAAGAAATCCCCGGCCCGCGCAGCCTCGTTCTCGCCCGCCATGATTTTCTCAAAACCCGAATGGCTCATCACCGGGCTGACCTGCTGGAACATCGCATGAAAGGTCAGGTGAAACGGGTGCGAGGGAACAATGAAATGGATCCAATAGGTGGTGAAATAGAGCATATTCTCATACCAATGGTTCGAAATCCCCGACCATGGCCCCACATTCACATTGCGATGATGCAGCGCATGCACATGCTTATAAAGCTTTGGGTGATGCGCAAGGCGATGCTCCCAATAGAAATGCAGCCCCGACCACATGGGAATGAGCGCAAGCCAAGCGATGAACCACACCGGGCTATCCGCAAACGTCACCGTCCAGATATAGCCATTGGCCATGGCCCAAAAGATCACCCATTGATAAATCGTCGCGACCGTGATGGCCGAGGCCAGCGTCCAAAACACATTATCCCAGAGCTGATTGTTAAAGGTGAATTGCCCGTTGCTATAGGCCAGATCGCGCTTGTCGAATTTCTTCACCAGCCCTTGGGCTTTGCGCGTATAGAGCCAATATTGCAGCCCTCCCGCCACCAGGATTTGCGGCAAAAGATTTGCCAGCCAGATCTGAAACATCCAGCCAAAAGCAAAGCTCTGCATCGTCTCTAAAGGCGGGATGAGCAGGAGCCAAACAATTACAGCCAGGGCAAAGGGGATCGTCACCGCAGTGATCTGCAGCCAAGCCCCGCGATACCAGGCCAGCACCGCAAAGGAGCGGGGCGGCCAGGAAAACAACGGGTTCAGCCCAACCTCGCGGCCCGGATGATGGTTCCAACGCTCAAGTTCTGGATCATTGCTCAGATCAACCATGGCTCCCCCCCTCTTGGTGTTTATGTGGCGTAATCGCTGTGCTCTGCGTCCAAAATCGCTTTGAGCTCAGCCAGATGGCGCAGATCTTGCTCGGGATAAGTTTCTAGCTCATCTGCGGTTTTGGTCGCGATCTCATGGGGCAAGATCGCCAGCGGCTGCCCGGTTTGCAGCGCGCGGATATAGACCTCGCAGGCGCGCTCAAAGTAATAGAGCCGGTTAAAGGTTTGCGCGACCGTCTGCCCAATCACCATGACGCCGTGATTGCCCATGACCATGACAAACTGCTTGGGATCTTGCAAAAGCTGGGCGCAGCGCTCGCCCTCTTCCTCAAAGGCCAGCCCGCCATAGGCGTCATCCACCACTTGGCGCTGATAGAACATGGCCGCATTCTGATCGAGCGGGGGCAGCATTTTGTCCTGAAGGCAGGCCAAAACCGTGGCATGAATGGAATGCACATGCATGGCGCAGCGGGCATGGGCGCAGCGGCGATGGATCGAGCCATGCAGACCCCAGGCGGTTGGGTCAGGCGCGCCGGGCCGATCCAGCGCGTTTGGATCATTTGCATCGAGCAGCAGCATGTCAGAGGCCCGCACCCGCGCAAAATGCACCTGATTTGGGTTCATCAAAAACTGCGTGCCATCCTCATTCACACTGAGGGAAAAGTGATTGGCCACGCCCTCATGCATATTGAGCCGCGCCGTCCAGCGAAACGCCGCCGCCAAATCCACCCGCTCTTGCCAATGCGCAATATTGGCTCTTGTCTCTGTCTCGCTCATCGCCGCCCTCCTTGTGCTAAAGCCAGCGTGAAACGGGCAAAGCGGGAGATGCAACCCAATTCGCGACATATTTTCGGCGCAGTTAGACAATTACCAAACGGAGCCGCTGCGCGGCACGCGATTTTATGATTGAAAGGGGCTTTGCCCCTCTCAAACTCTCCCCAAGGTATTTTTAGCCAAATGAAGGGCGCGCAGCACGAAAGGGCCGCGGCGGGCTTATCCCGGCAGCTTGTTTTGCTATTGCGGTAGCTCAGAAAGCCAGGCGCCTGTCTTTGGGTGACCACCAGACCAAACAGAGAGGGGAAGTCAAATCCTCTCTGCCACCAAGTGTAAGTCTGTTCTGAGCCGCGCCGCCTCGGCCCGACTTATGGGTGCAGGCTGTCTTAAGAGGCGCGAAGGGCTGTACGTACGGGAAAGGGTATAAGACGCGAGCGGTTAAAGCGGTGCGAATTTGGCGCGCGGCTGTGTAAGGTTTTGTTAATCCTTTGGCTTTGAGGGCACCCAGGCATAGCCGTTTTCGCATAGGATATAGGCTTCGCGCAGGCCATGGGGTTTATCGCTTGGCTCTTGCAGAATTGTCGCACCAAGGGTCTTGGCTATTGTGACGGCTTCATCGGGGTCGCTCTCATAGAGGCGGATTTCGATCCCGCCCCCGCGCGGTGGAGATTCGGGGAGCAGGCCGAGCAGCGGGTTGGAATGATACGTGCCATCGCTGTGCAGTTGAAACACATCTTTGCCATAGGTCAGGATCGCGAAATCTGCGGTAGGCTGAAACGCTTTCATGCCGAACACTTGGGCAAGGAAGGCGCATTCAGCAGGCACATCGCGCACCAGCAGGTTTAACCCGATGCCCGAAAGGCTTTTGCCGAAGGTTTCTGCGTCAACGTTTTCGTAATCCATGGTTTATTCCGGCAATCTATTGCCATCTGCATCAATGAGCAGATCGCCCTTTTCTTTACTCCAGGGGCCTTGCGGCCAGTTGGGCAGCAAATCAAGCACGGCTCCGCAGGGACGGCAGAGTTTCACGCCGGTTTTGCAGGCCACAATCGGGCGATTGACCAGGACCGGATGTTCTAGCATGGCGTCCAAGAGCGCCTCATCACTTACGGCCGGGTCGAGCAATCCAAGCTCCTCTGCCGGGCTTTTGCTGGTGCGCAAAGCGGTGCGCGGCGTCAGGCCGGCGGCGGCGAACAGCGCCAAGAGCTGAGGGCGGCTCCAACCGGTTTTCAGATATTCGATCACGACCGGCTCATAGCCTGCATCCTTGACCAATTGCACCACATTGCGCGAGGTGCCGCAGTCCGGGTTATGGTGAATCACGATATCCATAGCTGTCTCTTTTGCCGTTAAAGATCCTTGCTGAGATATTATCCGCAGATGCCCCCTTGCGCCAGGGCGATTGTTTTGAAATCTTGGGGCATGGGACAGCTTATGACTTGGGCCGAAGCGGCCGCCGATCTTATTCATACCGCCGCAGGGCGCGCGCCTGCCGATCTGGTGATCCGGGGCGGTATTTGGGTGAATGTGCATACGCGCGAGGCTTTGCCGGGCCATGATATTGCCATTCGCCATGGGCGCATTGCTTGTGTTGTGCCAGATGCCAGCGCGCAGATTGGGCCAGATACCGAGGTGATCGAGGCGAACGGGCGCTATATGATCCCTGGGCTGTGCGATGGGCATATGCATATTGAGAGCGGGATGCTGACCCCGGCGGAATTTGCGGCTGCGGTGATTCCCCATGGCACCACCAGTATGTTCACTGATCCGCATGAGATTGCCAATGTGCTGGGTTTGGCTGGTGTGCGCATGATGCATGATGAGGCCTTGATGCAGCCGGTGAATATTTTCACGCAGATGCCCTCTTGTGCGCCCTCGGCTCCGGGGCTGGAAACGACCGGCTATGAGATCAAGCCAAAAGATGTGGCTGAGGCGATGGCTTGGCCCGGAATTATCGGGCTGGGGGAGATGATGAATTTCCCCGGTGTTGCGGCGGCTGATCCGCAGATGCTGGCGGAAATGGCCGAGACCATGGCAGCGGGCAAGACGGTTGGCGGGCATTATGCTTCGCCTGATTTGGGGGCGGATTTTGCGGCCTATGTTGCGGGCGGGCCAGCCGATGATCATGAGGGCACCTCAGAGAGCGATGCGATTGCGCGCACGCGCCAGGGCATGCGGGCGATGCTGCGGCTGGGCTCTGCTTGGTATGATGTAGAGAGCCAGATCACGGCGATCACCGAAAAAGGGCTGGATCCGCGCAATTTTATCCTATGCACTGATGATTGCCATTCGGGCACGCTGGTCAATGATGGGCATATGAACCGGGTTGTGCGCCATGCGATTGAGTGCGGCTGTGATCCGCTGGTGGCCTTGCAGATGGCGACGATCAACACGGCCACCCATTTCGGGCTTGAGCGGGAGCTGGGCTCGCTGACCCCAGGGCGGCGGGCGGATGTGATCCTGACCTCAGATCTGAAAACCCTGCCCATTGAGCATGTGATTGCGCGCGGCAAGACTGTCGCGAGGGACGGCACTCTGATGGTGGAGTGCCCGCATTATGCTTGGCCTGAGAGTGCACGGGCCACGGTGAATTTGGGGCACCAGATTACCGCCTCGGATTTTGAGATTGCCCCGCCGCCCGGCGCAAATCGGGTGCGGGCCAATGTGATTGGGGTGGTGGAAAATCAGGCGCCGACCAAGGCTTTGCAAGTTGAGTTGCCCATTAATGACGGGCTGGTCGAGGCGACAGAGGATGTCTGTCAAATCGCTGTGGTTGAGCGGCATCGCGGCACGGGCGGGGTGACAAACGCTTTTGTGTCCGGCTTTGGGTATACCGGCCAAATGGCGCTGGCCTCGACGGTGGCGCATGACAGTCACCAGATGATTGTTGTAGGCACGGATCGTGCGCAAATGGCGCTGGCAACGAACCGGCTGGCTCAGGTTGGCGGGGGCATGTGCCTGTTCAAAGATGGCGAGGAACAAGCCCTGGTTGAGCTGCCCATTGCCGGGCTTATGTCTGATCGCCCCGCCGCCGAGGTTGCGGCTAAGGCGGATGCTCTGATTGCGGCCATGCGCGAGAGCGGTTGCAACCTGAATAACGCCAATATGCAGCACTCCCTCTTGGCTCTGGTGGTGATCCCAGAGCTGCGCCTGTCGGATCTGGGGCTGGTGGATGTGCGCAAATTCGAAATCATCCCTGTCTGCGAGGCTTTGGAGTAACCCCATGAAAATCGAAACGCCCCCCG
Source organism: Aliishimia sp. (assembly GCA_963678085.1). Lineage (GTDB taxonomy): Bacteria > Pseudomonadota > Alphaproteobacteria > Rhodobacterales > Rhodobacteraceae > Aliishimia. The sequence continues at coordinate 2,546,687 of OY782680.1, forward strand.
CCGCCCCGAGTAAAGACTTCACCGATGCGGCTGAGGCTGTTTCGTATCTGAGCGAACTTTACCATGAGGCGACAGAGTTCCTACGCGCGCGCTTTACCCAAGCCATGCAAGCGGGCGCGCCCGATGCCCATATCCGCGCCTTTTACCCGGAAATCCGGCTGCGCACCGAGTTCTTTGGCAAGATCGACACGCGCCTGAGCTTCGGACATGTCTCAAAACCTGGCAGCTATGCCACCACGATTACCCGGCCCGATCTGTTCAAAACCTACCTGACCGAACAAATCGAGCTGCTGCTTAACAATCACGGCCAGCCCATCACAATTGGCTTGTCAGATACGCCAATCCCGCTGCATTTCGCGCTTGGCTCGGGCGTGCCCATTCCCCAAGACGGCGCGGCCGATTTCACCTTGCGCGATGTGTTTGACGTGCCGGATCTGGGCACAACCAATGATGATATCGTGAATGGCACCTATAATGCAGCTGATGGCGTAAAGCCGCTGGCCCCCTTTACCGCGCAGCGTGTGGATTACTCGCTGGCGCGGCTGGAACATTATACCGCCACAGATCCCGAGCATTTCCAGAACTACGTGCTCTTTACCAATTACCAGTTCTATGTGTCTGAATTCGAAGCCTTTGCCCGCGCCCAGCTGGATGATCCGGCCCGCGGCTATACGGAATTTGTCTCAACCGGCAATCAGGTGATCACACGCGGAGACGCGCCGCTGGAAATCCCTGCCAAACTGCCGCAAATGCCGAGCTATCATCTGAAACGCGCTGATGGGTCCGGCATTACCCTGGTCAATATCGGCGTCGGGCCATCCAATGCGAAAACCGCCACCGATCATATCGCGGTGCTGCGCCCACATGCTTGGCTCATGGTGGGCCATTGCGCCGGGCTGCGCCACACCCAAGCGCTGGGGGATTTTGTGCTGGCCCATGCTTACTTGCGCGAAGATCATGTGCTGGATGATGATTTGCCCGTCTGGGTGCCCATCCCTGCCCTGGCCGAGATGCAAATCGCCCTCGAAGAAGCGGTGGCCGAGATTACCCAGCTTAAGGGATTTGAGCTAAAGCGCGTGATGCGCACCGGCACGGTCGCCACCATTGACAACCGCAATTGGGAGCTGCGCGAGCAAGAGGGCCCGGTGCAGCGCCTTTCGCAATCGCGCGCCATTGCTTTGGACATGGAAAGCGCAACCATCGCCGCAAATGGCTATCGCTTTCGCGTGCCCTATGGCACCTTGCTTTGCGTTTCTGACAAGCCCCTACATGGCGAGTTGAAACTGCCCGGCATGGCGTCTGATTTCTACAAAACCCAGGTTGCGCGCCACCTTGCGATCGGGATTCGCGCCATGGAAACGCTGCGCAAAATGCCAATCGAGCGAATCCATAGCCGGAAATTGCGCTCTTTTGATGAGACTGCCTTCCTCTAGGACACTGAAATTGCAGCTATTTCGCGTCAGATTCAACCTTTAGTTTGGTGGCCTTTTGGCAACATCCCGCTTACAAACCTAGTTTTCCCCAGGAAAATCCGCCTTTTGACGGGAATTATTGATTTTTTTGTCGCGCAACAGTTGTGCATCTCCACCATATGTCGTTACAATTTTAAGGAGAGGCCCCAAGGGTCGCACACGCCTATGGGCAGTCCAGGAGAGAGCAATGAATAAACCGATGACCAAAACTCAGCTCGTGGCCGCATTGGCCGAGGAGATGGGCTCTGACAAGAAATCTGCAAATGCAGCGCTGGAGGCGGTCTGCGGTCTGATCACCAAAGAAGTCAGCGGCGGCGGTGCGATCACCCTGCCCGGCATCGGCAAAATCTACAGCCGCGAGCGCCCCGACCGCATGGTGCGCAATCCCGCAACCGGTGAGATGACGCCCAAAGAGGCAGATCGCGTGGTGAAAATGACCATCGCCAAAGCGCTTAAGGACAGCGTAAACGCCTAGTCCATCGACCCAAGCAAATTGCCACGAAATTTGCGAGGAGAGTTGATGGATAGACAAAAGGCTAGTCCTCTGCTTTGTTCGTCAGAATGAGCGAAGCAGAGGACTAGGGGCTTGCGCAACAGAGCAGTTTCAGCAAAGGGTCTCCCTGGCACATGGGGTGGCCCTTTTCGTTTGGAGGCAGCGTGAAGCAGATTGATCTTGTGGCCCTTGGCATGGGGCTGGCCTTTGCATTTATCTGGTCCTCCGCCTTCACCTCTGCGCGCATTATCGTCGCTGATGCCGCGCCGCTGGCTTCGCTCGCGCTACGCTTCTTTCTCTCAGGGGCCATTGGGATTGCCATTGCCCGTGCCTTGGGTCAGACGTGGAACCTCACCCGCGCACAGTGGCAGGCCACTATTGTCTTTGGAATCTGCCAAAACGCACTTTACCTGGGGTTGAATTTCGTGGCGATGCAATGGGTCGAGGCTGGCTTTGCCTCCATCATCGCCTCCACCATGCCCCTTCTGGTTGCACTCGCGCTTTGGGGGATCTTCAAAGAGGCACTGCCGCCCTTGGGCATTTTCGGGTTGATCCTTGGCTTTGTCGGCGTGACTATCATCATGCTGGCCCGCCTTGAAACCGGCGTAGACCCCTTTGGCACAATACTCTGCGTGATCGCCGCCATTGGCCTGGCCGTGGCAACCCTGATGATGCGCGGAGCCTCCTCTGGTGGCAATCTGATGATGATTGTCGGGCTGCAGATGATCGTGGGGGGCGCCGTACTTGCCGTGATCTCAGCGGCTAGCGAAACCATCTTTTTCAACACCAGCCCCAGCTGGTTCGCCGCCTTTGCCTATACACTTCTGTTCCCCGGCCTGCTCGCCACCTGGATCTGGTTCCGTCTGGTCGAGCGCATCGGCGCGGTGAAAGCCGCCACCTTCCATTTCCTGAACCCGTTCTTTGGCGTGGCCGTCGCCGCCATCGTGCTGAACGAGCAACTGAGCGCGCGCGACCTCATAGGCGTTGCGGTGATCACCGCCGGCATCCTCGCGGTGCAGCTGGCCCGCGTGCAAAAACAGTCGCGCGCCTAAAGCATGGCGTGCCGCGCAGCGGCTCCGTTTAATAACAGCTTTTTAATAACAGCTTTGCAATTTGCGCCCCGCGCCCCAAATATAGCCCAAACAACCAGGGAGCCAGCCATGAGCGACTATTTCAAAGACCCGGACGTGATCAAAACCCTCTCTCAAGAGGAATATTACGTCACCCAAGAAAGCGGCACCGAGCGGCCCGGCACGGGCAAGCTGCTGGGCAATAAGGAACCCGGCCTCTATGTGGATATCGTCAGCGGCGAGCCGCTCTTTGCCTCCTCCGCCAAATATGACAGCGGCTGTGGCTGGCCCTCCTTCACCAAGCCCATCGACAATGTGACCGAGCATAATGACACCTCGCACGGGATGGTACGCATAGAGGTGCGCTCCAAACATGGCGATAGCCATCTGGGCCATGTTTTCCCGGACGGCCCCGAGGATCAAGGGGGCCTGCGCTATTGCATCAACTCGGCCTCGCTACGTTTTATCCATAAGGACGATATGCAGGAAGAGGGCTATGGCGCGTATCTTTCGCATGTGGAGGAGATCGAATGAGCCCGCAGCGCGCCGTTCTGGCGGGGGGATGTTTTTGGGGCATGCAGGATCTAATCCGCAAATTGCCGGGCGTGAAGCAAACGAGCGTGGGCTATACCGGCGGCGATGTGCCCAATGCCACCTATCGCAACCATGGCACCCATGCGGAAGGGATCGAGATCTTCTTTGACCCGAGCAAAATCAGCTATCGCCAGATCTTAGAGTTTTTCTTTCAAATCCACGATCCTACGACGCTGAACCGACAGGGCAATGATATCGGGCTGAGCTATCGCTCAGCAATCTACTATATGGACGAGACACAGCGCCAGGTGGCGCTGGACACGATTGCGGATGTAGAGGCCTCGGGCCTCTGGCCCGGGCGGGTTGTGACCGAGCTTGCGCCCGTGGGTGATTTCTGGACCGCTGAGCCCGAGCACCAAGATTACCTTGAGCGCCTGCCAAATGGCTATACCTGCCATTTTCCGCGCACCGATTGGGTGCTCCCCAAGCGGGTTGAAACTTAGGGACGTGGGGGTTTTGCACCCCCACACCCCCGCAAGGTATTTTTAGCCAAATGAAGGGGGCGCCTTTAGGCGATTGTGGGGCGTCCACTGGCCTCGATGGTGAGCATGGCTTCGACGAACACCTCGCGTGCTTCAATCGTGGCTGTGCGTTCCTCTAGGCTTTCGGAGATTTGGATGTCTTCTGCCCCCGCCTCCCTGGCGCGTTGCATCACCTCTGCCTGAAGTTGGCGACGCAGGCTGTCTAGGGCCGCGCTTTTTTGGGCAAAGATTTGCGGTTCAGGCCCGGTATGCACCACATATTGCCCCTCGCTTGGGCTGGTTATGGAGGCTGTGCGCCGCATGGTGATCCGCCCCACAACAGCGCCAATCGCATTGGCGACCCCAGCATGTTCGGGCAGCAGCATCTGGGTGCCAAGGCGCGCGCCCACGGCCGGGTAATAGGTTTGGGCCGAGGCCCCAAGGCCAATCACCGGCACGTTCAGCCCGGTTGACAGGCGCACAATGCCGCGATGATCGCTCAGGCCGCGCTGCATCAGCACATGGCGGGCGAGCTGATCTGGGGGCGCGACAAAATCTGGGTTTTCTTCGGCAAAACCGGCTTCGAGCAGGGCCAGGCTGGTTTGATGGGTCAGTTGATCGGTGATCATTTGCGCCATGACCCCAGGGCCCTGCGCAAGCCGCTCGCCCGATCCGGTGCGTTTGCGCGCCAAAAGCTCCAGCGCTTTTTCTGCCGCACCGCGATCCCAGTGATTGGCCCGGCCTAAGAGGTGAGAGGCATCTGAGGGGGTTACGCCGCTGACTTGTGCGATCCCGCGCGCCACAAGCCGTTTGAGCGCGGCGTGATCCATGCGGGTGCGCAGCACTTTGGCGAGCGGTTGCGGTCCCGCGTCGATGCGAGTGAGCAGTTTTTCCTCGCGTTCAGCCAGCCCCTCGCGGCTGACCCCGATCACCGCGCGCACAAAACGCGCATCATGTTCGCCCGGCGTGGCGCTGCGCAGGCTGTCATCAAGCGCGCTGTGCACCATATCCGGGTTTTCATGCGCCATCAGCGCGATGGGCACCACGCGGCGCGGCCCCAGGGTGAGCCCGCCTGTAAGTCCGGTTGTCAGCACATGAATTTCGCTATCCCCGCCAAGGCCGGTTGTGCGCATCGCCACTGCTTCGACCATGGTGCGATAGGGCCCGACCTGCGCGCCTTGCGGATCGATCAAGGGGCGACCATCACGCAAAAGCGCCACATCGGTGGTGGTGCCCCCAATATCGCTGACCAAAGCATCGCACGCATCCGTCATCCAGCGCGCCCCGACGATAGAGGCGGCCGGGCCACTGAGGATGGTTTCGATCGGCTTTTCGCGGGCTTGATCGGCGGAGATCAGCGCCCCATCGCCGCGCACCACCATCAGAGGGGCCGCGATCCCCATCTCGCCCAAAGCGGTTTCTGCGCGGGTGATCAGCTTGTCGATCATGCCAATCAGGCGCGCGTTAAGGACCGCGGTGAGCGCGCGTTTTGGCCCGCCAAGTTTGGCTGAGAGTTGGTGAGAGGCGCTGACGGGCCGACCTGTGATTTCGCGCACCAGCTCCATCGCGCGTAGCTCATGGGCGGCATTGCGCACGGCAAATTGTGCGGCAACGGCATAGCCGCTGACCTCGTTCTTTTGGGCCTGCAGAAAGGCGCGCAAGGCAGGCTCGTCCAGCGGCGCTTTTTCGGCCCCCGCATGGCTATGCCCGCCGCTGAGCACGAGATAGGGGTCGGATTTGAGCGCCTCTCTCAGACCGCTTGTGTCCATGTCCTTTTCTTGGAAGCCTATGAAAATAAGGGCGACGCGCCCGCCCTGCCCCTCGACCAGCGCGTTGGTGGCGAGCGTTGTGGAGAGCGAGGCCAGACCGATGTCACCGGGCTGCACGCCAGAGGTTTCCAGCACGCGCGCCACCGCTTTGCTCACGCCAATGGCAAGATCATGGCGGGTGGTCAGGGATTTTGCGCTGGCGATGACCTCTTGCTCATCGCGGATCAGCACCGCATCGGTATAGGTGCCGCCCGTATCTACGCCCAAACTGATGCTCATTATTCTCTCCCTGATTTTGGGCTGCGATAGCGTCTCTGGCTTAGGCTGGCCTGCTCAATTGCGACACCGCATAGCGCGCGGCGTCGGCAACGGCGGGGTCAGGATCTTCGCATAGGGTTTGTGCGATCGGCACGAGTTTCGGTTGGTTCGAGTTTCCAATGGCATAGAGCACGTTACGCACGAAACGATCCCGGCCTATGCGTTTAATGGGAGAGCCGGAAAACAGCGCGCGAAACCCCGCATCATCCAGCTGGGCCAGATCGGCAAGGCGCGGGGCTTTCAGGTCGTCGCGCGCGTGATAGCGTATATCTGAGGCGGCAACGGCGAATTTATTCCAGGGGCAAGCGGCCAGACAATCATCGCAACCATAGATGCGATTGCCGAGCTTTGGGCGCAGCTCGGGCTCCACCGGGCCTTTATGTTCGATGGTCAGATAGGATATACAACGCCGCGCATCTAATTGATAAGGCACAGGAAATGCATTTGTCGGACAAATGTCAAGACAGGCCCGGCAGGAGCCGCAATGATCGCGCTCGGGTGGATCCGGGGCCAGCTCTAACGTGGTAAAGATCGCGCCAAGAAAGGCCCAATTGCCCCAATCGCGGCTCACAAGATTGGTGTGTTTGCCCTGCCAACCCAGCCCCGCCGCCTGCCCCAGCGCCTTTTCCGGCACGGGGGCGGTATCCACAAAGACCTTCACTTCGCAGTCGGTTTGCGCCACCATCCAGCGGGCCAGCCGCTTGAGCCGCTTTTTCACGATATCGTGGTAATCTTTGTTTTGCGCATAGACGGAAATTGCGCCGCGCTCTGGGAAATCAAGTATTTCCAAAGGGTTATGCTCTGGCGTGTAGCTTTCCGCCAGCATGATCACCGCGCGCGCCTGCGGCCATAGAACATCCGGTGCACCGCGCCAATGCATGCGCTCTGCCATCCAAGCCATTTGCCCGTGATAGCCCTTTTGCACAAAGCTCTGCAGCCGCGCCATGACCTGAGGGACCGCATCGGGGCGGCAAACCCGTCCAGAGACAAAGCCCATCTCCCGAGCTTGCGCGAGGATCTCAGCCTTCATGGCTCAGAAATCGAGATTGGCGTAATGGGGCGGCGGCGCTTGACCGGGCACCTGATCGGCCAGGATCGAGCGAAAGGCCGGGCGCGATTTGATCTTTGCGTACCAATCGCGCACCGCCTCATGGCTGTCCCAATCCACATCAGACGTATAATCGAGCGCCGAAATATGCGCAGCAGCTGCAAAATCCGCCAGCGTCATCACATCCCCCGCCAGCCAGCGGCGATGGTCCAGCAGCCAGGTCATGTATTTCAGATGATAGCGGATCGCCTTGGCCCCCGCTTTCACATTGGCGCTGTCAGGATAGCCGAGCTTCATCACTTTTTTATTCACCCGCTCATAGAGCAGCTTCGATGTCACCTCTGCATGAAATTTATCATCAAACCAACCGATTAAGCGCCGAACCTCATGTCTTGCAGCAGGATCTCTTGGGATAAGAACCGGCTCTGCGCGCGTCTCTTCGATATATTCACAGATCGGCAAGCTTTCAGTCAGGATCAGCCCATCAATGCGCAAAATCGGCACTTTTCCCGCCGGGTTCCGTTTTAGAAATTCCGGCGATTGCTCCCAATAGCGCTCTTCGACCAGCTCGACCTCGATCTTTTTCTCCGCCAAACATAAGCGTACCTTGCGGCAAAACGGAGACAAAGGGACGTGGTAAAGTTTGGCCATGGCGATTTCTGGGGTTGCTAATCCCCTCTATGTGCCGCGCTATGGGTGCTTTTTCAACTAGCTTATGTACATTCTCCCATCAACTTACACAAAAACCGGCCGCCAGGCGCAAAGATGGTGGCGTATAAATTCTTTGTTGGGAGTTTTCAGTTAACCTCGCGCCTTAGGTGAAAGGTGCATATGTTTAAAAAGATCAACAGACGCGTTCGCGAACTCAAAGAAACCTTGATGAATCTGTTCGAGGTCAATGGGTTATGCCTGATTTCCCTAGATGATGCGGTACAAAAAAAGCTGCGCCGGCAACAGATTCGCGGAACCATCAAACAGCAACGCCCAATTTATGCGCTACTGCCACTTTTTGCGCCTGCGATGATGTCGCTCGGCTGGAACCAGGGCATAAATTATTGGCTGATTATCTGGGGCGCGTTTTTGTTTGCCATCTGCTTGTCGCAATATATTCGATATGCGCGCCTCTATGAAACCAAAGGCTCTGTACGGGATATGCAAGAGCTGTTCGCGACCCAAGTTCTAGATGCCCTAACCTGGAGTGCGGCCCTTATCCTGATGTACCCCCTTATCGACGGGATGGAAAAAACCATTCTTGTTACGGTCCTTGTGGCCCATATGACGTTTGGTATCAGCACGATGTCACAGACACCCCTTGTCGCTTTGGGGTATTTGTCCGTCATTTGCCCAATGCTCATCACAGTGCCTATTTTACATGGGATTTCTGTCTCAAATTCCTTTGACATTTTGCTTGGCGTGCTGTCCTTGGTTGGCGGGATGGCTGTCGTAAGCTCGATTGTGAACCAGTCGCGCGACCGCTTTGAAGCCTTCGTCAACTTAGAATCGCTCTCGCAGCGCAGCGAAGTGATCGATCTATTGCTTAAGACCCATGATGCGACAGGTGTTGAAACCGGCTGGTCCACCGATGCCAGTTCCCGATTGATCACATGCCCCAAACCGATCCTTGAACTGATGCCAAGCCGGGACCAAAATTTCTTTGACCTTGATCTGATTACGTTTCTTGACAAAAATATGGTCGACCCCTCCTCCCCCGACCTAAAGAAAGTCCGCTATGCGCTGGAGCGGAAAGCCGGATTCTCGGGCCTGACACTGCCCTTTAAGGTTGCCGGGACCGAAGAAATTCGATGGATTGTGATCAGCGGGCAGCCAAAATATCAAAATAGCTTATTCATCGGATATTCTGGAAATTTTTCGGATGTCACCTCTACATTAGAGGCCCAAAAACAGGCGGACTTCCTTGCGAAAATGGATCCTCTGACCGGCCTTTACAATCGTAGTTTTTTGCAGAAAACGCTCGCAGATTTGGTCAAGGGCATTGATTTCGCCAGCGCCTACCTGATTGATTTGGATGGGTTTAAGCAGATCAATGATCGCTATGGCCATCCCGTTGGCGATGAGCTGTTATGCGACGTGGCCAAGCGCATGCGCAAAATCGCATCCAGCGGCGATGTGATCGCGCGCCTTGGCGGTGACGAGTTTTTGTTTCTGTCCCAACACCAAGATGCCCGGCTTGGGGCGGGGTCGCAATTTGCAGCCTCTCTTTTATCCAAGCTTTCAGAGCCTTATAACATATGTGGCCTTGAAGCTGAAATCTCAGCCTCAATCGGCATCGCGCGCTTTCCCGAGGACACCCAGCACGGTATGCAATTGCTAAACCTTGCGGATTTAGCGCTTTACTCGGCGAAAAACGCGGGGAAAAACCGCTGCGTTGATTACTCGAACAACATGCTCGCGCGGCAAAAACACCGCACGCAAGTCACCGAAAAACTGCGCGATGCGGTGCATGGTAAGCAGATTCGTCCCTTTTTTCAGCCGCAAATCTGTACCCTTACGGGTCAAATCATCGCTGTAGAGGTGCTTGCACGTTGGCGCGATAGCGAGCTTGGACCTATTCCACCTGATATCTTTATCCCTGTCGCCGAAGAAACCGGGCTCATCAATGAGATGAGCCAATCTCTTTTTGAAGAGGCCTGCGCGGCCGCATTAAACTGGCCGGACCTTCCGGACAAGCCGCCCATAGAACTCTCACTCAATCTGTCCCCCGCACAAATCACGCGCGGCACGCCCTATAAGCTGATCACAAATGTGCTGGAAAAGACGGGATTTCCCCCGGAGCGTTTGGTGATTGAGATCACAGAAACCGTTCTCATCGACGATATCGAGCAAACCCGTAACACGTTAAAGGCGGTGAGCGATCTGGGCATTAAACTCGCGCTGGACGATTTTGGCACGGGGTATTCCTCACTGAACTATATTCGCGCCCTGCCCTTGCACCAACTCAAAATCGACAAATCCTTTGTCGCCGATTTGAATGATCCGGGAACCGCCGCAATCGTGCGCTCGGTCATTCGTTTAGGTCATGATCTCGATCTTAAAATCGTGGCAGAAGGCGTTGAAAACGAGGCCCAAGCGCGCAAGTTGATCAGTTGGGGCTGTGACCTGTTGCAAGGGTATCGCTATTATCGCCCCATGCCGATCTCCCAAATCACCCCGATCATAGAACAGCAAAAAATCGCAGTTGCATGAGCACAGGTGCAGACCTAAGCTCGCTTTGGAGACGGGAGTTAAGAGACATGGCAACAGGCACGAATATCCGCACCTATTTCAACGGCAGCTGGCACGCGGGCGATGTGCCCATAATGAATGCAGGCGATCACGGTGCTTGGCTGGGGTCGAGCATCTTTGATGGCGCGCGCTTTGTGAATGGGCTCACCCCGGATCTGGACAAGCATTTGGCGCGCACCAATGCTTCTGCGAGAGCGATGATGCTGACCTCGACCCATTCTGTTGCGCAAATGCTTGAGATTGTTGCCGAGGGCCTTGCCGCCTACCCCAAAGATGCCGCCGTTTATATTCGGCCAATGTATTGGGGCATTCATGGCGATGTCACCGCGATTGTGCCCAGCAGCGAGGAAACCGGCTTTGCCATTTGCCTAGAGCAGATCCCCATGGCCCCGCCAGAAGCTGGCGCGAGCTTGACCAAAACCCGCTTTCGCCGCCCCGTGCTGGAAACGGCCGTGGTGAATTGCAAGGCGGGCTGCCTTTATCCCAACAATGCGCGCATGCTGGTTGAGGCCCGCTCTAAAGGCTTTTCCAACGCCCTGGTCACGGACATGATGGGCAATGTGGCCGAAACCGCTACGGCCAATATATTCGCGGTGAAAGATGGCGAGGTCTTTACCCCCATCCCCAACGGCACCTTCCTTGCGGGCATCACCCGCGCGCGCCATATCACCAATCTGCGCGCCGATGGGGTTAAAGTGCATGAAACCGTCATGAGCTACGCAGATATTGAAGAGGCAGACGAGCTGTTCCTGTCGGGAAATATGAACAAGGTCACCCCCGTTACCGCGTTCGAGGACACCCAATATCAAGCCGGCCCCATTACCCGCCGCGTGCGCGAGATGTATTGGGATTGGGCGGCATCTACCTAGTTCTGAGTTGAAAACGATGCCCAAACGGTTTGAATTTTGGTTCGAATTTGCCAGCACCTATTCCTATCTGTCGGCCATGCGCATTGAGGCGCTATGCAATGCCGCGCAGGTTGAAATCGCCTGGCGCCCTTTCCTGCTTGGCCCGATTTTCAAAGCGCAGGGCTGGGAGAGCAGCCCATTTAACCTTTACCCGGCCAAAGGCGCGTATATGTGGCAGGATATGGCGCGCGAGGCGGCAAGGTTGGGCCTGCCCTTCACGCGCCCATCACTCTTTCCGCAAAACGGGTTGCATGCCGCGCGCATAGCTTGCGCTGCCAAAACCGCGCCCTGGTTGCCCGAATTTGTGCGCGCTGTTTACACCGCCAGTTTCGCGCATGGGCGTGATATTTCAGCTCAAGCCACCCTTGCGCAGATCCTGCAAACGCTTGGTCAAGATCCCGAGGCCCTCTTTGCACAAGCTCAAAGCCAAGAGGTCAAAGCGCAGCTGCGCGCCAATACCGAGGCTGCGCAATCAAAAGGGCTGTTTGGCGCGCCCAGTTTCATTGTTGGGGAGACGCTCTTTTGGGGCAATGACCGGCTGGAAGCCGCGATTGAGCACGCGATATCAACTTAACCTTGCCAGCGCGCGCGGCTTTGTCCATGATGCCCTGACGCCAGAACGGGATCTCGAAAATGCGCAAATTTCTCGTCATTCTTGATGACAGCCGTGAATTTCTCAATGCTACCCGCTTTGCCGCGATGCGCGCCTCCAATACGGGGGGCGGTGTCACGGTGCTTGCTGTGATCCCGCCCGAAGAGTTCAACCATTGGATTGGCGTTGCGGATGTGATGCGGGCGGAGGCGCGTGAACGTATCGAGGTGCATTACGAGGTCTACGCCAAATGGATGCGCGATCGCCAAGGGGTCGAGCCAGAGCTTGTGATCCGCGAAGGGCGCCCGGTCGATGAAATTCTGGCATATATCAAAGAAGATCCAGAGGTTGGCGTGCTGGTGCTTGGCGCGGGGACCGACCGCAAGGGGCCGGGCCCGCTTGTCACGCAGCTCAGCAAATCTGCCTCAAGCCTGCCGGTTCCCATGACCATTGTGCCGGGCGATTTGAGCAAAGAACGGCTCGAAGAGATCACTTAACGCATGTTAGAATTATTCTAAGGTACTTGACTTGTCTCCCCTGCCCCCGCATATAAATCAAGACCCCCAGAGGAGAGATGGCATGTTTATCCAGACCGAATCGACCCCGAACCCGGCGACCTTGAAATTCTTGCCCGGTCAAACTGTGCTTGAGACGGGCACGGCGGATTTTCCTTCGGCTGAGGCGGCAAGTGCCTCGCCCCTGGCAACGCGTCTCTTTGGTGTGAACGGGGTAAATGGGGTGTTCTTTGGCACCGATTTTGTGACGATCACCAAGGACGACGCCATTGAGTGGGATCACATCAAACCGGCATTGCTGGGCGCGATTATGGAGCATTTCCAATCCGGCCAGCCCATCATGTCAGGCGATGCTAGCGCCGCGTCTGGCCATGCAGCCCATGACGGGGAAGATGGTGAAATCGTGGATCAAATCAAAGAGCTGCTCGATAGCCGCGTGCGCCCCGCCGTGGCGCAGGACGGGGGCGACATCACTTTTCATGGTTTTGATCGCGGCGTGGTTTACCTGCATATGCAAGGAGCCTGCGCGGGCTGCCCTTCGGCCACGCTCACCTTGAAAATGGGGATCGAAAACCTGCTGCGCCATTTCATCCCCGAGGTGACAGAGGTGCGTCCCGTCGGCGTATATTGACCTTTTGATAAGGCCTAGCCCACAACCCTGCCGTGCTTAGAACCCCGGCGGCTCGATAAGTCCCCGGAAAGGCCTTTTTCGATGACCCCTGACGACGTTGCGGTGCTGACAGACTTGGCGTGGCCGCAAAGCCCCTGGAACGCCGCCGAGCTTGAACTGACCCTTGCGCGGTACACCACACAGCTTTTGACGCGCCAGGGAGAGGCGTTTTTGCTTGCCCAGGTGATTGATCATGAGGCGGAAATCCTTCTGATCGCCACCCACCCAGCGCATCGCCGAAAAGGGCTGGCGCGAAACTTGATTGAAGAGCTGAAAACCAAAGTTTCAAATATCACACTCGAAGTGCGCGCCGATAACCGCGCGGCAACGAACCTTTATGCAAACCAAGGATTTGATGTTGTTGGACGGCGGCGCGGCTATTATTTTGAACAAGATAAGCCAAATTGCGACGCTCTGATCATGAGCTGGACCAAAAAAGACAAGCCCTGAGCCTGGCGCAGAAAAACGGGTTGACCTACGGGCCAGTTAATCGCCTTAATAGGCGCAATCTGGCTGGGAGCAAAACCAGCTCTTAAACCCTGGGAGACAGATATGAGCTTTATGCACACATTCCTTGGCGCGGCCTCAGCGCTGGCGCTTTCTGCGGCAGCCGCCCTGGCTGAGCCTGCGTTGATTTACGATCTTGGTGGCAAGTTCGACAAATCCTTTAACGAGGCCGCCCATAATGGCGCGGAGCGTTGGGTCGAGGAAACCGGCGGCAGCTATCGCGAGATCGAGCTGACCTCTGAGGCACAGCGCGAACAAGCTCTGCGCCGTTTTGCCGAATCGGGCGCCAATCCGGTCATTACCATGGGTTTTGGTATGGCGGATGCGCTGAGCACCGTTGCACCCGATTATCCCGACACGAAATTCGTAGCGATTGACGTGACTTGGCTGAGCAATGAGAATATCCGCCAGATCGGTTTTGCCGAGCATGAGGGTTCCTTCCTTGTGGGCATTATGGCGGCAATGGCCTCTAAATCCGGCACGGTTGGCTTTATTGGCGGCATGGATATTCCGCTGATCCGTCACTTTGCCTGCGGCTATGCCCAGGGTGTCAAGGCGATCAACCCCAATGCCACCGTGATTGCCAATATGACCGGCACCACCCCTGCGGCCTGGAATGACCCGGTGAAAGGCTCAGAGCTGACCAAGGCGCAAATCGCGCAAGGCGCGGATGTTGTCTATGCGGCGGCGGGCGGCACTGGCGTTGGCGTTCTGCAAACAGCGGCTAGCGAAGGCATCCTATCAATCGGCGTGGATAGCAACCAGAACCACCTGCATCCGGGCCAAGTTCTGACATCGATGCTCAAACGCGTAGATGTTGCGGTTTATGACGCGATGAAGGCAGGCGAAGCAGTTGAAACCGGCGTCTTTTCTATGGGGCTTGCCCAAAACGGCGTGGGCTATGCGATGGATGAGCATAACGCCTCGCTGGTAAACGCCGAGATGCAAGCCACTGTTGAGGGCGCACGCGCAGGCATCATCTCAGGCGGCATCAAAGTGGAATCCTATTACACCAATGACAGCTGCCCAGTTCTGGATTTCTAATCCGAGCTATTGCTGAAACGCTTAAGCCGCGCCCCGTCCAGAGGCGCGGCTTTTGCTTTACTTTTCAAAGATGAACCGCGCGCTGAAAGGTGTGACACGGGTGATGCTGTCCAGCCCTGCAATCTCTTGCAAAGCGCTTACCCCTGCATCGATCCCCAAATCCTCTGTTGCCAGATAGACCGGCGCATTCGTGCTTGCCAGAACCTTATCCTCAGTCAGGCGCATCACAAACATAGAGGCCTCAAACGGCGTCTGCGCCCCCAAAAAGTTCAATGTCACCGCCACATCCATGACCATGCCTTCACCCACCTGGAGCTTATCCATTGCAGCCATATCAATCTGTGCATTCAATGTCGCACTGGCCGCATCGCCAAAGATCTTGGAAATCATGCGCTCGTCGCGAATTTCGATATTGGTTTCAACCGAGGCAAGACCGATCTTTACCGCAACCGCGCCGCTCTCTGAGACGGACCCTGAGACATCACCAAAACTGTGGGCCTCTCCAACATAATCATTTTTGATCGACCCGAAACTCACAGCCGACATCTCGGTCTGTAGCGTCCAGGCACTGGCAAAAGCTGGCGCGAGGGTAAGTGCGGCGGCGAAAAGATAGGTTTTTAATGTCATATTTGTCTCCCTGATAAATGAGCGCGCATCACGCCCCCTATACAATGAATAACAGCAGCTGTTTGTGCATATTTCAAAGGAAATTCGCGCATCTGTTGAAATTCTGCGCACACATATCAAGAAATATCGCAACAGGGCTAGGCAAGCGCGTGATCCTGAGTAAAACTCGCCTGTGGATGAGATGAGGGGCAAATCGCGTGCAGCAAGAACCGGCCATAGAATTGCGTGGTATTTCAAAGGCCTTTGGCCCGGTGCAGGCCAATAAGGATATCTCGATCCGTGTCATGCCCGGCTCCATTCATGGGATCATCGGTGAAAACGGCGCTGGCAAATCTACGCTCATGTCGATCCTTTATGGGTTTTACAAAGCCGATGCGGGGGAGATTTTCATTGGCGGGACCAAGGCCTCGATCCCCGATAGCCAAGCGGCGATTGCGGCGGGCATTGGCATGGTGTTTCAGCATTTTAAGCTGGTGGAAAACTTCACCGTGCTGGAAAATATCGTGCTGGGGGCAGAGGACGGCTGGCGCCTATCCCCATCTTTGTCCAAAGCGCGCAAGACGTTAAAGGCGCTCTCTGAGGATTACGGGCTGAAAATTGATCCTGATGCGGTGATCGAAGAGATTGGCGTTGGCATGCAGCAGCGGGTGGAGATCCTCAAGGCGCTCTACCGCCAGGCCAATATTCTGATCCTGGATGAACCCACTGGCGTGCTGACCCCGGCGGAGGCAGATCAACTTTTTCGTATTCTGCGGCGTTTGCGGGATGAGGGCAAAACCATCATCATGATCACCCATAAGCTGCGCGAGATTATGGAGATCACCGACACGGTCAGCGTGATGCGGCGCGGTGAGATGGTTGCCTCTGTGCGAACCTCTGAGACCTCGCCCGAAGCCCTGGCCGAGCTGATGGTGGGGCGCAAGGTGCTTTTGCGCGCCAATAAGACCCCGGCCCAGCCCGGCCCGGTGATCCTTGATGTGAAAAATCTCTGCGTCACCGATAACACCGGCGTGCAGCGCCTGCGCGGGATTGATCTACAGCTGAAGGCAGGTGAGATCCTGGGCATTGCAGGGGTTGCAGGAAATGGTCAGTCGCACCTGCTTGAGGTGCTAGGCGGCTATGGCGCTGAGGCGGGCGTGATCACAGGCAACGTGACCCTTAAAGGTGCCCCCATTGCGCTCAGCGGCGGCGATGCAGATGGGCAATCAAGGCGCAAAGCGGGCATCGCCCATGTGCCCGAGGACCGCCAGCGCGAGGGGCTGATCATGGATTTTGATGCCTGGGAAAACGGGCTGTTCGGCTATCACAAAGACCCGCGCTATCGCAGCGGGCTATTGACCAACATAGGAGCAGCCAAAGCGGATATGCGCGGCAAGATCGAGCGTTTCGATGTGCGCCCACCCAATGCAAACCTAGCTGCCAAGAGCTTTTCGGGGGGCAACCAACAGAAAATTGTACTTGCCCGCGAGATTGAGCGCGATCCCGATGTGCTGTTGATCGGTCAGCCCACCCGAGGCGTTGATATCGGGGCAATTGAATTCATCCATGAACAAATCATCGCCCTGCGCGATCGCGGCAAAGCGGTGCTGCTGGTGAGTGTGGAGCTCGATGAAATCTTCAGCCTTTCGGACCGCATCGCCGTGATGTTCGATGGCCGCATCATGGGGGAACGGCTACCCCAAGACACCAATGAAAACGAGTTAGGCCTGATGATGGCGGGCATGACGGGGGAGGCCGCATAACATGCAAGCACTGCCAAAATGGGCCGATATCGTCCTGGTCCCGCTTTTCTCGCTCTTGCTCGCCGCGTTGCTCTCTGCGCTGGTGATCCTGGCCATCGGAGAAAACCCAGCCGAGGCCCTGTCCCTGATGATCTCCGGCGCGCTCGGCTCCACTTATGGTTGGGGATATACGCTCTATTACGCCACCAATTTCCTCTTCACTGGCCTCGCCGTCTCCATCGCCTTTCATGCCGGTCTGTTCAACATTGGCGGTGAAGGCCAAGCCATGCTCGGCGGTCTTGGCGTCGCCCTCGTCTGCCTCTTCATCCCTTGGCCGCATTGGTCGCTGGCCCTGATCGGCGCTATGGCAGGCGGTGCGCTTTTTGGCGCGTTCTGGGCCGCTATCCCTGCATGGCTACAGGCAAAGCGGGGCAGCCATGTGGTGATCACCACGATCATGTTCAACTATATCGCCTCTGCGCTTTTGGTCTATATTCTGGTGAATTTGCTGCGCCCCAAAGGTGCCCAAGACCCCGGATCGGCACGATTTTCCGATACGGTCAGCCTGCCCACCTTGCATGAGATGCTGGGCGCAATCGGCATCCCCTTTTCCAAAGCCGGCCCTGCAAATATCTCCTTGTTTATCGCCCTTCTAGCCTGCGTCTTTGTGTGGGTGCTCATCTGGCGCACGCCTTTGGGCCATGAAATCCGCTCTTTCGGCAAAAGCCCACGCGCGACAATCTATGCAGGCTATCGCCCCCTGCGTATCACCATGATCGCCATGACACTTTCTGGCGGGCTTGCCGGACTGATGGCGATCAATAACGTAATGGGAGAGGCCGAGCGCCTGGTGCTGAACGCCACCGAAGGCGCCGGTTTTATCGGCATCGCGGTTGCCCTTATGGGTCGCTCGCACCCTATTGGCGTCGCGCTCGCTGCCCTGCTCTTTGGCTTCCTCTATCAAGGCGGGGCCGAGCTGGCCTTTATGACCTCAATCCCCCGCGAGATTATCCTGGTGATCCAAGCGCTGGTGATCCTCTTTACCGGGGCTTTAGATGAAATGGTGCGCGCCCCGCTGCGCCGGTTTTTTGCCCAAAAAGGAGCCGCATGATGGATTTTCTCACCTTCCTGCAAGTCTCCGATTCCGCCCTACGCCTAGCGACACCGCTTCTGCTTGCCTGCCTTGCGGGTATGTTTTCCGAGCGCGCGGGCATTTTCGATATCGGCCTTGAAGGCAAAATGCTCGCCGCCGCGATGATCTCTGCCGCCACCGCCGCGATTACCGGCAATGTCTGGCTGGGGCTTATGGCCGGGATCGGTGCCTCTTTGATCCTTTCTGCCATCCACGGGCTGGCCTCCATCACCTTTCGCGGCGATCAGCTGATCTCGGGCGTGGCGATCAATTTCCTTGCCTCGGGCCTCACCGTGCTGATTGCCCAGGACTGGTTCCGCCAAGGCGGGCGCACCCCGCAGCTCCCAGAAAACGCGCGCTTCGATGGCATCACCCTGCCGTTTGCCGAGAGCCTGAGCGCGGTTCCAATCTTCGGCCCCGCCTATACCGAGCTGGTCTCCGGCCATGACATCCTGGTCTACACCGCAATCGCCGCCGTCCCCTTTAGCTGGTGGCTGCTCTACAAAACCCGCTTCGGTTTGCGCCTGCGCGCGGTGGGCGAAAATCCAGGGGCGGTCGATACCGCAGGCATTTCGGTGATCAAACTGCGCTTTGCCGCGGTCGCCATTTGCGGAGTACTCTGCGGCCTTGCCGGCGCTTACCTTGCCACCGCTCTGCAAGAAAACTTCATCAAAGAAATGACCGCAGGGCGCGGCTTTATCGCTCTCGCGGCCCTGATCTTCGCCAAATGGAGACCCTGGCCCGCGCTCTGGACCTGCCTTCTCTTTGGCTTCTTGCAAGCACTCGCCCTCAGATTTCAAAATATCGAACTGGGGCCCATCACAATCCCAAGCCAGCTCATGGATGTTCTGCCCTTTATCCTGGTCGTTGTGATCCTTGCTGGCATCGGCGGCAAAGCGATCCCGCCACGCGCAGGCGGCCAAGCCTATATCAAAGAACGCTGACACCTGGGGGTTTGGGGGGCACCCCCCAAGCGGCGCGCGCGCCCGCGCAAATGAATCATGTGCCGCCGCAGGCGGCCCCGGTTAGGAAAGCGCCCGGAGAAAGGGGCGAAAAAGCGCGTGATCGTGATACGTAGCCGGTTGATTTCTAGCCCAGTTCGGGCGTAAGGGGCCTCATGAACATTTACCTGCCCATCGCCGAAGTCTCCGTGAACGCCTATCTCCTGCTTGGGCTCGGAGGTCTGGTCGGCATCCTCTCGGGCATGTTTGGCGTTGGCGGCGGGTTTCTTATGACCCCGCTCTTGTTCTTTATTGGCATTCCTCCCGCCGTGGCCGTTGCCACCGAGGCCAATCAAATCGTCGCCTCCTCGTTTTCTGGCGTACTGGCCCATCTCAAACGCAAGACCGTGGATCTGAAAATGGGCACGGTCCTGTTGATTGGTGGTCTGGCAGGGGCCGCTTTGGGCATTGTCCTGTTCAATTTCCTCAAAAGCCTCGGCCAAGTCGATCTGCTTGTGCGCCTGTGCTATGTGGTTTTTCTTGGCATCATCGGCGGGCTCATGTTCATGGAAAGCCTGCGCGCCATTCGCAAAACCGCCGCCGGAGCCCCCCCGCCCGCGCGCCGCAAACACACCGCGATTCACAAGCTGCCGTTCAAAATGCGCTTCCGCGTATCTGGTCTCTATATTTCAGTGATCCCGCCCCTGCTTGTCGGTCTGCTCGTGGGCATTTTGGCTGCGATCATGGGCGTGGGCGGCGGATTTATCATGGTGCCTGCGATGATCTATTTGCTGGGCATGCCCACCAAAGTCGTTGTGGGCACCTCGCTCTTTCAGATCATCTTTGTAACCGGCTTCACAACGCTGCTGCACGCAACCACCAACTACACGGTTGATGTGGTGCTGGCGGTACTTTTGCTAATAGGCGGCGTGATCGGCGCTCAAATCGGCACCCGGATTGGCGTGCATCTTAAAGCCGAGCAGCTGCGCATCCTGCTTGCGATCATGGTGCTTGCGGTTTGTGGCAAACTGGCGCTTGATCTGATCCTCATGCCCGCCGAGCTTTTCTCGCTTGGCCCCGCAGGAGGGCATTGAGATGCTCCGCCTGCTCTTGTGCCTAACCTTTCTCGCCCTTCCCGCCGCCGCCGAAGAAATCGTGCTGGCCCTCAGCCGCGACCGTGTGGACATCACCACGCAGTTCAACGGCTCAGAGATTCTGGTCTTTGGTGCCGTTAAACGCGAAGCGCCCATCCCCGAAGGCCCGCCCCTGCAGGTCATCGTGGCCGTATCAGGCCCTGTTGAGCCGGTGCTGGTTCGGCGCAAAGAAAATCTCTATGGGATTTGGGTGAATACCGATGCGGTGGAGGTCGATGCCGCCCCCTCTTTCTATGCGGTTGCCTCTTCGGGGTCTTTGGGGGATGTGCTGAGCGATGTGGAAGATCTGCGTCATCGCATTTCCATTCCCCGCGCCATTCGCTCGGTCGGGGCGCCCAGTGATATCACCGATGCGCAAAGCTTTACCGAGGCACTCATCCGCATTCGCCAATCCAAAGATCAATATCAGCTGCGCGAAAATAGCGTGGCCGTGGATGATCAAACGCTCTTTCGCACCGTAATCCAGCTGCCCGCCGCACTTGTGGAGGGGGAATATAAAACCCGCATTTTTCTCACCCGCGGCGGCGAGGTGATCGGCCAGATTGAAACCCCCTTGCTCGTGGATAAGGTCGGGATGGAGCGCTGGCTCTTTGATTTGTCACGCGGCGCGCCTTTGCTCTACGGTCTTATGTCTCTAGCCATCGCGATCTTCGCCGGATGGAGCGCAGCAGCCGTTTTCTCTTTGCTCAGACCGTAGAGCCCACGCGTGAAAACAGATTATAGCGTCTACTGGCTAGGCTATATCAAATAGCTTTGTATCAAACTGCAAATGTCTGGTATTTCAATCACAGCCCAAGGCCTCACCAAAATCCGATTGCCGAAAAACCGCCTAATTGCTACCAGTCGCGCGCAAGCCGGGGGAGGCACATCCATGCCAGTCATCACCAATATCGAAGATCTCAAGCGCATTTATGAACGCCGCGTGCCGCGCATGTTTTTTGACTATGCCGAAAGCGGCAGTTGGAGCGAGCAGACCTTTGCCGAAAACACCCTTGACTTCGAAAAGATCCGGCTGCGCCAACGTGTGGCGGTGGATATGACCGGGCGCTCCACGGCGACGCAGATGATCGGTCAGGATGTGGCCATGCCGGTGGCGCTTGCGCCCGTGGGGCTGACAGGGATGCAGCACGCCGATGGGGAGATCAAAGCAGCCAAAGCCGCCGAGGCCTTCGGGGTGCCCTTTACCCTTTCGACTATGTCGATCAATTCGATTGAAGATGTGGCGCAAGCGACCTCTGCCCCGTTCTGGTTCCAGCTTTACACGATGAAAGACACCGACTTCACCGCCCGGCTGATCGAACGCGCCAAAGCGGCAAAATGCTCCGCCCTGGTGATCACGCTGGATCTGCAAATCCTTGGGCAGCGGCACAAAGACCTGAAGAACGGGCTCTCCGCCCCGCCAAAACTGACCCCAAAAACCATCGCGAACTTGATGACGAAATGGGCCTGGGGGCTGGAAATGCTTGGGGCAAAACGGCGGGACTTTGGCAATATTGTTGGGCATGTGGAAGGGGTTTCGGATACCGCCGACTTAAGCGCCTGGACCGCAGACCAGTTTGACCCCGCGCTGGATTGGGGCAAGGTCGCAAAGCTGATGGAGCAATGGGGCGGGCCTGTGATCCTGAAGGGTATTCTCGATGTTGAGGATGCGAAAATGGCGGCAGAGCTTGGAGCAGATGCGATTGTAGTGTCCAATCACGGCGGGCGGCAACTTGACGGGGCGCTCAGCTCCATTCGCATGCTGCGCCCGATTTTGGACGCGGTAGGCGATAAGGTCGATGTGCATCTTGATGGCGGCATTCGCTCGGGGCAGGATGTTCTGAAAGCCATGGCGATGGGGGCAAAAGGCACCTATATCGGGCGCGCCTTTGTTTATGGCCTGGGCGCGATGGGGCAAAAGGGCGTGCACTGCGCGCTGGAAGTCATTCACAAGGAGCTTGACGTCTCCATGGCTCTGTGCGGCGAAACTTCTATCGCGAACCTCGGGCCGCATAACCTGCTCATCCCAGAGGATTTTGAGGGGCGTTGGTCATTGTAGAAAACCCCACTGTACTCGAAGACGGCTGTTTTTAGCTGGGTTCAAGTTTTTACCTGGGTTCGGCAAGCAATACCAAA
Source organism: Aliishimia sp. (assembly GCA_963678085.1). Classification (GTDB taxonomy): domain Bacteria; phylum Pseudomonadota; class Alphaproteobacteria; order Rhodobacterales; family Rhodobacteraceae; genus Aliishimia. The sequence goes on from OY782680.1 coordinate 2,569,081, forward strand.
CGCATACGAAATACTGCACAGAGGGGGTTTTGCACCCCCACACCCCCGGCCCGTATTAAATTGGGTATTTTGAGCCAAATGAAGGGGGGCGAGTTGGAATATGCGCGATTGCCTTGGGCGCCAGAGCCGATTCTAGCTCAAAAGAATAGGGCGACCATATGAATTGCCCTTTTCTTTGGTTAACCGTATTATGAGTTAACCGTAATATGTGAAACAATATCATAACGCACGGATTGGCTGTTTCTACGAATTTTATCGAAAATCAGAAACAATTTTTTTCAATTGTTGACATCAGATCGCAACCCGCTGTTTTTTATGGATGTTTTTTCATGTGAACTCTTTCTCGCAAAAATCCTAGTAATTTATGTTTGCATCAAGAAACCTCAGAGTTGTATCTTTCGACCGTAACGAGTTGAAATTTGGAGTTTTAGCGATGACTGCTATTACAAACGCAGCAAATGCAGCGACACAGGCCGTAGATACTGGGAAATCCCAAGATGCGGAAAAGGAATTCAGCAACATTCTCAACGGGGATGCGGGCCGCAACATAATGGGCGGCAGCGACGCAGACAATCATATGGATGGCAAGGCCGGCGATGATTACATGCGGGGCAATGGCGGCAATGACACCGTGAACGGCGGCACTGGCAATGACTTTGTCATTGGAGATGCCGGTGATGATCTCTTGAATGGCGAAGCTGGCGACGACTTCGTATATGGCGGCACCGGCAATGACACGTTGAATGGCGGCGCTGGCAATGACAGCATGAATGGTGGCGAAGGCAGTAACCTGTTGGATGGTGGCTCCGGCGACGATCTCTTGATCGGTGGCGGGGGGGGCAGTAGCACCTTGCTCGGCGGCTCAGGCAATGATACCCTGGAGTCCGGCGGCGGCACTGGCAACGACTTCATGGATGGCGGCACTGGCAACGATTCCGTGGAAGGTGGCGGTGGTAATGACTACCTGAAAGGCGGCGAAGGCGATGACGTCTTGAGAGGTGGATTTGGCAGAGACGTCAAAGGCAACGAGAACACAGACGATGGCGATGACTTCTTGGAAGGCGGCGCAGGCAACGACATCATCGATGGTCAAAATGGTGATGACATCATGCTTGGTGGCACCGGGAATGACGTGATCCTCACCGGCAAAGGCGATGACCGTGCCGAGGGGGGCAGCGGTGACGACCATGTTATTGTGGATGGAGGAGGCCATAAAGTTCTCTATGGTGGCGAGGGTACTGATACGCTCACCATTCGCGGCAACCAAGAAGACTACTTTATCTTCTCTGACCACACTGGTGCGACTGTCATCACAGACAGCAAAGGAACGTATATCCAAGCCACTGGGTTTGAGAACATTAAATTCGATCCCGATATGGATATGAGCATGCCCATCTCGCCGCTCCCGACAACTCCGCCAGAGCCCGGTAGTTAAAGTCGATAACGGCCGCGTTTATGATGATCTGCAATTCGCTGGCGCTGATGGTGGTCGCTACGGCGTCCAAGGGCAAGACCTACAACATCCTCAGCGATGCAGGCATCCAACTGAACGCGCGTTTTGATCCGTTGGTGGACAGAGAGGTCCAGACAGTCATTGGTGAAGCTGGTCTAACACCAGATCACCTTTGGGTACTGTAACTACACTTCTGTATTCACAGATAGCGATCCAGAGCAAACCCGGCAGCTCTCGTAAAAGGGCCCTCCGGCAAGCGTGGAGCCAAGCAACAAAAAAAAAGTGCAGCATGTTTTGGACATGCTGCACTTTTTCAGTTAGCTTCCTCTCTATTTCGGACCCCAAAAAACAGGCCAAGCTTTTGAGATGATCGCGCTCTGGTCAAATTCGCCAAACTCAACAAAATTTACACCAGAACCAATTCGAGATCAAAAAAGTGAGAGCATATAAATTTCCCTTTTCCTTATTTGGCCACAATATGCGAAACAATACCACATAGCATGGGTATGTTGTTTCTGCGAATTTTATTGAAAATAAGAAACAATTTTTTTCAACTGTTTACGATCAAACGTAACAATCTGATTTTTATGAATATTTTTCCTTGCAGATTTTATCTCGCAAAAACCCATACAATTTATGTTTGTGTCGAGGAGCCCTAGAGTTGTATCTACAGGGCGTAACGAGTTGAAATTTGGAGTTTGAGTTATGACTGGCATTACAAATGCAGCAAATACAGCAGCACAAGCCGCAGATAATGGGAAAGCCCAAGACGCGGAACATGAATTCAGCAACATACTCAAGGGCGATGCAAGCGCTCCTCGCGGGGATGTCGAATTTCGTGGCGAAAAGGGTGACCCTGGAGCCCGAGGCGAAAAGGGAGATACAGGAACTGGCTGGCCGCTAATCGCCAGCCTGTACACCGATAGAGACAATAAATACCTTGGGGACAAAGGAGACACCGGCGCCCCAAGCGCAACAGATACCGTACAGCTTGTCAACGAACACGGACAAACCCTAAAGCACGGCGGCATCTACAGCGATGGCAACGGCAACGTCTCACCCATGATCGGTCCCAATGGCGAAAGACTGCCCAATCCCTTTGAAGCTAAGGAGAAAGGGGACAAAGGAGACACCGGAGCCCCAAGCGCAACAGATACCCCACCGCCTGCCAACGAACAGGGGCAACACCTATTTCATGGTGGCATCTATCATGGCCCGAACGGCCAGGTCGCACCCGTGATCGGCCCCAATGGTGAAACACTGCCCAATCCTTTTGAAGGCAAATGGGACACCCGAGCACCAAGCGCAACAGATATCGCAAAGCTTGTCAACGAACAGGGACAAAACCTCTTGCACGGCGGCGTATACACCGACGGCAACGGCAACGTCTCACCCGTGATCGGCCCCAATGGTGAAAAACTGCGCAATCCCTTTGAGATTGACGCAGGAAACCTCGTCCCCATCGACCCAGAAGGTTTCGTCGATGGCAAAGCCGACGAGTTCGTCCCCGGTTTCGACTCTCGCTTAGGCCCCGAAGGCATACAACCTCTGCTCCATGGAGGCATATACCCCGACGGCACGCCTGTGATCGGCCCCGATGGCAAGGAGCGGTATCCGGGCTTTGTGGACGAAGAAAGCTTTTTCCCCAAGCCTAATAGCCAGCCCCCCATCGGCCCAGAAGGCTTCGTTGATGGCAAAGGCGACGAGTTCATCCCCGGTTACGAACCTCGCATCGGCCCAGACAGCATCAGCCCCGGTTCCGACATACACAAAGACCTCTACATCGATTACGAACCTCGCATCGGCCCAGACACCATCGCCCCTGGTTCCGACAGACTCCCATTCTTCGGCCCCGGCGGAGGCAAGGAACTACCCTCTCCACACATCCCGGAGAGAATCTGCCCAGGTCGCCCTGATCGCCCCGAATACCCTCTCCCAAATGACCTCCTAATAGTCGACATGGACCAAACCTGGATCGACCGTAATGGCGACGACTCCAAGATCAGCGGGAACGGCGACGACTACCTGAATGGTCTCGACGGCGATGACACAATCTCTGGCGGAGGCGGCAAAGACACAATCATCGGCGGCGACGGCAACAATAAGCTGCACGGTGGAGATGGCGATGACCATGTGACGAGTAATGACGGTGAAGATCTCGTGAATGGCGGCGATGGCAATGACACATTGTTAACCGGTGGCGGAAATGACACCGTGGGCGGCGGCGATGGCAACGACGGCATTCATGGCGAAGACGGCGATGACCTTGTGGATGGTGGCGCCGGCAACGACACCGTACATGGTGGCCGGGGTAACGATACCCTGAAAGGCGGCGACGGCGATGACCTTGTTTCAGACGGTGGTTACGACGGCAAAGATGTCTTGGATGGTGGTGCTGGCAACGACACCGTAAGAGGCTATGCCGGCAACGACACCATGACTGGTGGCACCGGTAATGACTCCATGGAAGGTGGCCACGGCGATGACTCTATGGAAGGTGGCGAAGGCCATGATCGCATGCTTGGCGGCGAAGGCGATGACACCATGGAAGGTGGCAGCGGCAGTGATCGCATGCTCGGCGGCGAAGGCAATGATGCCATGGCTGGTGGCGACGGCAAAGACTTCATGAGAGGCGGCGAAGGCAATGACACCATGAACGGCGGTGCTGGCAACGACGATATGGACGGCGGGGCTGGCAATGATTTCATGCGTGGCGGCACCGGCAATGACACCATGAGCGGCGGCGCTGGAGATGACACCGTTATTGGAGATTCCGGTGATGACCTCTTGGATGGCGAAGATGGCAACGACGTCGTATATGGCGGGGATGGCGATGACACCTTGCTTGGCGGAGCTGGTAACGACTCCTTAAATGGTGGCGAAGGCAACAACCTTTTGGATGGCGGCACCGGCGACGATCGCTTGATCAGTGGCTGGGGGGGCAATAGCACCCTGAAAGGCGGCGAAGGTAATGACAGCCTGGAAAGCGGTGGCGGCACTGGCGACGACCTCATGGATGGCGGCACCGGTAACGATACCATAGCAGGTGGAGCTGGCGATGACACGCTAAAGGGCGGCACCGGTGATGACGTCCTGGTTGGTGGCTTCAACAACGGCAAGTGGGTAGTCGAAGACGGCAATGACTTCTTGGAGGGTGGCTCCGGCAACGACTCCATCAACGGTCAAAGCGGTGATGACACCCTGGATGGCGGCTCTGGGGATGACGTGATCCTCACCGGCAAAGGGGATGATGTTGTCTACGCGGGCAACGGAGATGACCTGGTTGTTGTCGACGGATCAGGCAACAAAGTTCTCTTCGGCGGTGACGGCAATGATACGCTGGTCGTCTATGGTAATGAGGAAGACTACAGCATGACCAAAGACGAAAGCGGTACGGTTTACATCACAAATGATGATGGGACTAATATCGTGGCCAACGGGTTTGAAAACATTGTTTTCGCGCCAAAACCAGAAGCCACCGTTGTACCAAGCTGGCCAAGCGCCTCTGACTTCGCACCAGCCGAGCCTGAAGTGGTTGAAGTCGAAACGGGCGGTATCTTTGTTAGCATGGGCACCACGCGCTTCAGTAACGATGGCAACTCGCGCTTCCTTGGCGCCGATGGTGGCGAATATGATATGCTGGGCGAGGCTGGAAAGACCTACAACATCCTCTCCGACACCGGCATTCAGATGAATGCGACATATAAAGAGATATTCGTCCCTAGCCTATCTATACTTGAGGAAGGCCGCACCTTACCTGTGGTTGAGCAAGTTGGCTTCACCACAGAGGAGGGTAAGTTCACCGTCAATTCAGACGGAACCGTTGAAATCTTCTTTGAGAACGATAGTGGTGAAGTTGGAACCGTGCTGGTTTCAGGACCAGGCGAATATCTGCATGGCGCTGTCACGATCAATGATCAAGGACATGTTATCGTAAATGCCGGGGAGTATGAGATCACCTTTGACAAGTTCATACCAGACGTTCCCCAAAAAGAAGGCTTCCTGGAATGGCCCGCGGGCTATATTGGTAATATCGAAATCCGCTCCGATGATGCCAACTCTGATGGCAAACTGCCTTCCGGGCTTTGGGGCGCAACGGTAGATGGTGATGGTGTCGCCCGCTATAAAGATCCAGATATACGCACCTACAATCGAGATGGCGAAGTCATCAAACCGGGCGATAGACCCAACGTCGAGCTCTATGAAGTGAGCGATATCTTCGATACAGATTTCGACAATTTCAATAACTTCTAAGCTAAGCGGCGGTCGGGTCAACTTGACTCGACCGCCGACATTCCACCCCTACCCCATCAATCCGAGCAAATTACTACGCAATTTGAACGGAAAATCGGTGGGCAAACAAAAACATGGCCCTCTACCTGTAGCGTCAGCCAGGCTGAACTTCGTCCCTGTTCCCGGACATCGGGGTAATTTACCCGTTCAGTCCAGACAGGGAGTACGAGATGGGACAAAAGAGACGGAATTTCACTGAGGAATTCATAGGAGAGGGGCCGGGACGCCATTTGTTCAAATCTGGCTCTGAGCGCGGTCGAAAGGCTGATGCGGCAGAGTTCGCGCAGCTGCGGCGCGACAATAAGCGGCTCAAAGAGCAGGTTGAGATATACTCCATTGAGATTTTCTACAACCGCCAACGCCGCCACTTTGCCATCGGCTACAAAACGCCAATACAGGCGCTCGAAAACATAACTTGGAAAACCGCCGCATAGGGTCATTAATCAAACTGCCTGGAAAAAGGGGCGAAGGTCATGCCCGCTATTGCGGACGTTCCGCCCATCCCGCAAAGATGCGTTCCAGTGCGACCACCACATAGTAGAGCGCAATTCCCAGCGCAGCAAGCGCGATCAGAACGGCGAACATCAGCGGGTAGTCGGAATTGGTCTTTCCCGAATCGAACAACGCACCCAGGCCGCGCCCATGGGGGCTGACGATCTCCATCAGGTTCGTGCCTATGAAGGCGAGCGTGACGGCGACTTTCAGCGCGCCAAAGAACTCAGGCAAGGTTTTAGGCAGGGCGATTTTCCAAAAGATAGTCGCCTGACTGGCCCCGAGGGACCGCAGGATGTCGCGGTATTCTGGCTCCAGTGTGGACAGGCCAATGGACACCGACACGGCAATCGGGAAAAAGCTGATCATAAAGGCGATCAATACGGTGTTGAAGTCATGGGCACCAACGAACATCAGCGCCACGATAGGGACCACGGTGGCCTTGGGGATGGCATTGAACCCCACAAGCAGCGGGTAAAGCGCATCGCGCATGAGGCGGGAAAACCCCATGATCATGCCGATCCCGGTGCCGACGATCACCGCCAGCAGCAGGCCGAGCACGGTACGCCACAGGGTTTGCCAGCCCATAATCAGGAACAAATTCCAATATTTTGAAAAGGCGGGCACCAGATCGCTGGGCGAGGCCATTTTGTAATTGGGCCAGCCAGCGGCCCAGACGGTCAGTTCCCACAGGATCAGAAAGATGACCATGGCGGCGGTGGGGATCAGGATCTTTTGTAACTGCATCAGGCGGCGTCCTTGTCAGATGTGCGGCCTTGGGCGATCTCAATCTGATGGCGCAGGGTGGCCAGCATATCGGCGGCTTCGGGCGTATAAAGGTGATCCAGGTCACGCGGACCAGAATTGGGCACATCCAGCACATATTGGGTGCGCGCCGGGCGTCCTGACAGCACCACCACCTGATCCGCCAGAAAGATGGATTCGCGCAGGTCATGGGTGATCAGAACCCCGGTAAAGGGTTCGCGTTCCTTGACCTGATGCATGGTCTGCCACAGGTCTTCGCGGGTAAAAGCATCCAGCGCGCCAAACGGTTCGTCAAGGATAAGGACCTCTGGCTTATGCACCAGTGACCGACAGAGCGACGCACGCTGGCGCATGCCACCGGACAATTCTGAGGGGCGCTTGTCTTCGAACCCGGACAGCCCCACCAGTTCCAGCAGGTGTCGGGCGCGGTCTTTGCGTTCGGGCTTGGTCAGGCTATTGGGCACGATCTCCAGAGGCAGCATAACATTTTGCAGGATCGACCTCCATTCCAGCAGAACCGGGTTCTGGAACGCCATCCCCACGGTTGCGCGCGGGCCGGTGACAGGTTGGCCATGGAGCTCGACCAGACCTTCATCCGGTTTCAACAGGCCCGATATCAGGCGCGTCAGAGTGGATTTGCCACAGCCCGACGGGCCCACCACGGCAACAAAGCCGCCTTCGGCCACGTCCAGCTCCAGCCCGTCCAGAACCTGTAAAGGCCCTGTTGCGGTGTCAAAGGCATGGCGCACGCCTGCGATCTTGATCAATGAGGTCATAGGGATGTCCTTTTGTACCGCGCAAGGAGCCTCCCTCGCGCGGTACTGGGTTGTTATTTCAGAGAAAAGCCACCGTCGGGCAAGTAGGCATCGGTGAAATAGGCCGACGCGTCCGGCGCGGTCTGGAACGTATAGGTCGTTGCGATCTGCACCAGAGAGCTGGCAAGGCGGGCGTCATCCACATCACCAAACCCATTGGCGATGGTGTAATCGGTGACCACGTTGGCATCAATCGCCAGTTGCAGGCGGCGCTCTTCCAGCGCGGCATCAGCGGCGGGGTTGCGGGCGATCAGGCTTTCGATGGCCATGCCTGGGTCGGCGATGGCGTCGCTCCAACCCTTGGCGACCGCGCCGAGGAATCCTTTGATCACATCCGGGTTGGCGGCTGCAAAATCGGTGTTGACGATGATTGCGTTACCGTAAAGATCAACGCCATAATCGGCCATCAGCAGAGTCGCGATATCATCTTCAGCCACGCCAAGGCGAACAAGGTTCAGGTAGGATGAAAAGCTGAAGCCCGTTATTGCGGCAACGTTGCCTTCGGCCAGCATCGGTTCACGGGTGGGAAAGCCCACGGGTTCCACGGTGACATCCGCCATATCCAGCGCGTTTTCTGCGGCAAAGATCGGGAATTGCGCCCATGCGCCATCGGGGGGCGGTGCGCCCAGAACTTTGCCAGCCAGATCGGCAGGGGCCTCAATGCCCAGAGATTTGCGACCGATCACGGCAAAAGGCGGCTTGTCATAGACCATCATCACTGCGGTCACCGGTGCGCCTGGGTTTTGGTCGAGGAACTTGATCAAGCTGTTGATATCTGCAAAGCCAACCGGAAAGGCGCCGGTGGCAACCTTGGGGATCGCATTCAAAGAGCCCGCTCCCGCAGAGATTTCCACGGCCAAGTCGGCTTCGGCAAAGTAACCCTTGTCAATTGCAACAAAATAGGGCGCAGCAGGGCCTTCGAATTTCCAGTCCAGTGCAAAGGGCACGGCGGTTTCAGCCTGTGCGACGCTTGCCATAGCAAGGGTTGCCGCAAGGGCCATTATGGGTTTTTGGAACATTGTTTGTCTCCTGTCTATCATCGTTTTGCAGAGGATTTTCGCAATCTGTGCCGGGCGTCCAGAAATTGGGCAGAATGACTGCCCTTTCTCTGAGATTTGCCCAATAATCGCGAGGATTTTCGGCGGTGTGATCAATTTCTGGGCAAAGCGTTAAACCGAAACCTGTGCCAGTATGTCCGCCCGTTTGGCGGGGTCTTTGCGCCCGGCGAAGCGGACCTCTCCGCGCTGCAGCACAACGATCTGATCGGCAAGGTCAAAGGCAAAGTCGAAATACTGCTCCACCAGCACGATCGCCATGTCGCCCCGCGCGCGCAGCAACGTGATGACGCGCCCGATTTGTTGGATGATATTGGGCTGAATGCCTTCCGTGGGCTCGTCCAGCAACAACAGTTTGGGCCGCGCAATCAGGGCACGGGCGATGGCCAGTTGCTGTTGTTGACCGCCGGACAGATCGCCGCCGCGCCGATCCAGGAAGTCCCTGAGGATCGGAAACAGATCAAAGATTTCATCTGGTACGCGGTGATCGCTTTTGGGCAGGCAGGCAAAGCCGGTTTCAAGGTTCTCGCGCACTGTCAGCAGCGGGAAAATCTCGCGCCCCTGGGGAACGATGCCGACTCCTTTGTGCGCGAGCGCATGGGCGGACAGCACGCCCAGATCCTCGCCATCCAGCTTCATACCCCCGCCAGAGCGTGGATGCTGGCCGGAAATGGCGCGCATCAGACTGGTTTTGCCGACGCCATTGGTGCCCATGACACAGGTAATTTCCCCTGCTTTGGCCTGCATAGAAATGCCGTTCAGGATTTGCGAATGCCCGTAGTGCAGGGTCAGATTGTCGAGGTTCAACATGGCTTAGCGCCCCAGATAGACGTCAATGACGTGTTGGTTGGATGTCACATGTTCAAGACTGCCTTCGGCCAGAACCGACCCTTCGTGGAGGACTGTGACACGACAGTTCAGGCGTCGCACGAACTCCATGTCATGTTCCACCACCACGACGGCGCGGGTTTTGGCGGCCTCGACCAAAAGATCGGTTGTGTGTTCGCGCTCCGCCGGGGTCATGCCAGCCGCGGGTTCATCGACCAGAAGCAACCGTGGCTCCTGCGCCAGCAGCATGCCAATTTCCAGCCATTGTTTCTGCCCATGGCTCAGCTCGCCCGATTTGCGTTCCAGCGCGTCTGACAGGCCGACTTCGCCCGCCAGGGCCTCAACCTTTTCCTGATCCGCCACGCTCGGCCGGTAGAACAGAACCGCAAAGGGACCGCGATCATTGCGCAAAGCCATCAGAAGATTTTCGCGCACGCTCTGGTCTTCGAACACGGTGGGTTTCTGAAACTTGCGCCCCACGCCCGCACGCGCAATTGCAGCCTCGGACAGGCCGAGAAGAGAGATGCTTTTCTCGCCCCAAATCACACGGCCTTCGTCGGGTCGCGTCTTGCCGGTGACAATATCCATAAAGGTGGTCTTGCCCGCGCCATTCGGGCCTATGATGGCACGCAATTCGTTGGAGCCGATCCGAAAAGACAAATTGTTGATGGCACGGAAGCCATCAAAGCTGACGGAAACCCCGGAAACCTCAAGAAGCGTGCTCATTTCCGGGCCTCCTTTTCGCGCAGGCTGCCCATATCGGGGCCAAGGTCCGCCCCGTGGCGGTTGGGCGCGCGGCGATCATTGATCAGGTCAACCAGCCCGCCCATGCCCTTGGGTGCGAACAACGTGACAAGGACGAAACTCAGCCCCAACACGATCAGCCACCAATCAACCCATTTGATGGTGTAAAAACCAAGGGTGATGTCAGGAGCCTGCCCGCCGGTGAACCAGCTGGACACAAGGCTGACAAACATCGCGCCAATAACTGCGCCATAGAGCCGCCCGCGCCCGCCGATGGCGACCCAGACCGCCAGATAGATCGAGGCGATAGGTGCGATTTCCGCCGGGTTAATGATACCCGCCTGCGGGTAATAGAGCGCGCCCGCAATGCCCGCGATCATCGCTGTCACGGTAAACAAGAACAGCTTGTAACCCTCGACTGAGTAGCCAAGGAAACGAACACGCGCTTCGTTGTCGCGGATGCCGCGAATGACCGAGCCGAACTTGCCCGACACGATCCACGCCGCCAGCACGTAACCCAAGGCAAGTGCAAGGGCCGAGGCCCAGAGGAACCACACCGACATGATCGATTGCGGCACATGGTCCATACCTGGCAGGTTTTGCAGGCCCGACAAGCCGTTATTGCCGCGCAGGCCACTGTCGTTCTGGAACAGGTAAAGCGCCAGTGCCAATGTCATCGCCTGCGTTAGGATCGAAAGGTAAACCCCGGTTACGCGGCTTCGAAACGCCAGCCAGCCAAAAACCAGCGCCAGCGCTCCGGGGACAAGAACAACAAGCAACGACTGTAAGAACAGGCTGTCAGCAAAGGTCCAGATCACAGGGAATTCGCTGGAGCCGACCACGCCAAAGATCTGGTTGCCGATGGCGTCGCTGATTTCCTGCGGCGTTGGGGGGATCAAGGCCTCGGCCAGCGACGCTTCCACGATGCCACGGGTGCGCTCATACATCAGCCACATGCCAATCATGTAGCCACCGAGGCCAAAGAAGGCAAAATGCCCAAGGCTCAAGACCCCTGCATACCCCCAGACAAGGTCCATCGCCACAGCGACCAGCGCCAGGCACAGCGTCTTGCCCAGAGTTTTGACGAAAGAGGTCGAGATGATGCCGACCCCCATGCCTTCGGAGAGAACCGTTACGAGCACTGTGAACAGGCCAAGCAGCGCAAGGAAGATCAGCACCGATGGCTGGCGGATAAACATAGTGTTCTGCATAGCCTAATCCCCCGCCGCGCGCCCTTTGAGGGCGATGATGCCCCTGGGCCGAAACTGGATGAAGATGATGATAAAGATGATCATATAGGTCTGCGCCGCCAGCGTGTTGGACGGGTTTAGCCATTCGATCCCTTTCTGCATGAACCCGATCATCGTAGCACCCGCCAGCGTGCCCCAGATATTGCCAACACCGCCGACGACCACGGTCATAAAGCTCTGTACGATGTAGTCATTGCCCAGTTCCGAGGTGACCTTAGCAAACAGGCCAATCGCCACGCCTGCAATCCCGGCGATGCCAGACCCAAGTCCAAAGGTCAGCATGTTCACCCGATCCGGGTTGATCCCCATGCTGGCCGCCATGCGGCGGTTTTGGGTAACGGCGCGGGTTTCAAGGCCCAGACGGGTGCGCTTCATCAGGACCAAGAAGAAGGCAAGGAACACCAGCGCGAGCACAAAGATCGCGATGCGGATATAACTGATAGACACCACGTCATTCACGACCCACGCCCCATCGAGCCAGCCCGGCGCAGTCAAAGGGCGGGCCTGCGTGCCAAAGATGTTCTTTGCCAGTTGTTGCAGAGCAATGGAAATCCCAAAGGTTGCCAAGAGCGTTTCCAGCGGGCGGTTATAGAGCCAGCGGATCACCAGTCGCTCCATCGCGACACCAGCAGCAAAGGTCACGGCAAAGGCCAGCGGCACCGCCAGCAAGATCGACACCGTGTGGTTCGGGATCACTTGCTGCACCACGAAGCCGGTATAGGCGCCCATCATGATAAATTCGCCATGAGCCATGTTGATCACACCCATCACTCCAAAGGTGATGGCCAGCCCGATCGCGGCAAGGAAATAGATCGACGCCAGCGACAAGGCGTCCAATGTCAGGTCGATGCCTTGGTTCAGAGCAAGCTTGGCCTCAATTGCCTTCAGCGCATCACTGGCCGCGCTGGTCACGGCTTTCGAAGGCTCGTCATAGATATCGACAATCTGGAACCGGGCGCGCGTGCCCGCAATATCCTGTTGTGTGACCAAGGGCGGAACGAGACCCTGTTCAGCCAACGCTGCATAGGCACGGGTGCGGGCGGCATCGGTGTTTAACTGCGCAATAGGGATGCCACCAACCTTGCCGCCGTCGATATGTTCACTCAGGATCGCGCGGATGTCGCCGCCGGTCAGGCGCGCAGGGGCTTTGCCTGCGGCGACGAGGAGGTCATAGGCCGCGATGTCTGTCAACTCTGGCAGGCCTGCACTGTTCTGGTCTGCAGGGATGTCGCCTTCGAACACCTGTCTTGTCGTGGTCAGCAACCGGTTGAGCGTGGCGCGCAGATCCAGTCCCATATCGCCGGACATGGCGGCGATAGCTGCGACGCGGGCGGCCTCGTCTGGATCAAAGGAAATGGTCAGAAGGCGCTCCAGCCGGGCTTTGCGGACGCGCAGCTCTGCGTCGGTTTCACCGTCGATTGATGCACGTAACGGGTCAAGCAGCGCCGGCTCCGGGTCGCGTTCAATGGCATCGAGCGCAGCTGAGCGGCGGGCGGGGTCTGGATCCAATAGTTGGAATCTCACCAGCGCGGTGGCGATCATCGCGCGCACGCCGCTATTGGGCTTGACCTGTTTGAGCTCTGTCTTAGGGAGTTCAGCGATCAGTTCACCAGTATCCAGATCGAACAGCCGGTAGGTCTTACTGTCGAGCTTTTCGCCACGAAAGAACAGCCCGTCTGATTTGCGCCACCAAAGTTCCTTGGCCTGCCAAAACTGCAACAGATCCTGCGCCTGTTCCAACCCGCTATCGGCCACGGCGGCAATCACCGGCGCGATGGTCTTGCGCGAACTTTTGACGATCAGCTCGGCGTGGGTTTGCAGCAAATCTTGCGCTGGCGTGTCTTGAGCCTGCGTATCTTGGGCCTGCGCAACCAGCGCCCAGCCAAGTAGCGCCAGAACGGCCAGAAAAATGCGTGTCATATCGGAGAAATCCCTGGGGTGGGTGGCAGAGGGAGCCTCCCCCTCTGCTGTCTTCTTTGATCAGATCAGTAGTTCGACTTGATCTGTACGCAGGTGCTGGTCTCGGTGTTGTACATACCGCAGCCCAGATCTTTCCAGTCGGACTTCAGCACAGCTGATTCCGGCAGGAAGTCGGTCCAAGCGTCGCCCGGCACTTCGCTGGTCTGGCTGATGATGTCGAACTGCCCGTCTTCAAGAATCTCGCCAATCAGCACAGGCTTGGCGAGGTGGTGGTTGGGCAGCATCACGGCGGTGCCGCCAGTCAGGTTAGGAAATTCCTGCCCGTACATAGCAGCGCGCACTGCGTCCACATCGGTGCTGCCCGCCGCTTCGACCGCGTTCACCCACATGTTGAAGCCGATGTAATGCGCCTCCATCGGGTCGTTAGTCACACGCTCGTCGCCCATTTTGGCCTTCCAAGCGTCAATAAATTCAGCATTGGCATCGGATTCCGCTGACTGGAAATAGTTCCACGCCGCGAGGTGGCCAACAAGGTTCGATGTGTCCAGCCCCGACAGCTCCTCTTCACCGACCGAAAAGGCAACGACCGGGATATCATCCGCAGAAACACCCGCTGCAGCCAGTTCCTTGTAGAATCCGATATTGGCGTCGCCGTTGATGGTGGAAATCACGCCGACCTTCTTGCCGTCCGCACCCAGGGCGACCACGTCAGCCACGATCTTAGACCAGTCAGAATGGCCAAACGGGGTGTAGTTGACGAAAATATCGTCCGTCGCGATCCCCTTATCCTTGAGATAGCTTTCAAGGATGTTGTTCGTGGTGCGCGGATAGACATAGTCGGTGCCCAGAAGGGCGAATTTTTCAACCCCCAATTCGTCCAGGAAATAATCCGTTGCCGGAATCGCCTGCTGGTTCGGAGCGGCCCCGGTGTAGAACACGTTTTTCGAACTTTCTTCGCCCTCGTACTGAACAGGATAGAATAGCAGACCGTTCAGCTCTTCGATCACCGGCAAAACAGATTTACGGGAAACGCTGGTCCAGTTGCCAAAAATCACGTCAACTTCGTGCACGGTCAGCAATTCGCGCGCCTTTTCCGCAAAAAGCGGCCAATCCGAGGCCGGATCGACCACCGCCGCCTCTAGCTGACATCCCAGCACGCCTCCCTTGGCGTTTTGCTGCTCCACCAGCATCAGCATGGTATCCTTCAAGGTGGTTTCCGAAATCGCCATAGTCCCGGACAGGGAATGCAGAACCCCCACCTTGATCGGGCAATCAGCGGCATTGGCCAGACTGGACAGGGTAAGAACCGCCGTGCTGGCAGCAAGGGTGGTTTTCATGAAACTCATCATTTCTCTCCTCGCGGAGCCCATGGCGGTAATGCTTGCCATAGCAAGTGATCACCCATACCAATGGCCCCGCAACTTCGTGTTGCATCCGTGTGGCGGCCGGTCTGAGCTCCACTTCGTCTGGCCGTCACACACCCGATTTTCAATCTTGCGATCTGACGGGCAGGCTCAAGATTTCTGCGCCGCAGCAAGTTGGCAATCACTAACGCTGGATTAATATCTAGAAACCCGAAATTCGATCAAAATTTATGCAACAACGTAATTTTTGGTGAATTAATGCGCATTCTTTCAGGGGCTAGCCAACCTATTGAAGGAATTTCATGGCCTTTAACCGGGGAAATAATGAAAACAAAACCGAAATCGACGCCAATGGAGCCGCAGATTATACAGTCTTCCGTCATATCCCAGGCAACGGCCACGCCTGTCCAACCCCGCGCGCTCGGTAAGGTGAATCTGTCTGTGAAACCTTATCGGGCGCGGTCAGAAATTGAGGAACTGCGGCAATCCGGGTCTCTGAAATGTCTGTTTCCACGCCGCAGCAGCGACAGGCTGGAGGCTGTAATGGTCAATACGGCAGGTGGTGTGACCGGAGGGGACCGTTTCATCTGCCGCGCCCATACCCTGCCAGGCACTGGCCTGACTCTGACGACCCAAACCGCTGAACGTGCTTATCGCGCCCGCGCGCCAGAAATCGGGCGGATAGATACCCATCTGGCCCTCGAAGCAGGGTCGGTGATGAATTGGCTACCACAGGAAACCATCCTGTTCGAGGGCAGCGCTCTTCGGCGTAGCATGCGGATCGACATGGCAGCGGATGCACGGCTTTTGTTCTGTGAACCGGTGATCTTTGGCCGCATCGCAATGGGGGAAACTCTACACGATGTGCGCTTCTATGACCGGGTCGAGATCCATCGCGATGGTGCCCTGGCCTATCTGGACGCTGTCCGGCTAGAGAATAATGTGCAAGCACAGCTGGATCGCCCAGGTGTTGCGGCTGGCGCGCGCGCAATGGCGGCGCTGGTCTATATCGCCCCCGACGCCGAGGCACATCTGACCCCGATCCGAGCGATGCTGCCCCGGGCAGCGGGCGCGAGCCTGCGCGCGCCTGACATGTTGGTGCTGCGCCTTATGGCGGCGGATGGCTTTGCCCTGCGCCAAACTCTGATCCCGGTGCTGCACCGGCTTTATCGCACTGACCTCCCTCGATGCTGGATGATCTAAGATGAACCTGACCCCAAGAGAAAAAGACAAACTCCTGATCGCCATGGCCGCTGAAGTCGCCCGCAAACGGCTGGCGCGCGGTGTCAAGCTGAACCACCCCGAAGCAATCGCGCTGATCACCGATGCAGTGGTTGAGGGCGCGCGCGACGGGCGCAGCGTCGCAGACATGATGCAGGCCGGTGCCCATGTGATCACCCGCGAGCAATGCATGGAGGGCATCCCCGAGATGATCCACGAAGTGCAGGTCGAAGCCACCTTTCCCGACGGCACCAAACTGGTCACCGTTCACAACCCCATTCGTTAATAGGAGACACCCAATGAAATACGCTTTGCCCCTGATGATCTTGTCCACCCCGGCGCTGGCTCATGGCGGGGCACATATGCACCCTCATGGCTCCGAAGGCTGGATCGTCGGTCTTGCGCTTGTGGTCCTTGTTGGCGTAGCCACCTTTGCCTTGAAGAGCACCAAATGATTCCCGGCGAGTTGTTCCCTGCTCCGGGCACGCTAACCCTGAACGAGGGTGCAGAGGCGGTGGTGCTGATGGTCGCCAATACAGGTGACAGGCCCGTGCAGGTGGGCAGCCACTATCATTTTGCCGAAGCCAACAGCGCGCTTGATTTCGACCGGGACGCTGCGCGCGGGCGGCGTCTGGACATCGCTGCAGGCACCGCTGTGCGCTTCGAGCCGGGCCAGCGGCGCGAGGTGTCGCTGATCCCCATCGGAGGCGCGCGCCGGATTTTCGGTTTCAATCAACAGGTGATGGGAGATCTCTAGATGCCAGCCACAATCTCACGCGCCGATCATGCGGCCATGTTCGGCCCCACCACAGGCGACCGCCTGCGCCTTGCCGATACCGATCTGATCATCGAGGTCGAGCGCGACCTGACCGGCCCATATGGCGAAGAGGTCAAGTTCGGCGGTGGCAAGGTGATCCGCGACGGCATGGGCCAGGCTCAGACCACACGGGCCGACGGGGCGGTTGATACCGTCATCACCAACGCTCTGATCTTGGACCATTCGGGCATCTACAAGGCGGATGTGGGGCTCAAGGACGGGCGTATCCACGCTATTGGTAAGGCGGGCAACCCAGATACCCAGCCCGGCGTCGATATTGTCATCGGTCCCGGCACCGAGGCGATCGCAGGCGAGGGTCGCATCCTGACCGCTGGCGGATTTGACAGCCATATCCACTTTATCTGCCCACAGCAAATTGAGGATGCGCTGCATTCAGGCCTGACCACCATGCTGGGCGGCGGCACCGGCCCGGCCCATGGCACGCTGGCCACCACATGCACACCGGGGCCTTGGCATATCGGCCGGATGCTGCAGGCGGCGGATGCCTTTCCGATGAACCTCGCCTTTGCGGGCAAGGGCAATGCCTCCCTGCCCGATGCGCTGGTCGAACAGGTCAAAAGCGGCGCCTGCGCACTGAAACTGCACGAGGATTGGGGCACCACGCCCGGCGCGATTGATTGCTGCCTATCCGTGGCCGATGACATGGATGTTCAGGTGATGATCCACACTGATACGCTCAATGAATCGGGGTTCGTGGAAAACACCGTAAAGGCCATGAAAGGTCGCACCATCCATGCGTTTCATACCGAAGGCGCGGGCGGCGGCCATGCACCGGATATTATCAAAATCTGCGGCGATGCCAATGTGCTGCCCTCGTCCACCAACCCCACGCGCCCCTTTACCGTGAACACGCTGGAAGAGCATTTGGATATGCTCATGGTGTGCCACCATCTAGACAAGTCGATCCCCGAAGACGTGGCCTTTGCCGAAAGCCGCATCCGCCGCGAGACGATTGCAGCCGAAGACATCCTGCACGACATGGGCGCGTTCAGCATCATCGCCTCGGACAGTCAGGCCATGGGCCGCGTGGGCGAGGTACTCATCCGCACTTGGCAAACCGCCGACAAGATGAAGAAACAACGCGGACGATTGGCTGAAGAACAGGGCGAGAACGACAATTTCCGCGTCCGTCGCTATATTGCGAAATACACAATCAACCCAGCGATTGCCCATGGTATCGGCCATGAGATCGGCAGTATTGAACCGGGCAAACGCGCTGATCTTGTGCTATGGAACCCGGCCTTCTTTGGGGTGAAGCCGGAAATGGTCCTGCTGGGCGGCACAATCGCGATGGCGCAGATGGGCGACCCGAACGCCTCAATCCCAACGCCGCAGCCGGTCTATTCCCGGCCCATGTTCGGCGCTTATGGGCGCAGCGTAGAACACTCGGCCGTCACCTTTGTGAGCGCCGCCGCGCAGGCCGAAGGGATCGGCGACGCACTGGGGCTGGCCAAGCAAACCATCGCCGTCACCAACACGCGCGACATCGGAAAATCCGACCTAATCCTGAACGACGCCCTGCCGCAGATCGAGGTAAATCCAGAAACCTACGAAGTGCGCGCCGATGGTGAATTGCTGACCTGCCAACCGGCGGAGGAACTGCCCATGGCCCAGCGGTATTTTCTGTTTTGACACCCCTCTCGGGGCACGAAGCGCCCGAATTCAGTTATCTTGGAGAACCTCCTTTCTAAAAATGAGCTTGTCATCCAGAATATCCTGCATCAAATTGTATTCGCCCTCCTCTTCAAAAAAGAGGTCAGGCTCTTCCCCTTCGTGCATTTTCCCGAAGTAGTTATGTGGAGCGACGAACATTTTCTGAAGCGTGATCAAAGACGCATCGTCGCGAATCTTGATTGCTTCCAGGTTACGAAACCGCCAAACAAAATTATTATCAACAGTGACAGCCTGATTTCGTTTGCCAAATACAGACTCCCATCCCTCGGCACATTGTTGGCAGTAATGGATTTGAGTTACAGAAAGATCACGAAGGAACATATGTGTAAAACCCCCTTGAATAACGGACTTGGCCTTCACATCCTGTTCTACCACAAGTATCTCTGAATAGTCTTCAGTTTCCATTGAAGCTATGGCATTTGAAACTTGCAGCCCACCAGAAATCCATACAAGAGCTAGACTTGTGTATGAGTATCCTTTTTTACGAAAGTCGAATTTTTCCTCATGCCCGGCAAATAGGTCAACAAAAAATGAGTCAAGGACGAGGTTCCCCTCAATATTTAAGTCACCATCAATATATGCGACAGGTGCATCATCATTGTGATAATTAAAGAGATTGATCTCATCAAAGCCAGGGACCGTACGATCTTCTGGTAGAGCAAGAGGAATTTTGCCCATCTTTTTGAGATCGCCATATGAGATTATTTTTGCTTTCATATCCATATCCTCATACTCTATTCTTCAGCCTCCTTGACCAGAGAGAGAAAGCTAAATTGATTCCCTTGCAGCATCTAATAGGAGAAACGGTTTGAACATCAAGCTTGCCCGGCGTTCTACCGATACCTGCCGATTGCCAAGCGGTCGAAGACCTGCCTATGGCGCAGCGGTATTTTCTGTTTTAACCTGCGTTGGAATTTGGCTTTGAGAGGGGTTGAAACATGAAAACTGTATTGCTTGGCAGTTGCTTAGGGATGCTCAGCGCGGGGGCAGTATTGGCGGATTGCCCGGTAGCGGCGGACCTGGACAAGGGCATCCGTTTTACCGCCGAAGCGCAAGAGAGTGAGACCATTCGCAACTATGGCAACGGAGTGCTTTTATCGCTTTATGAGGTCGAAGGGGCGATCAACAGCCATGTGCTGTTGGGCCAAGGCATCTATCTTTTGCAATCAATAGATATTGAAGATGGCAAACCCATTGCCAGAACCCGCAGCACCTATGCCTATTCGATGCAGCCCTCGGAAATGCCAGTGCCTACGCCAAATGCCGACTGGAGCGCGCAATACGTGTTTGGCGACGGGTACGGTTACGCAACGCACAACGTTGAATATGTCTTTGGTGCTTTGACCAAGGAGAGCTTTGGCGAGTGTAGCTATGACATGATCCCTGTTGACGTGGTGTATCAACCGGCTGGTGATCGTGAACTCCTGCACTATTTCCCAGAGCTCGGGCTGTCGTATTTGGCGGGGCATTACGACGATGATGGCAAGCTGGATAGATACAGCTATGTCAGGATTTCCGCTGTGAAATGAACGGGATGGCCTGGGATATACCCCTTAGCGGGTCGAGAACAGAGGGTACTGGATTATGGCAGAGGCATTGCCGATGGCGCAGCGGTATTTTCTGTTCTAGAGATCTGCCATTTTTCAACCACGGAGCTTTCGATGAAACCCTTTTTCTTGATGATCGCCCTTAGTGTGGCCGCCGCCCCCGCGCTTGCGAATGACTGCCCCACCGCGGCTGATCTGGCCAAGGGCATTACCTTTCGCACCACCGAAGGGCTTACGGAGTATCACCGGGCGGGCACGACACCTAACATGACCACTATCCAGGTGACGTCCCCCGATGGTGACGGCTCTCTCATTTCCATACGTGAGGGTATCTATTCGCTCAGCGTGATCCCGATCAAGCAGGGGCAGCTCGACCCCGAAAACATGGACATCTGGTCCGGCCCCGAGGCCGCCAGCTGGCCCGCGCCCAAGCCTTCGGCGACCTGGACGACGACGGGATTGGGCGGCGCGACGGTGACCTCCGGTCCCGAGGCGCAGATCACCTTCGGCAAGTGCAGCTATCCGTTCTACGAGGTTGTCTTCGACTATACGGACGAGGAAAACTATGTCGAAACCTACAGCTACCTACCGACGCTCGGCACCTCCCTCCTGACCCGAACGAAGGACGCGAGTAGCATCGATAACATCCTCTATACAGACATCGGGAAAATGCAGTGACGCAAACCATGACCGACCTTCCCAAAGCCCACCATATCAAGCATTCGCATCATGGCGATGACAGTGTAACACTGGATTACGAAGCCCGTTTCTTGCGCCGCAAGGTCTTGACCGCGGCCAGCGGTGAACAATTCCTTGTTGATCTGCCCCAGACCACCAGCCTCAACCAAGGCGATGCGTTCAAGCTGGACGATGGCCGCCTGATTGAGGTGATCGCCGCGCCCGAAGACCTGCTTGAAATCACTGGCGATCTGACGCGGCTGGCCTGGCATATCGGCAACCGCCACATGCCGTGCCAGATTGAGGAACACCGCCTGCTGATCCAGCGTGATCACGTGATCCGCGATATGCTGGAAAAACTCGGTGCGACTTTGCACGATGTGCACGAGCCCTTCACCCCCGAAGGCGGCGCCTATGGCCATGGGCGCACCCACAGCCATGCACACTGACGCCGTTCTGACGCTCTCCCAATGGCTGTCGCCCGCCTATCCCGTGGGGGCCTTTGCCTATAGTCACGGGCTTGAGAGGTTGGTGGATGACCGGCGCGTGTGCAACGGGCCAGATCTGCGCGATTGGTTGGCTGACGTTCTGCGGCACGGCGCGGGGCACTCGGATGCCCTATTGCTGGCCGCCGCATGGCATGCTGGGGATGAGGATATGGTCAAACGGGTGAACCAAACCGCCCGCGCCTTTGCCCCATCGCGCGAACGCTTGTTCGAAACCGACCAACAGG
Organism: Aliishimia sp.; assembly: GCA_963678085.1. GTDB lineage: Bacteria > Pseudomonadota > Alphaproteobacteria > Rhodobacterales > Rhodobacteraceae > Aliishimia. The sequence continues at coordinate 2,590,751 of OY782680.1, forward strand.
GCGGTGCCTTCGGCAAAGTAACCGGCGCGATCTGGGGAGCTGAACTTGATCAACTAACCTATCCGGTCGCATTGGGGCGCGCGGCGGCGCTGCAAGACCTGCCGCTTGATGTGACCCTGCGGATGTTTTTGCAGGCGATGCTGTCCAACCTGATCTCGGCCGGGCAGCGGCTGTTGCCTGTGGGCCAGACCGAGGCACAGACCCTGCTGCGCGAGCTGACACCCCTGTGCCAAGAGGTTTCCGACTTGGCCGCCTCGGGCGATCTCACAACCCTGAGCTCAACCGCATTCCTTGGTGATATCGCCTCGATGCGGCACGAAACCCAATATTCGAGGATATTCCGAACATGACCAGCCCAAATGGCCCCTTGCGCATTGGTATCGGTGGCCCAGTCGGCGCCGGAAAAACCACGCTGACCGCCGCCCTGTGCGAAGCCTTCAAGGACACGCATTCCATCGCTGCGATCACCAATGACATCTACACGCAGGAAGACGCCGAGGCGCTGATGCGCATGCAGATCCTGCCCTCCGACCGGATCATCGGCGTGGAAACTGGCGGTTGCCCACATACGGCGATCCGCGAAGATGCCTCGATCAATCTGGCCGCTGTAGCGGAAATGACGGCCCGCCACCCGGATCTGGAGATTGTGCTTATCGAAAGCGGTGGCGACAATCTATCAGCCACGTTCAGCCCGGAACTCGCGGATCTGACAATCTATGTGATCGACGTAGCAGCTGGCGAAGACATCCCCCGCAAGGGCGGCCCGGCGATCACGAGGTCAGACATTCTGGTGATAAACAAGACCGATCTGGCCCCGCATGTGGGGGCCGACCTGTCGGTGATGGAGCGTGACGCCGCAAGAATGCGCCAAGGCTTGCCAACGGTGTTTGCGTCCCTCAAGTCCCGAACCGGAGTGGATTTCGTCAGATCGCGGATCAGAGAGATTGGCGGCGTTTGACGGGCGTACTTGAAAACGCATCTCTATCCTGTCAGATCATCGGTCAACCGGGCACGGCAATCGCTTGAAAGAAGCCAGTTTCCCTGATGCGGGGACTTGTGATTCTGTCTTTCCAAATTCACAGTTTGGAGAGAACAAATGGCGTCAAATATCTTGGACTATAGTCATGCCAAATTGAAATGATTCATGTTTCTGAGCTGGGCCTTTATATTTTGCGCGGCGCCTGTAAACATCTTGGCATTTGTTTTGATGGCATCTCTTAGATTAGCCCAGGCGTGCTCAATCGGGTTTAGGTCGGGAGAATAGGGGGGCAATTTGATTAATTTAGCTCCGGTGCTTTCAATAAGCTCTCTTATATCGTCGCCTTTATGCCAAGGTGCGTTATCCATCATCACGACAAATCCCGGTCCGAGATGGGGGCATAATTTCTCTTTTACCCAATTCAGAAAACGCTCTTTATTGATTGTTTCATCAAAACACTGGGTGGCAAAAAGTTTGACCTCGCTGGTCCATGCTCCAATAATATTGCTCCGCCCTTTTCGTTTTCCATAAGTCAGGCCATGTACGGGGCGGCCTTTGGGGCTGTAGGCGTGGGTGCGCTGTGATTTATGGCAAATTCCAGTTTCGTCCAGATAAATGCGATATTCTTCAGGATAGGCATTTATGTCTTGCGCAAATGTTGCGCGCTGCTCTTCATTTCGTTCGCGATATTGTGGGGTCTTTTTTTCGCGTGATATGCAAGCGATGCAATACACATTGAACAGCCGAGCGCGATAATCCTAAATCCCGAGCGATTTCATACTGATAGGCGTCTGGATTTCGTTCAACATAGGCACGCAGTTTGCCTTCATCCACTTTGTAAAAACCACGTGTCTTGGGGTATTGAGTGCCAAGCTGTCCGCTTTTCGCGCGCGCATTCCAGCGCCACAAAGTGGCAGTCCCAACATTGAGAAGCGACGAAACGTCTTCAATAGAGTAACCATCGGCGAGCAAAGCCATAGCGCGCTGACGAAAATCAAGGGAGTAAGCCACCGGAACCTCGCTGTGAATAAAACTCAAAATACAATATCATTCCAAAATAGTTTGGCTATAATTGGCATGCGACCATCTGATCAAGGTTCATCATGCTTGGCGACAACTTCTTCTGGAAGCATTTCTCGAATGGCGTCCGCAGATTCCGCGATCCTTGTGGAATAATCCTGTGCAATTTTCCTATAATCTTCCCATGTATTTACCTCTCTATGAAGTAGGTATCGCAAATCACTCAACACTAAATAAGCCTCTTCCAAAGCTCTGTCATTTGAACCATTCATATTGTTTATCTTCTCCTGTTTCGTCCGAATGTTGGGTTTCGCCCATCTAGATCGAAATTGCCGCGAAACGTGACTTCAAGTTTTCCGGTTAAACTGTTTGTTCGGAATTCAACTTCGTCAAGGTTAGCATCAAATTCGATTGTTTCAGCCCCCCTTGCACGACTTATGCCTAGAGTCTTTTCCGCCTCACGCGGCGACATTACTTTTTCTTTCGCATCTACCGTAATAACCCGGTTGCTGTCATTGGCAACCAATGTGCCCTCGTCCTCGATCTTGCTTAATCTCGACTTTGATGTGTAGTGCCTCACGCGAATAGCTTCCTTCACGGTCTTTGCTTTGCGGCTAAATGGATGTGCATTCAGAACGACTTCGGCGGTATTCTTAGCCGCCCCCGCTATGTTGCCTGCTTGCCAATCTTCTATCGCGTCACCAGGCGCATCTACGGCATGAGGAATTCCACCAAAGAAAAAATCCAACAACCCAGACACGGCCTGAACCGATCGCGGAGTGCCCCCATTCTAATCTCTACCTTGGTAGCTAAGCACAAACTCATTGCTTGCCCCACGAACCTGCGTGTGATTCCTTGATGGTAGAACAAGGGAGGTGGGTTTGGTTGGCAAGACGCGTGTGACGGCGACATTGGAAATACGCTGTGAGTTGCAATTGCTTTCGAAGAGCAGGAACAAGGGAGAGGCGTATCGTGCGCGTGCGATCCTTTTCACGCTGGAGGGTTGGACGGCTGGCCGTACAGCCGAATCGTCCAATTATGATTGTATTTCGGTATGATCTATCCAATTTCATTCCGCGAGCATGTATTGAAAATTCGAGAGAAGGAGGGTTTGACAATTGCGCAAACCTCGCAGCGCTTTGGGGTCGGTATTGCATCGATAACACGCTGGTTAAAGCGCATCGAGCCGAATCAATCTGCGCCTAGAAAACGTAAAATTGACTTGGAAATGCTGAAAAAAGACGTTGAAGAACGCCCCGATGACTATCAATTTGAACGGGCAAAGCGCTTTAAGGTTTGCCAAAGTTCAATTCACGCAGCGCTGGCGCAGTTGAACTTATACCAAACGCACCTGAAAACCCAAATTTTTCGCCGTTGCTTTTCCTTTTCGTCCATCAACTTATCCGAAAACCGGTGCCCACTTTTCGGGTCGATGGAGTATAACATTAAAAAAAACACTGACACATCCCAAAGCGGACAGTGAAACGCGGCGTAGTTTCCAAAATAAAATCAAGCAATTTGAGAGCGATAAACGCTCGATTGTCTATCTGGACGAAAGCGGATTTGCAAAAGATATGCCCAGAAAGCATGGCTATTCCTTTCGGGGCACACGCTGCTTTGGGGTGCAAAACTGGCAAGAGCGCGGCCGTATAAACGTCATTGGCGCGACCTTGGGTGGTGCATCTTTGAGCTGTAGCCTGTTTCCAGGGCGGAATCATAAATTGTTAATGCGCTGATCGAGGAAATGGATTCTGATTGCCGAACCTTTGGAGGGTTCGGTAATGAACACAAGTTTTCTAGATGAGATTGGAGAGATTGAGGATCCGCGCATACCTGGCATGGTTCTCTACCCGTTATACTCCATCGACCCGAAAAGTGGGCACCGGTTTTCGGATAAGGTGATGGATGAAAGGGGAAATCGGACACCGAAAATTCGGGTTTTCAGGTGAGTTGGGTATAGGCGAGATTTTGCTGAGCGTTTTGGTCGGTTTGCTGTGTCGGGCGGAAGATTTTGACGAGATTGAAGACCTTTGCGCAGAACTTTTGGACTGGCTGAGGCTGTACCTGCCTTTCAAGCATGGGGTTGCGCCGTCGCAGACCCTGCGGCGAACGCTGGCGCGGCTCGATCTGCAAGGGTTGGCAACGGCGTTCGGGAACTGGAGCGCAGGCCTTGCTGGAAGTATCAAAGGTGTGCTCGCCATCGATGGGAAGACCTTGCCCCGAATAATATGGCAGCTCGAAACAGGATGCGGGCGGCCCGAGGGCACTGGATAAGGGGCGCTGCATTTGATCTCCGCCTATGCCCATGAGGCGGGGATTGTGCTCGCGCAACAAGCGGTGGGCGACAAGAGCAACGAGATCACTGCGATCCCCGAACTTCTCGACATGCGTGCCCTCAAGGGCGCTATTATCACCATCGACGCTATGGGCACGCAAAAGGACATCGCCAGCAAGATCGTGGATAAGAAGGCCGACTACCTCTTGGCGCTCAAGGGCAACCAAGGGACGCTGGAGAACGATGCTGCCTTGTTCGTCGACGATCCCGCTCTCGCAGCCGACTGTGCGAGCCATGAGGAAACAAATGTCGGTCACGGACGGATTGAGGAGCGATGTATCCGCGCCGCAGATGCAGCATGGCTCGCTGAGCGTCATCCACACTGGAAGGGGCTGGCCAGTATCGTTGCTGTAACGACGCGGCGGACGATCAAGAAGACGGAAAAAACGTCAATGCAGACGCGGCTTTATATCTCGTCCCTGCCGCCCGATCCTGTTTGCCTCGCTGCCGCCGTGCGTGCCCATTGGAGCATCGAGAACAATCTGCATTGGGCGCTTGATGTCGCGTTCCGCGAGGATGAATGCCGAACGCGAAAGGACCATTCCGCCCAGAACCTTGCAACCATCCGACGGACCGCTCTCAACATGCTAAGGCGTGAGCCTTCATCTCTCTCAATAAAGCGAAAACGCCTCAAGGCTGCAATTAACCCCGCATTCAGGACCAAAATTCTCGCATGTTAACCATTCATGATTTCGCCCTGGGGCACGCATGGCAAGCCATTGAGCAAATCCACGCGGCGCGCGATCATGGCGACATTACGCGAATTTATCCTGTGGCTCTCGCAGCAGGACGGGTTTCGCCGCCGCATCAAAGCCGCAGATGCCGATTACTTTCGCCTGTCCTTACGCGATGAAGCCGAAGCCCGCGCCGCACCTGAACTCCCGGCCCCCAGCATACGCCAAGCCAAGCGCGCTCTTGATCGCATGCCGAATGGAACACCCCGCCAGAGGCGCGACAAGGCGATTTTTGCTCTCTTGTGTCTCACGGGTATTCGCGTCGAAGCGCTGACGTCGCTCAAGATCAAACACGTCGACCTCGGTGAAAAATCCGTGACGCAAAACCCGCGCGAGGTGGCAACCAAGTTTGGCAAATCCATCGACACATTCTTTGCCCGGGGCTTTGAGGAGGCCGAAGCGGCCCTGACCGACTGGCTCACATACCTTGACGAGGTGGCGCTTTACGGCCCCGATGATCCACTGTTCCCTGCAACCGCGCTCAAGGCGACGCCCTCCAGAGGCTTCGCCGCCCAAGGCTTCACCCGCACCCACTGGAAAACCACAGAGCCCGCGCGCAAAATCGTTAACACAGCCTTCACAAATGCAGGCCTGCAAGCCTACGGCCCTCACGCCTTCCGACACATGCTCGCCCGCCACGCCGCCAAAACCTGCGATTCCGTAGCAGAACTGGTCGCAACCTCCCAAAATCTGGGCCACACCGACGTGCTAACAACCCTGCGCAGCTACGGCCAAATCAACCGAGACGACCAACGAAGGCTCATCACCGGGCTGGAGGAAAAGGACCTATGATGTGGGCGCATCTGAATACGCTTCACCTCAGCGATGTCTGCACGGGATGGCCGGGGCTATGGCTCTACATTTGGGTTCAAATCGGGCATGTCGTAATCGGTGCAATCATCGCCGCTCTGGCGTCATCCCAAAGACTGCGCTGGGGCGCATACCTAATTGCCGGAGTATGGATCGCCAAAGAAGTCGCGTCCGACCTTCCAAACTGCGATTGGGCCTGGTGGGTTGGCCTCGATAGCGCGGCGGATCTGGGAGTCGCGGGCCTCGGCTGCTGGGGAGCCCTGCGATTATCGCCCCGCCTCCGCGCGAAACGGTTCACAAAGTGCCCCGCCCACCCCCGACTTGATGCCGAACTCAATCCAAACCCCCCGATTCAATCAAACGCAAAATGTGGGAGCAGGTGTGGGAACGAAAATTCAGAAAGGCAAGCCTTATCAGTAAAATCAAATAATTACAAGGAATTAGTGGCGGTGGGGACAGGACTGGTGTCGAACCTTCTCTAGTTGGAAGACCAAACCTCGAGCACCCACCCCCTACATTCTAGTAACTAAGTCATTGCCATTTGCTTGCAGATTGACGGCTCGACATCATAGCCTACACGCATATTGTCACAAATTTGATTTTCACACGCAAAGCCGGCCAGGGCTGCGATATCTGAGGTCTCTGCCCTGTCAGGCTTTGCTCACCTCAGCGCACAGGTGGGACATTTCTACTTTGCAGACCCAGGGACATTTTAACGTGGTTGCAACAGAACTGTTGCGCAAAATCACTCGCAGGAGAGGACAGAATCAGGCTTGCTGTCCACAAACTCGATTCGACCAGCCTCAATATTCACAAGGCTAATTCCACACGTTGACAGCGGGACGAAGCCAAAAAAATCAAGTGGGTAGCCGTGGTATTTTCGCGCAAAACTCAACAAAATAGCGGTTATCGGTGACCTATGAGCCACCACAACTTTTGATTCTTCTGGCGAGCAAAGAATCTGGGTCAGAACGGCCTCAATCCTAGCCTCAAATGAAACTAGTGGTTCGGCATCTTCGGGCCGGGGAATATCATAAGAAGACGCTAATCCAACGCGGTATAAATCAAGCCACCGCATATATTCTGCGTAATCCCCTCTCGCGGTTTCTTCCGTCACGCCCGACAAACGCCCCGACCTAATTGATCCAAGTTCGCTGTATGTAGCCACTGGCATTGAAAGGGAGTTCGAAATAGCCTCAGCAGTGTGAGTCGCCCGGCCCGAATTGGCCGTGCAAACAATCGAAGAGCCTACATCATACTCCGCAAGCCGATTTTTCAAACCGGCCACCATGCATCGAATTTCCAGCTCGCCTTCTCTGGTAATTTCGTCGCTAATATTGTCGCCAGAAAAGGTCCCCTTCCTATTCTTAGTTGAATCGGCGTGGCGGACTAAAAACAAGAAGCGCGTCAATGAAGAGCCTCCTCCATTCGGAACCGGACGCCTTTGACAACCTCTGCCTCCATTGCCTCTAACTCTTCGAGAGTCGTGCTGAGCTCAGAGTGAATATTTCCAACCGCATCGCAAACAATTCTATTAACGTTAGCCGCATAATCCTGACACAATGAGATCCCATTGCTTATGTCGGCCTGCGAGCAAATAATTCGTTGCGGTGCCTCTAGAAACGCAAAAGCAAAGTTCTGAAGCGGAAAATTTTCTGGCGTTAAAATCCCCGACGCGTCACCTCGAATAGCATGCCTAAACCGAGCTCCCTGCTTGTTGAGCCATCTGATGCTTCCGAGCCGCTCGACATCTCGCCGAACGGCATCATCGGCCACACCCAAGCGAATTGCGTTTCCATTAGACTTTGACATTTTCATGTAGTTGTAGCCCAGAAGCCTTTGCACTCTGCCAGGCTTGAGTTCCGGCCGAGAAAGCCTAATGCCTCCGTCAAGGCGTGCGATTTTTTTCCTCAAACGTCTAGCTAGAAACACAAAACGCTCGTTGTCGTCATTGTAGAATGCGAAATCCGCATTGACCGAAAGAAGGTTACAAACTTCGTTCAACGGAAACGCAAACTCCGACAGACTCGATCCGGACAGAACATTATCGTGAATTTTTGGATTAGTATCCGCAACCAATGTCGCTGGCGAAATTTCCTCCAGGAAAGCGTGTAATGTAGCATATACGGGTTTAAGCGTCGTTTGACGAATGATTTTAACATCTGGACCAGTTGGCGCTAAAGCCTTGACTGACCTAAATAAACGCACCAAGCGTTCATCGTAGTCGGGAGATGTTTTCCGATCAACGAACTCATCTTGAATTAGGAATATATATGTATCGACTTGGGCGCATTCATCGCTCATGAAACAACCGTTGAGATGGCCAAAGTGCAGATACCCATCGGATAACCGGCAAGCAGCTAGCCCCACTCTCTCGGTTTCTGGTGCCATTTGTTGCGCCCATCCTACAAACAATAAGGTTCGTGCAACATGCCCGTCATGCACGTGCTGAACACAAGCTGCAGTATCGCAATCAGATCTTAGGACAATAGTCGGGAGAGCATATCTCCGTGGAAGTCACAGCAATTTAAAACGTCCATAAGTCTGAGCAGCTGCGTTTGTCATTACTACGAAATTGCTAGAGGAAACCTGCTTTCGAGCAAACGCTCACCCATGATGTGCGCGGTCAAGTAATACTGCTGTATTCTTGGCAGGAACTTTTCTTTTGAGAATTCACGAACAGAACTTTGCCATTTATTAGACCCTTTATCAAAATATATGCCGCTTGCCTCTACTGTTTTTGTCTCTCCCAAAAACAGATCCATTCCTGCTTTGAGAGGAACCCAATAGAGCCCAGCTACTTCCTCTACTTGGGGAGCGAAGGCACTTAAGTCCAGCGAGGTATGGTGCATGTGAACGCCCTGGTACTCGCGATTTTTTTGTCCGTTCGCTTGGTCAGCAACCTCGACGCGGAAACCAAGGTCATGAACGTCTTGGATGTCTAGGGGAATTCCGAGCTCTTCGGTTGCTTCCCGAATACCTTGTTCCATTGCCTCGCCTGACATTAAGTGACCGGCGGCACTTACATCAAGCATGTCTGGAAAGTTCTTTGCATCCGCAGATCGCCATTGGTACAGCATTGAGCCACCTTTATGGTCGCCAACCACCCAAAGATGGAAGGTTCTGTGCCAGTCTCCATCCTGGTGTGCTTGCTTGCGATCTTTTTTGCCAAGCGGACGCAGGTCTGCGTCAAAGATGTCAATTTCTTCCATGCTCTTCTTCTCCGTTTGAGTTTCAGTTCTGCAGATATCAGTTGACGTTGAACTGACGGTCAATTCCCGATCGCGACTGGATGTCGTCTCTAAGCGCCTTTGTTTGGATTGCACTCATTCGTTCACCAAGAGCATCTTGAAGTCGCTCTAGTAGTGTAAGGGCCTTGGCTTGTCTTTCCATATCCCCTATCTCGGAAAACGACGATGCTGCATCATTCGCTAATTGCCTAGCAATGCGCGCCTCCTCCAATACAATGCTATTCGAGAGGTCAATACTTCCCTCACTTTCAACTCCAAGATACTTTGCAAGAAGCAAAGATCTTGCATGCATCAATTGCGCTTCGTCTCGCTTAATTTCGCCTGAAAATAGAGATGCAATAACATCATCTTCCTTCAACCTGGATATGACGCGTTCGCCTTTTTCTAGAAGCGCCTCCGATGCGCTTCTAGTACTCTCGAACAATGATAGATGGCGAAAAGCCTTCGCCACGGCTAGTCCCGCGCGCACTTCAAGCTCAGGTGATAATTCCTCAAGCCCCCCAAGTAAGTCAATTGCATCTTTAATGTTTGAAGCCGCCTCGGGTGTCCTATCTTGGAGATGGAGAGCCCAGCCTAAATCGTCGATTAATATTTCCGCTCTAGAAATAGGGTCTCTCGTAATAAACGTCGCCTCCAAAGCAAGGTCGCCAAGCGCCTCTCGTTCCTTGTTCATTCCAATCAGGTGAAAGATTCGAGTTATTTTGTTCCGCACTTCAACCACCATGTGGTTTCTGTGAGTTTCCTTCAGATACTGTGCGTATGATAGAACGGCATCTGTAAACTTTCTACTTGGCACCTCTTCCGTTCTTTGCGGCTTGTCTATTTGGTTATCGTCATCGGTGCTTTCTGAGCCGCTGGATTTCGAGGAATAATAACTCAATAATTCCGATTTATAGCTCTTAAGAGATGCCTGCACATCGTTTAGGAGCGTCGAATGGCCTTCATTTATAGCGTTCCAAAATGCGAGATATTCAGCTTTACGACGGGAAGCCACCAAAGGTTTGCGTGATCGAAAAATACGCTCATCATCGTAGCAAAAAATTGCTATTAGGTCTTCGGTCCTATGGAGTTGAAACATGGGCGTTCCACTCCGTGGTGTGGCATTGCGCCAGCCCGAGAGCTTTCCTTTAAAATCACCTGAGAACAGTTTGAGCAGTTCGGCTTTTGATGGCACGCCATATTCCGTGTGGTACTTGTACCCCCCATCTGAAATGATCGACTTTGCGGCTGCTTCCAGCAACTCGTCGACCTGACTTGCGACCGCGGCGGGCCTAGGTGGGGAACTGTCCGAGCGAATCAGGATGCCTCATGAGAGCTTAAGTTTGCGGTCACCTTAATGATATGACGGCCAACGTTGGCCGTCAACGTTGGCGGTTTGCAATGTGTGTTTGGAATGTTGCTTGATGACCAACGCCGTCTGACGTCTGGTTTTTGCAACGATCGTCGCTGGTTTTTCAGTTGAACCACTTGCTGGACCAGCTAGGTGGCCAAGACCGGCTCAACCGGTCTTGCAAATTGTAGCGGACTACGTCAACGCAGCGTTACCACGTGGTAGATCATCGGCCAACATCGGGCCCAGTGGCCTGTTCTCGCTGTCCCGTCGGACCGGCTTAAAACGGAGCCAATTCCTGTGGAAGGCGCGTAGCGCGAACTCCATTAGCATGCGTTGTCGGATAAAAAACAACGTTTACAAATAGCTAGATCGAAAAAGCGGCTATCCGATGCGCGCCCCGGATATGCAATTCGATGATGTTCCGCAAGCCATTTGCGCTAGTGATGGCTTGCTGACCGCTTGGCTCCTGAGCAGCGTTTTTGGTCGGTGTTCTACGTTCCCGACCAGCAGCCAACACTAGCCCAACCGCAACGACTTATATCTCCAAAGCAGCATTAACTGGATCCTTCTCCGCACATCAACTTTGTGAAGGAGGCGATTGATGTGTGAGCAAAACGACCTCGGCCAGTTTGGCCACCCGAACGAGGGCGAAGTCACTAGCCCGCTCCTTGCTGAAGTTCGTTGGATGGCCTGCAACTCTCCCCATCTGAATTTCAGCATTGCGATCCAGATGGCCAAGATTGACGCGGACGTGCGCAATCTTCTGAAGCGGTGCCAAACTAAGTCGGCAGAGGTGCGGTCATGAGCGCCCGCCGTCGTCACCGTGAGCTCCTACGCGCCGCAAAGAAGCTAGGCGCGAGCAATGTTGCTATCCGTTTCAAGGGGAAGCACCCCGCGCTCGTTGGGCAGACCGTTGAGGGCGATACGTTCTGTTTGAAGTTCTCGGACACCCCCGGGCGCGGCTATCTCGACCGGCTTTTGATGCTCAAGCTCGAACGCGTTTTGCAAGGGGCAGCATGATGTTAGACGCCCTTCCCACACTGCTGGACAACCTGCTTCTTCAAGCCGGCGCGCTTGTTGGGCGTCCCGAATTGGCCTTCGGCACGGTCGCGGGTGCGATTGCTATCGTGGTCAATGCCCGCATCGCTTTGCTCGCACCACTGTTAGTCACAGCGCTGGAGGTCGCCCGGTTCTATAGTGTTGACCTCCATCCTGCACTTGCCGATGCGGTTCCATTCCTATCAGTCGTTTTCCTCGTCTTGGGAGCACTTCAGGCATTGGTCACGGCGTTCGCCGGTCGTGATGCCGCGGCAGCGCTCATCGGGGTGGTTGTCGGTGGGCTTGTCTTGTTCGCCCTTTGGCGCGGTCCGATGCGTGTTCTGCGACTGGTTTCGCGGGGGCGCCTGTAATGACTGAGCATGCCATGACATTCGCAGGTGCGGATTTTGCGGCTGGTGCGATCGTTGCCTTGGTCTTTGGTCTCCTCATTCGTGTCCGTATCGTGGCGATCTCCGTCGCGACGATCCTGGCGCTCGGTGTCGTTAGTGTCCTTCTTGACGCCCGTGGGCCTGGCGCAGCCTTGGATGATTTTGCCCAGATGGTCGGTCGCCTTGCCGCGACTGGTGCTCTAACCGGCGCGATGCTGGCGACGACGACGGCGGCCTTCCTGCGTTCGCTGGTCAAGGGCCTGACAGCGTCATCCGGATCTCGCCCCCGGAAGAAGGGTACACGCTGATGACCCGTTTCCATCATGACTTCCATGAAGATGAAGAGGTTTCGGACGCCGATGCTCTCGACGACCCTTATCTTGCGGGCCGGAATCGGTGGGATCGCGAGAATGCCTTTGGTCGAGCCGTGAAAGAGCGCCACCGTCATCCTCTTGATGTCTACAGCGAAGGCTATCGTTCGCGCGGTTGGGAAGGGTTGCGGTTTTGGTCGACGAAAACCCTGCCCCTGAGTCTAACGTCCTTAGTTTCTGGAGCGGCAGCATTTCTGCACAACACCTCGGCATCCACGATTTCAACGCTTGGAAATGTCGGCGGTGCTGCAGTGCCTGCCTTCAAGTTCGTGCTGATCGGTACAACGGTTGCCATCTTAGCCGGCGTCGCAGCCACTTGCGCGTTTGTTGGGAGTAATTGGGATCAGATCGAGGCGCAGATTGCGCTTGTCCGCCAGAATGCCGACTGCGCTGAAACTATTGCGCTCCGCGACGACTCGGGCCAGCTGATCCACGTCGTTCCCCTTCTGCCGGATAGCGCTTGCCCGCAACCCCTAAACCAAGTCGGAGATGAGCTAGCGCGCCCTGTTCTGACTGTCCCTTTTGGGCCTGAAGCCGCTTTGGCACATGCCGAGGCCTATCGCTCGATCGAAGGAGCGCTGTGGGTCGACGAGACTTACTGGGGGCACGATTTGCGTGGCCCACTCCGCCGAGTTCGGGGCGTCCTTCGCGAAGCCCTCACAGGTCAAGAAGACCGCAGCGGTGTGACGGGGCCAATCGCTTCGGTATTCGAGCTTCTGGCGCACGTTCACGACCCGTCCGTCGGCGACAAGATCCTGTCTATGGTGGCGGCCTCGATCTACGCCGCTCGGTATCTCACAACGAATGCCGACCGTGTTGCGTTTGTTGGTCTTGCCCCATCTGTGGAGAATGCCGTTCCTCATCGCGCTGGTGAGCTTGGATCGATGGCGTTGCTTGGAACGGCGGAGCCCACGTCTCTCGCTGATCAATGCCGTTACGCGCGCGCTGCAGGATTGCCGGTCCCCATGGTCGGCGCGAGAGGCATCACTGATCACCTGGCGCGGCGATGGGCAGGCCATGTTGGTCCCGGCGCAGCGCTGTGTGTTTGGAACCTTGCTGACTCCGAGGAGGATGCTGAGTGGGCGCTCGCCGATCTGCGATCTCATTGTGGTGGCAATGATTTCTGCCTCGATGGTGAGCCACATTGGCACCGTTTGCCCAAGGAGCAGCGTGATGCAGCTGAATTGGGATGGAGAGACACCCGTCGTTTGATCGTTTCTGGTGAAGCCATTTCATATTCGCCCCTTCCGCACGCTTTCCCTGGAACGACCACGTCTTTGCGAGAAACCGTCATGCTTAGCGAAAGTGGTGGCGGTGCAACTTCTCTTGAGCCCACGGTCCAGAGTGCGGTGCTTGAGGCCGTTCGAGATGCCTATGCCGATTGGGACGCCCTTGGGTGGGACGGGGTGGAAGCGGCTGTGGCTGTGTTCGATATCACCACCACCGAGATGCAGCCTCTCGCGCTCTATGGCGAGCGTAGTGGCGCGATCTACCCGCCGCTCGGTAGCGATGCGGATGCAACCGCAGGCCTCCCGCCATGGCACGGTGCGTCGCTGAACAAGATCGCGATCATGATGGTTGCGGTCAGGGAAGGTATCACAGAAGTCTGCTTGCCCGGTGGCGATTGCGTCCCCCTCGCGGATGCATTCGCGCGAAGCGACAACGACGTATTCTTCACACTCGCCCAGCGGCTTGACCCGCAGTTGCAGGACTTCCGCGAGGCTTTGGGATATATCGGCCAGGCGCCAGTCGATCCTGTATTAAGGGCTCGGGACGCTGTCTTGGGCTTTGATACTCGGCTGCCGCCATATCGTTTTGGCATCCTGCTTGGCGCCGTTTTGCACGGCGAAGCACAAGGCGTTCACCCCGCCGGAGATGCATACTTTGGTGCCGCGCTCGATCTCGACGGTCTCGGGTTCACGTCCGAAATCCGTTCGGACATCTTGGAGGTCCTGTCGGCCCCAGTGCGTGAGGGCGGCACTCTGTCACCGCTGGTTCGAGGCACGCGCCTGCCTGACGATTGCGTTGTCATCGGTGGGAAGACCGGGACGCATACGTTCAACGGAGCCAACCTCCAACGTGGAAGCGTTCTTTTGGTTCGCTGTGCGGACCGTCACTTCGTGACGTTTTCGCTAGCGGCTCATCCTGATGAGCTTGAGCTCGATCACCGTGCCCTAGGCCCAATTCACGAGGCAGCCGCTACAGCAGCCGCGTTACTAGAATAGTCCACCAAAAAAGGAGGCGAAAATGCCACTACCTGTAATTGTGATTAGCGTCGTCTCGGCCTGGCTGGCCAGCGGTGGTGTTGCGGTCCTGTTGGTCCGGTTCGCCGGGCCAGTTGGCGCGGTTCAAGCCCTTGCCGGATCTCTTCTTGATGCAGATCCCGAGGTGACGTTGGCCATCTTGGCATGGTGCGTGGCCCTGCTGCTCCAGCTGTTGGTTGTTTCGGCATGGCGCCGCGTCTTCTCAACCTTGGGTGGGACAGTCGCATCAGCGTTTGTTGGCGCGGCCTTCTCGTTCGCGTCTATGGCGTTGAGTTCGGGCATGGCTGTCTTCCAATTGGAGACCATGACCTTGGAGACAAGAGCCGCGGATGAAGCCCGTGCTCCTGTTCTCGCCTCTGCTGATGCAGCGCGTGTTGCAGCGTTGGAACTTGTCCGAGCCACAGATGCGTTGTCGCTGGCAGCGACACGCAAGGCGGAGACCGAGATCTCTCAGGGTGGAACTTGCGCCGAGTCCAGCATTGCTGGCGAAGGTCCGATCCAGCGCCGCAGCATCTTGCATGCTGATCAGGCGCAAGCGATTGGCGTCACAGTGCAGGACTGGGCCTATGCTGTTGAGGACGCCGCCGATGCGCTTAGCATCGCCGAACCGCGCCAAAGCGTTGTGAACTTGCAGGTCGACGCCTTGCGCGACCTGTTCCGTGATCAAGCTCTTATTGATGCCAGGGCGACATTATCGTCGATGGCTTCGGATATGGACCCCGCCGTCGGATGGACTGACAACGGGCGCACCCGCACTTGCACGGACCCGGATTATGCGGCTGCGATCGCCGCCACGTTGTTGGTCATCGAGGACCTGATAGGGACTTCGATTTCCACCCCTCGTCTGACTGATCTTACTCCTGCAGCAGGGTTCGAAAGTGTTTGGGAAGCCGTTGCGGCCCGTATCGAGGGGCGCGACACTGATGCCGTCGGCGAAACAGGTCTCGTGATCGCGTTTGCGGTCGAGCTCATTCAGGTCATCCTGATCTACATCGCCGCCGCTGTTAAAGCCCGGAGGGGTGAAGCGCCTCATCGTCTGGATGCTTTTGCAGACGGCAAGTCGCCAAAGCGCCCTGCACACCGCAAAGAAAAAGAGGCTGCAATTGCGGATACGCTGCGCGACCGGACAATTCGTTACAAGGGCAAAACCTGGTTTGTTTCCGCTGTGCCACCCACCCCTGAAGAAGATGCTGTGATCAAAGACCTCGATCTCCCGCATCCTCACCCGCTTTTCACAGCGATCCCTAAGGGCGTCATGATGTGGTTGCCTGAATTTGATGCCATGCGCGGCTACATGAAGGCATCGGCATATGATCTTCGAAAGATCCCGTCAGATGTGTCGGTTTGGCTTCGCCGAGTAGAGCGGGATCGCTCGTAAAGACCACTAGAGCTTCAAGCAATGTTGCTTCCCCTAGGAGAGTTCCTAGGGGAAGCAGCTAGGTCAGTCATAGACACAATAAGCGAACACAAAGCTATGCCGTCGGCCGAACCGCAATTCGAGATCACATTCGAAAGGTTCATCTACTGTGAAAATCGAAACGGCGTGCTCTGGCCTGCTGCCGCATCACCGTATAATCGACCATCATTTCGGCAACGGCTGATCCTTCCGACAGCAGCGCCAATTCTTCGGCAGCCCGCGCCTGAAATTCTCTACTGTATTCGACGACCGGCGGACACGCTGCCACGCCGCCAGCTTCAAAATCCGCCGTCGCGCAACCGGTCAACCAGCTCGCTCCGATCACGAGGACGGCGAGCCGCTGCCTCCAGCATCCTTCGCTGAACCACATTGGTTTTCTCCATGGTCTCGAGTTGCCCGGCCAAGCGACCGACGCGCTCGCCGGAGCGGCGCAGGGCCAGCAGGAACAGAAGGATGGCGAACGCGATTGTACCGTAGCGCAGCACGGCCTTTGCCCATGGGGCGGTGCCGATGCTGCCAAGAACGCTCGCGATCACCGCCGTCCCCGATTCCAGTCATCGAGCCGCGCGTAGATCGTGACCGCGATACCGCCGAGCGCGACGGCGATGAACACCCAGCGGAGCGTGTCGAGATACGGCACGAGCGGCAGGATGGCGGTCTGGGTCTCTGCCAGGACGCCTTGCGCCACCTCGACCCCGGCTGCGCCCAACGTTGCCACGCCAGCCGCGCCTCCGCCCTTCATGGTGCGGCTGTCGGCCAGCACTTCGCGCGCTGGTGGCGTTTCTTCGGCGAACGCAGTCGCGCGGACTGGGAAGCGCTCGCCCCATTGGCGCGTGGGGCCGAGATCGACATGCATGAACCCCGAGCGCCGATAAAATCCAAACCCGAGGAAACCAACCGCACGTGCGGCCGTCTCGAACGCCGCCGGATCGTGGTTTGTCATGGCGATGTCGAAGGCCGCACCATCCATGTGCTTCGACCGGGTCGCGCCGCCAACAGCGCGGTTGTGCTCGGGGCTGCGATAGGCCGAGCGGACGATCAACGGCTTGCCCAGCCGTTCGCGCAGTGCCTGCAGCTTGTCGAGCGCCGGTTCGTTTACAAGCAGCTTACCGGTGCCCCGGCAGGCGATCTCGGCCGGGCTGAAATTCGGCCAGCGCCAGGCTTTCTCCGGCACATCGCGCCAATGGTCGTAAAAGGTCGTAGTCATGGTATCCTCCAGAAACGAAAAGACCCGCCTCGTAGACGGGTCGATTGGACTGACAGTTTGAAGTGGCGAGCGGCTATGGACCGCTGCCGAAGATCTTCAGCTTGATCGCGATGCCCGCGAGCAGCGCCAGCATCACGCCCGTGATGATCATGCGGACGGCGGTCTGCATCGCGGTGCGGCGCACCAGCCGGACGCAGTCGAGCAAGGATCGCAGGTCGCGGATATCGAGCGCTGCCTCTTCACCATCGAGTCCAACATCGGCCAATGCGCGTTTCGCGCCCTCTTCTGCGGCGCGTGCTAGAATGGCCTCGAACTCGGCGTCGGGCATGCGGACGAAGCCCTGATCGGATCGGGGTGGTGTCATGGGGTAATCCTCCCGCCGCTCAGCCGATCTTGCAGCCCCAAAGGGACGTGCGATCGGCCGCGAAATACCCATCCTGCGCGCGGAAATACCCCTGGAGCTCAACTGTATCGCCCGCCGTCAGCGGCACCATGGCCTGCAGCCAGAGGGCCGTGGCTTCCGAGACATGCGCGCCGCTGATTTCACCATAGGAGCCCCGGACTTCGGTGGCGCCGTTCAACACGAGACGACCACGCATCCGGGCCGCTGTGCTGGAATTGACCTTGTAAAGCAGAGTCGCGCCAAGGTGGTAAGTGCCGTCCACGGGCGCTATGAACAGGTTGGTCCCGGCGTCGAAGGCCCCCTGATCGTTGTAGTCGGTGTTGTTGAGGCCGATCTTCGTCCAGGTCCCGACGCCGACATAGTTGTCGTAGTTCGTGTAGGCCTTGAACCGCGGCAGACGGGGCTGGTCGACGATGCCGGTGGCGTTGTCGACGCTGAGCCCGTCGAAGAAGGTGCTGCCGTCGGCCGAGACCACGAGCCGGAATCTGTCCGAGCCGAACAGGCCAACCAGCGCTTTGGTCACGAAGCCGGTCTGCAGCGTGAGCCCGAGATCGTCGCCCGTTGCCTCTTTGTTCATCGTGTAGAACAGATCGCCGGTGCCGCCCTCGGCCACGGTCTTTGCCGTCCAGAGCGCGGCGTTGAGCTTGGCCGAGAATGGGTTCGAGGCGTCCGCCGTGGTGCCGACCCCGAGGAGCGCCATGTTCTGCAGCGCGGCGGGCGTCGCCCCGATCCAGCCCGCGCCATCGTAGACCAGCAGCAGGCCCTCGTCCTCTACCCAAGCCCGCCAGCCTGTCCGCGGCGGCAGACGCAGCCAGGCTCCGTAGGTCCAGAGCGCGACGTTCAGGTCCCAGCCCGCCCAGTCGCCCGTCGCGCCGGAGCCCACGATATAGCGGTCGCCATCGGTGGGGCTGGCGGGCGGCGCTGTCAGGTCCCGGTCGAGGACGGAAAGCTGTACAAGCCCGTCGAGCAGCCGCAGCGCCTCGTTGTGGGTGACATGTTTCTGGGCCTGCGCCGCCAGGATGTACGGGAGCAGCAGATTGGTCGTGGTGTCGGACATAGCGGTCCTCAGAGTTGAAGCGTGACGGTCTTGGGCGCGCCCCGACCGGTCAGGGCGGAGAGCTGGAAGATGCGGATGTCGAGCGTGTCGCCGGGGCCGAGCAACGCGCCCCAATCGGCCGTTTGCTGGGCGGCTGTGTATATCACGCTGGTCGTGGTCGCGATCAGCACCCGCTTGATCGCTGCGCCATCGAGGATCTCGACCTCATAGGCTTCGACCTCTTCGATCAGCGGCACGTCGACCGCGCCCCAGTTGTCGGCCGCGAGTGCGCGGGACCGGCGAGTCCAGCGGATGGTCAGATCGCCCGTCGCACGTGGTTTGCGCCATGGCTGCTCGACATGGGCGACTGAAAACGGCCGCAGACCCACGCCAACCGGGTTGAAGGAGGCCGCGACATATGTCTCGTCGCTGACAGACCGGCTTGCAGGACCGATGCGCCAGTTCCACGACAGCCCGAGATCGGCCTCGGCGATCGGGAGGGACGCAAGAGCCTCGTCGAGCACTACCACTCGAGCGCCTGCAAGAGCCGGATTAGCCATGGCCGTTTCCGTGCCGCGCTGGCCACGAAGCAGGCGCATCATTCGATAACGGCCCGGCGCAATCAGGTCTGCCACGCCGGCCTGCACGATTTCCCACGTGCCGGGTGCGCTCTCGATGGCCAGCGCATTGGCCCCGCCGAACAGCGTCAGGTCGGTGACGCTTTCCAGTGTGCCGGTCAGCAGATCGATCACCAGCGCATTGCCGAGGTCGAAGCGCGAGGTCGGGCCCGCGAAGAAATCCGAGACCAGCGTTCCGATCCGGGCACGGCCGCCAAATGTCGTCAGCAGCTCGAAGCCATCGGTAGAGGGACTGAGGAACACCGCCATTTCGCCCGGCCAAGGAACGGCGTGCGCTGCGGCGAAGGGCCGATGCGCGGGTTGATCCTCTGTCAGTTGCGGCAGGTCCAGCAGAAGCACCTCGGGTGCGCCGAACACTACAGCCTTCGAGAGTGAGGACGGTCTTGGCGATCCGGGCGGAAGGTCGTGGGCCTCGCGATCCTGGCGGACTGCTTCGACACCTCTAGCATCGGCATCGGCGATGGAGACCAGCCGCAGCGGAATGTGCCTCCCGTCATGTGCCAGCGTCACGACGTCTGCTGGATCCAATGCCAGCCGCGAGGGCGGCAGACGGAACGCCGCCGTCTCGCGCCCCACCCACGCCTCCATCAACGCGCGGCGGCAGCGCCGCTCGGCCTCCTCGGGCGGCACCGCCATCGGGAAGGACTCGGACGCGATCCGGGTCGTGTCCACCGTGATGCGCCGCGCCTCGACGAGGGCCGAGTCGTAATCCTCGTCGGCGCGGGCGACCTGCCATTTCAGGGCCTGCGGCAGTTCCGTCTCCTGGCCGCGGGTCAATTCGAGCAGGTCGCCCTCGCGGGCTGCGACAAGATCGTCGTGCGTCAGGCTGGTGATGGACGCCCGCCCACGCATGACGAAGCGGATCACGCCCTTGGTCTCGACCGCGTCGAAGCCGAAATGGCGCGACAGCGTGGTGATGGAGGCGCGCGGGCTTTCGAGCGCCGTGATGGCATAACCCTCAACCGCGCCCCAGAGGCCGGTCACGTCGATCCGGGACTCGGGCAGCCCGGCGCGCAGGCAGAGATGCCGGACGAGCGCGGCAAGCGACACCGCGCCGAGCCGCCCGGTCAGCCAGTGGCCGAGCCGCCAGTTCGCGCCGTCCGTCCAGACGCCGGTCAGCGCCGGAAAGAACGGATAGGGTCGCGCGTCCCACGTCCAGGCGGCGCATTCGGGGACGTGCACCATGCGGCCGCCGTAGACGGACGAGATAGGATTGTTCGCGGCCTCGCCCCAGAACAGGTAGGTCGCCTCGAGATAGGCGCGCTGGACCGCGTCGTCCCGCCAGCCGCGAGAGAAGTACGGCACGAAGCTCTCGGAGGATTTCGGGTCGAAGAAGACGTTGGGCTGGTTCGTGCCGCGGTCGATGGCCGGGCATCCGAGCTCGGTGAACCAAATCGGCTTGGATTGCGGCACCCATGCCGTCGGCGTCCCGCTCTCTACCCCGCCCGGACGGTCGTAATGCGCGCTCGACCACCAAGCGCGCAGATCCTTGTAGCGGAAGACCCATGGCTTTGCCGCCGCACCGTCTGCGATCGGCGTGCGGACCTGCGCGCTTCGGTCAGCGGCGCTGGCATAGAACCAGTCGAAGCCTTCGCCGCCCGCGATGTTCTCCTGCAGGTAGGCCCGGTCGTAGATCGCGGGCCAGCCCTCGGCCGCGTCGGCATGCTCGAACCCGTCGCGCCAGTCCGACAGCGGCATGTAGTTGTCGATCCCGACGAAATCGATCTCCGGATCGGCCCAGAGCGGATCGAGGTGGAAGAACACGTCACCGCTGCCGTCACCCGGCTGGTGCCCGAAATACTCGCTCCAGTCAGCGGCGTAACCGATCTTTGTTCCGGCCCCGAGGATCGAGCGCACATCGGCGAGAAGATCCCGATACGCCTGCACGGTCGGATAGGTGGATGCGCCCGAGCGGATGGTCGTCAGCCCCGGCATCTCTGTCCCGACAAGGAAGGCATCGACCCCGCCCGCCGCCGCGCAGAGATGCGCGTAGTGCAGCACCATGCGCCGCAGACCCCAGTCGCCGGACGTGCCGATCCAAGAAACCGACTGACCCGAGACATTGAAGCTCGCGGGCGTGGCAGCGCCGAACAGCGCGGCAACCTGGCTTGCGGCTGCGGCGGTCTTGTCTACCGCCCCGGCATACCCCGCCGCCGGCGAGCAGGTGATCCGGCCGCGCCATGGGAACGCGGGCTGACCCGTAAGGGCGGCGTTGTCCGAATATGGGTTCGGCAGGGTGTTGTCCGGCGGCACGTCCATCAGGATGAACGGATAGAAAGTGACCCGCAGCCCGCGCGCCTTCATCTCCTGGATCGCCTGCACGACAGCGAAGTCGGACGGCGTGCCGCCATAGACCGGGCGATCCTGATCATCGCGGCTGACCAGAAAGGCATTCGCCCGGCTGACGCCATTGACGGACCAAGTCGACGGCGAAGTGGTCTTGGCGGTGACTTCGACGCCGGGCCGCACCTTGCAGGATCCCGCGCGCAGATCGTCGCCAAACCAAGCCACCACCAGCGACACGCTTTCGACCTTGGGAGCCATGGCCTGTAGCCGGTCCAGGGCCACCACCATGTCGGCGGTATCGGTCAGTGCGTTGAGGTTCTCTGGCTCGGACGAGCCGCCTCCGCCCTTCCGGATGCCCTGCGTGGCATAGGCGAACTCACCTGAGGCCGGGATCATGGTGACCGCTTGCGTGAGACCCTCTGCCGTGTCTGGATCGGCAAGCGGGCGGAACACCTCGAAACTCAGCTGCGGGATGCGGTTGCCATAGTTGCCGAGCGGCAGGTCCTCGAAGACGACATAGGCCGTGCCGCGATACGCTGGCGTGTTCGCCGCACCCATCTTCGCGGACATAAACGGATCGGTCGTCTGGCTCTCGTCACCTGGATACCAGCGCCATGTGATCCCGGCAGTGTCCAGAAGCTTGCCGTCGGCCCAGATGCGGCCGATGCCGGTGATCGGGCCCTCGCAGAGCGCCACGGCGAAGCTGGCATAGTAGAAGTATTCGGTGGTCTTGACCTTGCCACCACCCCCGCCGCCCTTGCCGCCGCCCTGTGTCGTGGTCTTGGTCTCCTCGCGGAAATCCGTCGCCCAGATGATATTGCCGCCGATCCGCATGCGACCGTAGAGACGCGGGATCACCGCACCTTCCGTGGCCGCAGATTGTCCATCCGCGCGCCTTCGATCCGCTGGGTCGGCGCGAGCGACGAGATGATCCAACTGTCGACGACCGAGCCGATGGTGGAGCCGATGAAGCCGCCGATAGTGGCGGCGCTTACGCCGAGGATCGCGCCGCCAATGCTGCCGCCAATGGCAGCACCGGCGGCACCGAGAACGAGGGTGGCCATGTCGGGGTCTCAGCCTTGCAGGAACAGAAAAGCGAAGGCGATGCGCCGCCGCCAGGACGGGGTGAGCGGCTCCTCAATCACGCCGAGCCGCTCGTAGGCGTGGAGGAAGCTGTCGGGCCCGGTGAGGATCCCGACATGCTTGGCAATCGCGCGGGGTGCCATGCGGAACAGGACCAGCGCGCCAGGACCGGCGTCAACACATGCGATTTCCGGCATCATGCGCCGAGCTCCCTCGGCCAGCACTTCGCGCGGGCCGGTCTCGCCCCAGTCCCGGCTGTAGGGCGGTATCGGGAACGGTTCAGGACCGACGACTTCACGCCAGACGCCGCGGGCCAACCCAAGGCAGTCGCAGCCAACGCCACGGAGGCTAGCCTGGTCGTGATACGGCGTGCCGAGCCAAGACCGAGCAATGGCGATGACGTGGGTGGGATCGGCGTTCACAGCACCGCCCCCTCGTGCCCGCCGTCCTTCGTCGCATAGCGCAGAACCGCATCCTGGCCGGGGATGTGCGGGAAACCCCGGAAATTGGCGGTATTGGCGAACTTGGCGCCGCAGGTCTCGATCCGCTTGTCGCAGCCCGCCCGGATCGTGAAGCCGTCGCCCTCGGCGGTGGCGCGCACCGGTGCTTCGAGCAGGGTCAGAACCGCGATGCCGTCCGACACGTCATGGCCCAGCACTTCCGCGCGACGCCCCGCGTTCGCGCCGCTCGTCCATTCGACGGTGCCAAACGTGAACAAGCCGGCTTCGAAGCCGCTGAGCCCCGAGGCGGTGAAGGCCCGGTCGCGCAGCAGGTCGATCACGGCGCCCGCACCCTTATAGGCCGGATCCTCGAGATCGACGCCGCAGCGCGCATCGCCGAGCGCGGCATCGCAGGTCGCCTGGAACGTCCGTCCGACTGTCTGGCCAAGCACATGGGCGAGCGAGCGCACCTCGGCGACAAACGCCAGCCGGCCGCGCCGGATCTGGCCGATGGCCCCGCGCCGCATCAACACGCGCTGCCTGGTGTCTGACCAGTTCACGCGCCAGACCTCGACCTCGGCATTGTCCCAGCGGCCGTCGAGAATGTCGGTCTCGGTGATCCGATCAGAAGTCAGCACGCCCTCGGCGTCTTGCGCGTCGACCGACAGGTCGGAGCCAGAGCGGACCTCGGAGGCCGTGAGCCCGCTTTCCGGCTCGAAATCAGTACCGTCGAAGCTGAGCGTCCGGTCGTGATCGGTGAAGCCGAAGGTTACACCGTCGGCGCGGACGATCCGCCAGCACCAGGCGAGCGTGGTCGTGCCCTCGTCAAGATGGGCCTGCAGCGTGGGCGAGAGGGATTTCATCGGCGCAGTTCCAGCAGCGGAATGGAGGTGATCGAGCCGAGCCGCTCGAGGTCGAGCGTCACGTCGAGCGCGTCGGTGTCGAAGCGGACGGGTACGTCGAACTGGAAGCCCGCTGTGACGGCGATGCCAGCGCCCGGCGCGGCGCTGAAGGTGACGACGCCGGTCGTGGTGTCGACGGACCAGCCGGAGGGCTGCTCGACGCCCGCCAATGCGATGCGCACGCTTCCCGCCACCGGTTTAGCGATGGCGCGTGTCCACGATTGCGCACCCGAGGCGTAGTGCTTCACCAGCTGGAAGGCGGTTGTCGTGCCATCGCCGGTGCCGAGCGCCTGATCGGTCGGCGATGGCGTGCCAGAAGGCAGGCAGGACTTGTGGTCGCCCCAGTCCTTGAAGCGGAAGCCATGGAGCCGCCCGTTCCGCGCTTCGAAGAAGGCGACCACTGCCGCCAAGTCGTCGGCGCGGCGGATGCCGTAGGCGACATCGTAGCGGCGGCGCGAATTGGCCCAGCTGGCGTTGCGTTCCTCGTCGCCCGAGGCGAGTTCGACGATCTGTGTGCGCCTTTCGGGTCCGCCACGGGCACCCCGGCTGATGTTGTCGGGAAACCGGACCTCGTGAAACGCCATCACATGCCCCTCCGCCCGAGCGACACCGCGCGTGCGATGTCCGCCGCCACCTGAGTGCGGGATTGCCGGAAGCTCTCGGCGTCACGCGCCATGATGGTCACGTTGAAGCCCTCGCCGTAGCTCTGCGCCTCTCGCCGTGACAGCACGCGCTCGCCCCGCTGCAGGATCGCGGGCACCTCGTCGTGGCGCAGCCCGGCAACGCCGCCTGAATGCATGCGAGGTGCGGCGGCGAAGGCCATGGCCGGGACCATGCGCGAAGGCCCGCCCGATCCAACCATGCCGCCCGCGTGCAGGATATTCGCGAAGATACCACCCGCGCCGCCAAGCGCGCCGGAAAGCGCATTGGCGATCGGCCCGAGGATGAAGCGCCGGGCAGCCAGCTTGGCGAGGTCGGCCAGCAGCGAGGTGACGAGATCGCGGAAGTCCAGCTTGCCGGTCTTCACGAACTCGCCGACTGCGTTCTCGGCCGACTGGAAGGCACCGACGAGGCTCTGGCCGATGTCGCCGCCGATCTGACGCGCCTTGCTGGCATAGTCGGAGAGTGCCGCCGTGACCGCTTGCCAGCCGGTGACGGTTGCCTCAGCATTAGGTTCAGCGGCGGCAGCCGCCGCGCCTGCGGCAGCGCCGGCATCGGACGCGGCCTGTCCGGCGCCGTCGAGCGCGGTCTCGAACCGCTCCGCCGCGGCCGTGGCCTCGGCCAGCGCATCGGCCCCGTCGTCGTCGGTCCCACGTACGGCATCCCGCAGCGCCTGCCAACTTTCGAGTGGCGCACGCGCACCTTCTGCCAAATCCCGCGCTGCACCGCGATACGTGTTGGCGGTGGCCAATGCTTCATTGGCCGCTTGCGTGAGCCCAAGATCGGGGGCTGTGAGCGGGTTGTCCTCAAAGGCCCGGTCGAAAGCCATCTGCGCTGCGGCTGTCGCGGCGGTCGCGGCACCCTCAAACCGGTTCTCGATCTGGCCCAATTCGAGATCGGGGATGATCGAGATACGTCGTTCGGAGCCAAGTGCTTCCAGCCCCTGATTGATCCCGCCGATGAATGTGTTGATCCGAGAAACAACGCCGTTCAGCATCGCTTCGACACCGTCGATTAGGCTGTTCGCCGCCTGAAACGCGAGATCGCCGATGGCGGCGGGCAGCATTCCCCAGATCGCCTTGATCGCCTCGTAGGCTCCCTCAAACGTGTTCGCGGCCGTATTGCCGAAGGCCACGACGCTTTCGATGGCGCTCTGCACCCCGGAGGCAGCATCGGCCTTCAGGTCGAAGAACATCGCCGTGGCCGCAGCGCCCGCAGCCGTTGCCCCCATTTTAATGCGGTTCCAGACCTCGACGGCGAGGTCCTTCAGGAGCGACATCGCCTCGCCGAAGCCACCCGCGCCGGAGACAAGCCGGGTGAACTGGTAGACAAGCTCGCCCGCGCCGACGATCAATGCCCCGATGCCGGTACGGATCAGCGCCCCACGCAGCAGGACCAGCGCCGTGGCAAGGCCGCGCACCGACAGCGCCGCAGCGGCCATGCCAGCCACCCAGCGGCCTGCGAGGAAGGCCGCGAAGGTGGCGGCATAAGTGGTCAGGCGGCCGATGTTGTCGAAGAGACCGCGGATCGCGATGCCGAGCGGACCGGTGCGGCTGGCGACCGCCGCCATCGCGTTGGCGACGGCTTCCAGCGCGGGCGCGGCGGCGACGGCCAACTGGTTCGACAGCCCGCGCCAGATCAGCCCGAGCCGGGAGATGGCGTCGTTCGTCCGCTCGATCTGGTCGGCATCCTGCTCCGACACGACGACGCCGAAGTCGAGAACGTCCTCCGTCGCCTGGCGCAGCGTCGCGGTGTCGATCCGCGACATGGCGATGGAGCCTTCCTCGCCGAAAAGCTGGCCCGCCACCGCGGCGCGCTCTGCGGCGGGCACGAAGCTCTCGATGGCCGCGTTGATCGCGCCGACGCGCTGGTCCAGCGGCAGAGCGATCAGCTCATTGGCGGAAAGGCCCAGCCGATCCAACGCGTCGGCGGCGGGACCGGTCCCGGCGGCAGCCTGGCTCAGCCGTCGTGTCATGTCTTTCGTCGCCTGCTCGATTCCGGACATCGACACGCCCGCAAGCTCGCCCGCGCGCTCGAGCGTCTGGATCGAGGCGACGGTGGTGCCGAGCGATTGCGCCAGCTTCGCCTGCACATCCACCGTTTGAAGCCCCGAGCGGACCATGGCCACGCCAGCGGCGGTCGCAGCGGCAACTGCGGCAGCGGCGGCAACACGCACCCGGCGCGCGAAACCCGCGAGCCGGGTATTCGCCGCCTCCATTTCGCGGCTGAGACCGCCGAAGCCGCGGGCGCCGGCCTCGCCGACACCTTCCAGCTCGGCGCGCACTTGTCGCCCGCCGACCGCGGCAAGGCGGACGGAAACGCGCTTCTCAGCCATTGCTTTGATCCACTTGTTCGTTGAGCTTTGCGACCATCACCGCTTCGATGACGGGCAGCATTTCGGCCATGGCGAGCGGCGGCACGCCGAGGGCGCTTCCGAGCGCGAGCGCGGCGGACATGTCCCAGCCGACGACGGCGCCGGGCAACACGCGGAGTTGTCCGCCTAGACGCCCGACCAGATCCCAGACCTGCCAGCCTTCACGCGTCAGGGGCCGGTTCAGCCGCGCCGGGCAGTCCGGGCACGTCGTTTGGCAGGCGTCGCAGTAGCGCTCGCCCCCGCCGAAGGACCATTCGGCGAGAGCGCGGAGACGTTTTTTTCCTGCTCCAGCAGCAGACCCTTCGAGACGTAGGTCAGCTGGAAGGCTTCGAAGATCGGCCAGACATCAAGCAGCGCGTCGATGGCCTCGGCGTTAGGATCGATGGGATTGCCGTCAGCATCGCCGATGCCCTCCCAGGCGAGCACCGCCCGCCGCGCCAGCGCCTTGGCGAAGGCGACGGCGCGCTCTTCATCGGAGGCGTCCTGCGTTACCGCCTCGACAGCGGGATCGCTGCGCGTCGCTACCATGAGCGTGGTGGTCAGCGGGCGCAGCTGCACCCGGACCCCGGGCGCGAGATCATGCCAGTTCGGCGTATTCGTCAGGTCGAGCGTCAGCATCAATAGGTCTCCACATCGTTCACGAGGGTTGCGGTGCACATCCGGCCGACCACACTGTCCCGCGCCGCCTGCCAGTCGAAGGTCGCCTGCACGCCCTGCGGCCCGGAAATCTCGATGCGCGGGCGCGGCAGGTAGACGGCGTGGACGGTGAAGGTGAAGCTCTCGCCAGAGGGCAGCACATAGGCGAACTCGAGCTCGCAGGGATCGCCATTGATCGCTTGTGTCACCAGCGTCTGATCGGCAAATCGGACCTCGATGGAGCCGGTCAACGCCGCGATGGACGGGTCTGCGCCGTCGATGCGGCCGTCCGAGCGGATCGTCTCGATCCGGTCGAGGTTGTTGGCGTAGGTGATCTCGGCCGAGACGACGTTGCCGAGCGCCGTGCCATTTCGGCTGATCGCCCCGTTGAAATGGCCGAAGCGCTTCAGATCCAGCGCGGCGGGCGTTCCGGCGCTGGTGGTCGTGCCTACCGTCTCGCCCTGCGCCACCAGCCGGGCCGTCGCGGTCAGCAGGCCCGAGCGCTGCATCTGCCAGGTGATCTGGTCGAGCACGCATCCTGAATACATCGCATAGCGCGGCACTTCGGGCATGCCGGTCTCGATGGACATGCTGGGCAGCGTCCACGCGCCCGACTGGAACTCATGGGTCCAAGGCCCCGTGCCAGTCGTGGTCGGGTCGCCAAAGGCCGCTTTCAGCCAGAGCCCGAAGGCTTCTGCGTCGAGCGGCACGACGACATCACCGTCTGCCGTCACCGCATCCTTGATTGGCGCCAGTGGATCCCGGCCATAGCCGAGCAGTTCCGAGTTCAGCAGCGGCTGCTCAGCGCCCAGCGATGTGCTGGCGAAGGGCATCTTGGTGAAACCGCCGACGGGGGGCGTTCCATAGGTCGTCTCGAACGCAAGCGCCATCTGCGCCCGCGCCCCTTGGGCTCGTGCCATGGTGTTCTCCTCGGGTTGTCGGGATCAGCCGAGCGGGTCGGCCGTGGAATAGTGCAGCACCACCGGGATCACCGCTGCCTTCAGGCTGGCCGCGCCCTCGACCGGCAGGTCGACCGGTCGCGGAGCTTCGGCCTCGACCCAGTCGCAGAGCCCGCCCAGCGTGGGGTCGGCGGCAAGCGCTGCGCCGATGCTGGCGCACAGCGTGTCGAAGGCGGCATCTCGGTCGGTGCCCTGCACGACCGCCTCGATCTCGGCACGGTGCTGGTAGTGGTAGCGCAGAGGCGAAAGCGTGACCTCCGGGTCTCCGGGCTCGCCGTCGCGCAGGATCAGCAGCCCCTCGGTCTGGATACGCTCGGGCAGCACCTCGCCGCGCAGGGCGGTGGCGGGCAGCGCCGAGAGCCGCGCGTGCAGCGCGGTGAGGATGGTTTCGCGTGGGGTGGGCATGTTCCTGAATTCGTCTAAGGTGTCGAAAACCAATTCGATTTCGCGAGAAGACTATGCAACTGATGATGGGCGGCATTAACGGGAACTATCTTACTAACATCACTCTGAACGCCGCCGCCGAGACCCAAGAAGTTCTAGCAGCTGTCGCTTACGCCACAGAAATGGACCTGCTGTTCGATTGGTGCTGGAACAATGGCATCCCGCTCAAATTCTACGGCCGTCTCGATCAGGGCGTGGCCGTCAAGCCGTCCGTCCTCTCTGCTTTTCTTTCGCGTAGGTCTGCTCGTTTCCAATGCCGCCTCGTTCAGCATCACCATGCGAAGGTAATCTGGTGGCGCGAGTACGGTCTCTACATCGGCTCCGCAAACCTCACTGCCAGTGCGTGGTACAAGAACGTTGAGGCCGGCTGCTTCTTTCCCGAAGCCGAGATCACTGACGATTTGGCTGCAGATATCCTGGACCTTTTCGACGTACTCGATCGCAACTCAACCCCACTGACGGACGAGTTGCTCGCCGTCATGCAGAAGCGCGCAAACCAGATTGCAAGCTCGGAGCCACCGTCCGAGGAGTTTTGGAACAGCCCCAGTTTCAACAAGTGGTCCGGACTCGTTCAGACGGGAAGGAAAAAAGCTACAGACCGACGACGCGAGGCATTCCTTGAGGAATGGCACTCAACCCTCCAACAGCTTCGCGACATCGGCGGCCTAGTAAGCAAACCTGAGAACAGACCCTCCTGGATCGAAGCTGATGCCCCCGCAGGCGCTCAGGGCGATCAGTTCCTCCACGCACATTATTACCAACGCACCTTCGAAGGACGCAGAGCTCTTTACGCAGAGCATTTTGAGCAGAACAAACAAAAGCCTGACGCTGCGCTCGCAGAAGCCATCAATTGGTGGCGCAGCCTGCCCAAAGCCCCCTCGGAAGAAGACGTCATGTTGAATTCAACCGCACCCATGCTGCGGGAAGCACTCACAGCCGACGCCATCGACGAAATGGACTATGAGAGCTTTCGCGAGATCTGCATGGGCATCCATTCGATCAAGGACTACGCGCGACGCGTGGCCAACAGGGCGGTCGGTCTTCGAGAAGATGGGACGAAGTACACGATACCTGAAAAGGTCGATGCGCTGTCGAAGCGGATATGGGGCGACAAATCCGCCGGAGGCAACGACGTGCAGCAGCTTCTGAAGTTCATCCTATATGGCGGCCCAGAGGCCCAGTTGCCGGAACGTCTCTGGACTGCCGTTCATGGCTCGAAATGGAAAATCGAAGGTCTCGGCGTCAGCGCGTTGGGCGAGCTTGTCGGTTGGGCCTTGCCGGACCGGTTCCCGCCCCGAAACGGGAGAACGTCGAAGTCACTAAAGTCACTCGGCTATGACGTCACGGTTCACGTTGGTTGATCATCGTGACCTCCCCTCCACCCAGTTCGCCACAATCAACCCCGGCACGTTGTCCAGCGCCCGCTCGGCGTCGCGGTCAAGATCCAGCCGCTTCGGCAGCTTGACCTGAGGGACCAGCAAAAAGATCGGCGCGGTGACCTGGTTACGGCCGGTCTTTGAGCGGGATGCCACCGCCTGACCGCGGGTGTTGATGCGGGCACGGTCTGCCACCAGCAGGCTCGGTCCTCGGCGGCGATAGACAAAGCGCAGGCGCAGACCGCGCCGCTGTTCCCATTCGCCCGGGGTTATGCGGCGACCGCGCAGGCCCCGATCTGCTGCTGCGGTCGGGATCGCGAGGTAGAACCCCTCTTTCGAGCGGATCAATGGGCCGCTGTCGTGCGCACCGACGATGACCGGGGCTTTTGACCAGACCAGCGCGGCGGCATCAAGGCTTTCGCCAGCGCGCGGGAAGGTCTGGTTGCGGATCGAGTTGGCAAGCCGTCGCCCGAGCCCCGCGCCGGTGATCTGCGTCCGCCACGAAGACTTCAACCCGGTCCCGGCCTCGCGCATGGCGGCGGTGACAGCCTTCTCGCCGGCGTTCACCTCGGCGGCCATGGCAGCGACGAGATCGGGGGTGATGTCGAGCTTCAGTTTCACGCGAGCCTCAGATCTACGGCCCAGACCAGCCGCTCGCGGTCGCGGACGGGCTCGCCCTGAATGAGAAAGGCTTCCCCGTCGATCTCCACGCGGTCGCCGGGGCGCGGGTTCGCGACATCGGCCACGCGCAGGTCGATCCGAGTGGTCTCGGACCAGAGCCGGGCATCGCCGAAGTCGGTGATTGCATCCGCCTGCCGCGAGACGATGCGTACCAGCACAGGCGCACCGCCATCGGAGGTGTACACCGCTTCACGCCCGATGTTGGGATCTGAGAACAGTGCATCAACGATGGCGGCAAACGCCGTCATCAGAAGCTCGCGTTCAGGCGCACCCGGCCGATGGTGTCACCGGCTCCGCCAGCAACAGGTTCGGTGGCCACGCCGATCAATGTGTTCGATGTGGCCACGCTTGTGGTGCGTTTGTTGGTGTCGTCCCAATAGACCTTCGCGCCGACGGTCCAGGCCTGCGAGCCAACCTTGGTGAGGTCAAACACGCCGGTCAGGGCCGCCTCAACGGGATCGTTCAGGGCAGCGTCCGCGGATGCGATGCCGAAGATGGAGCCAACGAGCAGGCCATCGCCGGATGTCACCGCGTAGGGCGCGGTCAGCGTGATGGTATTGCCGGGCTGGACGTAGTTCTTCATTGCGGGATCCTTTGAAAACGGGAACGGGCGGCCCGTCAGGACCGCCGGTGTGTCAGGGTTCAGGATGGGGTGCCGATTACGCGCCCGGATTTTTGTAGAGGCCGCGCCAGTCGATGGCCTTTGCGCCGAAGTCGAGGCGGCACTTGATCTCGACACCGTCGACGTCGAAGCCGTTGCGGGTTTCGATATACGCACCCTGCTGGCCCTCCAGATAGGCGTACTCGATGGTGTCGATCTGGTTCGGGCTGGCCGCCAGATACCAGGCGGTCTCGCTGGCCGCGTCGAGCCGGGGCTCGCTGATCGGCGCGAGCGTGCGGATCGATTGCGGTACCACGCTGGAGGTCGCCGCGGGCACGAGGTTCTGGGCGACCAGCTGTTCGGCCTTCAGTTCAAGCGAGGCAGGCACGATCAGGAAGGCGGGCCGCACGTTCAGCACCGTCTTCTTGTCGAGCCCGGTCTGCTTGGCCATGGCCGCCCGTGCCGCGCCAACGCTGCTGACATCGAGCGCCGCCCCGGTGCCCGCGAGGTTCTTGTGTGCGCTGTGGAACAGAGCGTTGCCATCGGCCATCGCCGGGTTGGCGGTGATGATGCCCCAGACCACGTCCGACTCAAGTTGGGCGATGGAGTTGCCGTACATTGCCGGGATCCGGGTGAACGCGTCGAGGTCGTCGTTGATCAGCGTCTGGCGGGTAATCGCGACCACCCGGCCATAGGTCTTGACCTTGTAGCTCTCCTTACTCTCGCCGAGCGTGCCGCGTTTGAACTCGCCGCTTTCGCTCACCTCCAAAAGCTGCGGTGCCTCGCCGAGCTGCACGCGGTGCATCGCCTTGAAGTCCGTCGCCAGCACCTGACGGCAGAACAGCATGAAGGTCCGGGGATAGGCCTCGTAGGCTTGCCGGAGCGTTTTGTTGGTGACCGCGGACAGGATCTCGGGGAAGTCCGAAGTCGAGTGCAGCGCCCGCGTCGCGACCTCGTCGCGCGACAGGCCCCGGGTATTGACGCCTGCGTTGCCGAGGCTTTCCCGGGCCAGTTCCATGAGCGTCATGCCGCGATACTGGCGGGCGGAGTCCTCCAGCTGAAAGAGCGTCGGGCTGTAGCGATGCAACAGTGCATTGGCCACGGCGTCGCGGCGGGTGATCTGTTCGTCACGGCCGCCCAGCGGGATCGACACCTGGCTGAAGGTGCCGGTTTCCTCGGATTTCGTGGCGACCTGATCGAGGATCAGGCGGCGCGCTTCGCCAATATCTGTGCCGCGCTTGACCAGATCCTCAGCGAAGCTGCGCTCGAGGTTCAGTCGGCCCGCCAGATCATAGATCGTGGAGACGCGGTCACGCTCGGTTTCACGCGCGCGGGTCGCGACCGCTTCGGTGTCGGGTGCGGGAGCGACATCGGGTTTAGGGGACTTGGCATGGGTTCGGGTTTCGACTGCGGCACCCTTCGGTTCTGTCGCTGCCGGTTTCGGTTCAGTCATCGTGGTGTCCTCGGTTTCAACTGGCTCGGTCGGCTTTTGCGCTTGGGTTTCGGCGTCGCTCGCCGGATCATTGGATTTGTCCGTCATCGGGATGGCTCCTGTGTTGGTGGGGGGGACGTCCCGGCGATGAAGGACGCAGTCGTGAAGGGGGGACCCTGCGCGAAAGCCCGCGGCGGGGTCCGCGCCGACGGGCACGGCGGACACCTCGAAGGGCGTCCAGTCGACCGCACGCCAAAGCTCGCGCGCGGCCTCGGGTTTCGAGACCTCGAAGCGGTGAACCTGGTAGCCGATGGAGACGGCACGGATGTGACCCGCCTGGATATCGCGCCAGATCGGTTCGACATCGGCGCGCTCACTGATCCGGACCTGTGCGATGCCGCGGCCGTTTTCGATGCGGGCCGAACCGGGGACGACGGAGCCGATTACGGCATCCAGCGTGTCCACCTCATGCACCTTCAGAAACGGCGCGCCTGCATTCAGCCGATCGAGCCGCACATGGTCCGGATCGAGGCTGAGCTCTTCGTCATAGGGCTCGCCAAACAAGGTCGAGCGGCGGACCCGCGCGCCCGCCGACCAGATCACCTCGACGGTGCGGGCGTCGGTATCTGCTGAGTTTGGCGCAAGCTCCGCCATCCGGCGCAAGGCCGGGATTTCGATCATCGTGTCCATATTGCTCAATCCTGTTGGTCGGCCTGCGCCGGGTCGTTTTCCGGATCGGCGGCGGGCTCGTCGGCATCCGGATCATCGGCGGCAGGATCGCCGACCCCGTTATTGGATTGGGCGCTGCCGGGCTTGGTGACGCGGCGCGGGTCGCTGTCGAGCACCAGCCCAAGATCATCGAGCTTGGCGTTGGTAGCAGCGATCTCCGCCAGCACCGCGTCTGGGTTGCGCCCCTGCCGCGCGATCACCTCCGCGAGCGTCATGGTGCCGGAGCGGATCGACAGCAGATTCGCCATCGCGTCCTTCTGCGGATCGACCGCCTCGAACTTCGGCGGCGACCATTCGACCGGTACATCAGGTGACGGGATCTGGCCTGCCGCCCATGCAGCCTCGGTGAACCAGCGCCAGCTAGGGGCGCAGAACATCGGAATGAACAGTTGCCACTGCACGGCGTCGATCTGGCGGCGGAATTCCACGAGCCCCGCCCGGATCGAGGAATAGTTGACCTGTGACAGGTCCCCGGTCAGCAACTCGTAGGGCACGCGGAACCCGGCCGAGATCGTGTGCAGGCTGGCCCGCTTGTATTCTGCATAGCCGCCAGTGGCCGACGGCTGGTTGAACCGGATGTCCTTGCCGCCGCGGGCATAGGCGATCAGGCCGGGCTCAAACTGCTCGACCCGATTGCCGTCAGCATCCACCACGGAGGGCGCGATGCCCTGCTGAGCCTCATCGTCGCCGAAGACGATGGCGGTGACACAGGCCTCGGTCTTCTTGCGGACCAGCTCGGCCACCTCGTAGTCGTCGAGATCGCGCAAGGACCGGATCACTGGCGCGCCCCAAGGAACACCGCGCGCCTGCGTGCGCTGCTTCTCGTAGACATGGGCGATCTCACTCGCCGGGACCGGGCGGCTCTGCAGGCCGTTCTGCAAGGCACCATAGGCATCGCCCGGATGTTCGGCATGCAGCCAATAGGCCCGGCGCTTGCCAACAGGGTCGAACTCGATCCCCTGGACAAGGCGACCAGCACCGAGCGCGCCGGATTTCGTGGCGTCGAGGAAGTCGGCCTCCAGCACCTGCAATTGCAGCGGCACCGGCAGACCGTCGCTGGCGCGCCGCAACCTTCGACGTACCAACACCTCCCCGGCCTCAACCATCTCGCGGCAGATCAGGGTTTGCAGCCCATAGAAGTCGAGCTGGCCGTCGGCATCGGCCGTGTCCGACCATTGCCCAAACAGTGCATCGACCTTGCGGTCCAGCTTGTCATTGCCGCTGGCGGCACGCGGCATGATGCCCGCGCCAACGATGTTGTTCACCAGCACCGCCACGGCCTTGGCCGCATGAGGATTGTTCCGCACCAGATCACGCATCCGGTCGCGCAGCAGCGCCCCGGCAACGCCGACCTCGGTGTCGGCGGAGGTGCCCGGCGCGCGCCAGCCTTCAGTGCGCCGCCCCTTCGCGGCACCATCGTAGCCCCGCGTTAGGGTTTCGAAGGCTTGTCGGGCAAGAACGCGACGTGCGGCCGCGCGCGGTGCCACCGTGGCAATCGCATGATCAAACCAGTTGGCCGACATCAGCGATCCCCGCGCGAGAAGCCCGCAAGTCCGGCGATTGGCAACTGTTGCGCGGTGCCAGCAATGGCGCGCTCGATGGTGCGGATGCGGGCGAGCAGGTCCTCGGCCGAGCCGTAATCCACGGATTTCCCGTCATAGCTGACCCGGGTCGTGCCGCTGGCATAGGCCCGGCGCAGGGCCGAGAGCTCGGTTTCCGTCCAGTCCGTCATCAAAACCATCCTCCGCGCCGTCCGAGCCAGCCGGATTGGCGTTTGCCTTGCGACGCCTGCGCTTGCCTGTTGATCTGCCCCGCGGGATCCGCAGAGGCGTCGGCCACCCCTAGTTGATCTTCAAGGTCGCGCCATTTCTCGTCGGTCCAGCGATCCGCGCCCGCGATCCATGCAGCGGCGCGGGCATAGACTCGGCAGTCCAGCGCCTCGTTGCGTTCGCGCAGTTTCTGCCATTCAAGTCGGGCGAAGCCGCGCTTGGTGCGCACTGTGACCAACTGCTCGGCCACGAACTGCTTGAGCCATTCGTTCTCGACCTAATACGGCAGATGGACCGTGCCGGGTGAGAATGCCGCGCCGTCAGCGCGTTCCTCGTCCGTGGGCCGTTCCAGCCGCAGGAAGCGATAGGTCTCGGCCTTGAAGGTCGACACCGCCACGGTCCAGAGCCGCGCGCCCCGCCGAAGCCTCTTGCCGCCGATCGTCGCGTCCACATAAGTCGGCCCAGACACCGGGCTGGAGCGGTTGAACCCTTCGACGCCCTTTACCGGCGACACCTGCGCAAACCCCTGAGCTCGCGACCAGCCATAGACCGCCGGGGCCTCGTAGCCGGTGTCGATGGCGAGCCGCGCGATCTTCAGATGTGCGCCACGCTCATGCGGCCAAGTCCGACCGAGAAGTTCGGTTAGGTCGCCCCAAGCCTCATGCCGGTCGGGGCCGCCTTCGATGACAATGTGATCGACGAGCCAGCTTTCCAGCCCTCGACCCCAGGCCCAGACATCGACCTCGATCCGATCCTTCTGCACGTCGGCCCCGGCTGTCAGGAACAACCCGCCCGCCGGGATAATCCCCGGTTTCCAGCATTCGCGCTGGTCGTAGAGCCGCTGCCAGTCAGGGGCTTCGCCGGTCTCGACCCATGTCTCGCCGAGGATCGTGTTCCGGAAGGCCTTCATCGCCTCATCCGACCCCTGCGCCGCATCCCACGCCCGCACAATCCGCTCCCAGCTGAGCCAGCCGATTGGTGAATAGAGCGCCGAAAGGTGATACCCGACCGTATTGGGATCCGTCGCCGTGGCGGTCGCCCGCCATTCGCCCGCTTCCAGCATCGCCGTCTTGTGGTGTTCGGCGATGGGCGTGTCGCAGCCCTCGCAGTGATATTCCGCCGTTTCCGGTTGTCCCTTTTCCCAACGCAGCCGTTCGAACTTCAGCCACTGCATCGCACCGCAATGCGGACAGGGCACGAAGAACCGTCGTTGGTCGCTGGCCTCGTAGTCCCGTTCGATCCGGCTCATCCCCCGAATGGTCGGCGTCGAGACCAGAAACACCTTGCGTCGGTGAGCAAAGGTCAGCGACCGGGCCTCGGCCAGCGTGACCGGGTCGCCTTCCTCGTCGGCCGAGGCTGGATAGGCATCGACCTCATCGAGAAAGATGTAGCGTGCGGGCGTCGAGCGCAGCCCGACCGCCGAGTTCGCCCCCGTCATGATCAGGATGCCGCCCGCGAATTCCTTGGACAACATGGTGTTGCCTGCGTCGCGTGAGCGCGCCGGTTTGACCCGCTGCCGTAGCTCCGGGCTTTCGTCGATCAGCGGATCGATCCGCTGGCGGGAATTCCGTTTCGCCAATTCCACTGTCGGCTGGACCGCGAGCATCGGGCCCGGCGCCTGGTGGATGGCAAAGCCGATCCAGTTGTTGCCCGCTTCGGTCGCACCGACCTGCGCCGCCTTCATGAACACGATCCGCTGCGTCGGATCGCCGGGCGACAGCCGATCCATGATCTCGCCCATATAGGGCGTGCGCGCCGTGCGATACCGGCCCGGTTCGGCCGAAGCCCGGCCCGACAGCATCCGGTGCCTGTCCGCCCATTGCGAGACCGTCAGGTCCGGGTCCGGGGTGAGGCCTTCGCTCCAGGCGCGAAGGATTTCGGCCGCGCCATCAAAGTCGTCTATTTGTTCGGCTACCGCTTCGCTACATGAGGCCTGCGCTTCACCGGAGATCGGGTTTGACCTCGGCGAGATCGTCGAGCTGGGCACGGACATGTTTCTCCAGAACCTTTTGCATCGCGGCGGGCTCGACAACGATTTCTTGGCCTACCGCTTCGCTGCATGAGGCCGAGAGCTCAGCCGCCATCAGCGCGGCGGCACGCGCGGGCCAGTTGACCCAGACATCGCGCTCCTGTCGCGCCAGCCGAAACACCAGCGACAGCGCACGGGCGC
Organism: Aliishimia sp.; assembly: GCA_963678085.1. Taxonomy (GTDB): domain Bacteria; phylum Pseudomonadota; class Alphaproteobacteria; order Rhodobacterales; family Rhodobacteraceae; genus Aliishimia. The sequence goes on from OY782680.1 coordinate 2,628,518, forward strand.
GGTCGATCAACTCGCCTTTCAGTTTTTGCAGCCGCAGGCGGCGCTCTTGCGCCTTCAGTACCTCGTTGGCCGTCTTGGCCTGCAGGAACGTCGTGCCGCTGCCCCCCGGCGGAGCAGACATTCCCTGTTCGCGCAGCGTTTCACCGACGGCCGAGACGGCAGCCTCGGATACAGGTTTGAGCTTCGGCTTCGGTGCCTTGCGGGTCTTGGATGGGTCCGTGGCTTGAGCGCGCAACGCGTCGCTGGCCTCCGCGTCGATGCTGCCGTCAGCGTGCAACACCACGCGTCCCGTAGCCTTGGCCTTCTGGATTGCGCCGCGCGAGAGGCCGACGCGGGCGGCGTATTGGCGCTCGCTCAGACCCTCCATTCTCTGCCTCTTAGATCGGGTGGCGGAACCAGGCTGTGACCGTTCCACCATTCGTATCAACGCCACCCGTCACCGTCCGGAAACCGACGACATCTCCGGCCGCGAAGGCCACCGGCGACTGTGCAAAATCCGTGAACGCCCGATCCCCGGAAGTGATCTCGACGCGGCGGCCAGCGCTTGCGCCGTTCTGGCGGACCTCAACCTCGGCTGGACCTATCCCCTCGATGACCAGACCGACCGCGAACAGCTCGCAATCGAAGGGCACGAACACGCCGACACCGGAAGGCGACTCGTTGCCGTTTCCGAAGGACCACTCGAAGACACCGCTGCTGAGGTCGGCCCCTTCCTCGGCCCAGATGCAGAACACGCCGTATCGCGGAGCCGCCGCCGGGATATGATGCCCGGTCACAGCAGGTCCCCGGTGGCGATCAGCTTGGCGATCTGGTGCTGGGCCGCCCGCGCATAGCAGAAGGCGCTGCCTTCATAGGTGACGCAGGTGCCGCGATTGACCTGATGCGCGGGCGCTTCGGGGGTGTTGGGGATCGTATCCGCGAAGTGCACGAGCACCGCTTGATTGGTTTCGGCCTCGACCATCAGAGGGCCCTGGCCGATCTCCTGCCATTCGGATGTCAGCTGGTAGCGGCGTGTCGGCATGATCAAGGGGCCTCATATAAAGCACTGATATTGCTTCTATTATACTGGATAAGCACCCGCCACAGAGCGAAGCTGCTTACAACGAAACGACGCACCCGAAGGAGCAAACGCAATGACCCGCCTGAACCCGCAGACAACGCCCCGCCATCAGCTTCGCGCCGAGAAGGCACGCCGCAACAAGGAGGCGGCTTTGAATGCCTTCATCGGCAAGAAGGCCGAGATCGACGAGATGCTCGCCCGGCTGCAGGGCCTCAGCGACGAACACTTCAACTGCCACCCCGACGAGATCGGCTGGGCCACCGTCGGCAGCCTCGAGCACTACGCCTGCCTCCTGAAGCGCATCACGGACAGCGCCTTTGGCGAAGGCGAATACGCGGAGTGACCCCGATGAGCAGCACCCTTGCAGAGCGCTATAACCGCGAGGCCACCCGCCTTATGCCGCACATGGGCAGCGACCTTCAGGTCGACCCGACCATCAACGCCGCGAGCGAGATCGACGAGATCGTGTTTCGCCGCAGCGAATATCTCGGGGGCATGGCGGCCGTCCTCCTTGCCCTGATCGCGCGCGACAACTGAGCCATCGCGCGCCGGTCCCGGCCCGCCCAAGCGGCGGGCTCGCCTCGGTAGAAGCCACGCACTCCGCGCGGCCCAAACCCGGAGGCAAACATGACCAAACTTACCGACACCCAAGCCATCATTCTCAGCGCCGCGTCCCAACGCGACAGCCATATCGCCTTGCCGCTTCCCGACAGCCTGCGCGGCGTGGCCGCCGCCAAGGTGGTCGGCGCTATGCTCGCAAAAGGCCTCATCGAAGAGGTGGAGGCCGATATGTGCAAAGGCGAAGCCGTCTGGCGCGAGACCGGCGACGGGCATGGCGTCACGCTGGTCGCCACCGACGCAGGCCTTGCCGCCATGGGAATTGAGACTGGTAGCGCGGAGGTCAAACCGACCAACGACGCAGCCCCCAAGACCCGCACGCCGCGCGGGGGCACCAAGCAGGCCACTCTCATCGCCATGTTGCGCGCGCCAGACGGCGCGACCATCGCGGAGATCATGGCGGCAACCGGATGGCAGTCACACACCGTGCGCGGCGCGATGTCCGGCGCGCTAAAGAAAAAGCTCGGGCTCGAGGTGACTTCAGAGAAGGTCAAGGATCGGGGGCGCGTCTACAAACTGCCCGCCGCCTGAAGCATCAGTCCTATCAAACCATGCCGCCGTCCTTCTTGGGCGGCGGTTCGTCATTTGGCACTTCGCATTCGGATCGCCTCGAATACCCGCCGCAGCGCGAATGAACGCGCGATGCTCACCACCGTGAAGATTGCGCCCATCTTCAGATTCTGCGCCAATGTCGTATGCAGCCCGAAGATTGGGAAGATCAGGATCTGCGTGACGACCGCGACGCCGTAGCCAACCGCCACGTTGGCGATGGACTCGACAAGCGACATGAGCCGCGATTGCTTCATGTCGCCACCTCATCCACCGGCCAGCAATTGAGCCGCGAGAGTTCGGAGCGCATGCGCGGCAACCAATGGGACCACGCCGTTACCGCAGAGCCGAAGGCGGTCCACCCGGTGGGCCAGCCCATCAGAGCCTCGACGAATGCTGGGTTCAGCGTCCGGCGCTGTTTGGAGATATCGCTCCCAGCCGTCGGCGTCGCCAGGACCTGGCGGCCAAGCAGGCCGTTCACCGGCGTGTTCGCCAGCGTCGTTGCGCCATCCTTGTGATCGCGCGCCGTCGGCCTCATCCACATCTGGCTGGCGCTGGTCAGGTCGGCCGATTTGCGATTGCCCGCGCTCGGCTTGTTGCCGTCGGTCGCCATCGGCGTCGGCCAATCCCGGGCCATTCCATCGAGGCCCTTCTCGTGTTTCCGGGCACCGCCCCGGCTGCGGAAACTGTCGGTCTGTGGCGTCGGCCACATCGCGGCCGAAGTCGCCAGGTTCATCCCGTGCTTGCCCGATTCCTGCGACGGCGTCGGTTTCGTCTGCCGGTTCTCGTTGGCGCTCGCCCGTGGCGTCGGCCACAGCCGCAGCATCTCCGTCCGGTTCCCACCGCTCGAGCGAGTCCCAGAGCAGGCGCGCGGGGTCGGCCAGTTGGTCGTGCTCGCGGATGGCGAGGATGAACAAGCGCTCGCGTTTGTGGGGCGCGCCGACTTCCGCCGCCGTGAAGAGGCCTGCCGCAAGGCGGTAGCCCATGCCGACCAGCCCTCCGGCGACTTCGGGAAATCCGAGGCGGAGATGATGGGCGACATTCTCGAGGAAGACGAAGGGCGGTTTGATTTCGCCGATGATGCGGGCGACATGCGGCCAGAGATGGCGCGGGTCGTCCGCGCCCTGGCGCTTGCCCGCGACGGAGAACGGCTGGCACGGATAGCCCGCAGTGACGATGTCCACCGCGCCGCGCCATGGGCGGCCGTCGAAGGTTCCAACGTCATCCCAGACAGGTGCCGGATCCAGGGCCGCCTCTTCCATCCGTGCCACGAGAATGGCCGCGGCGTAGGTCTCCCGTTCGACATGGCCCACAGTTCGATATCGGGGCATGGCGATGGTGAGCCCGAGGTCGAGCCCGCCGGCACCGGAGCAGAGCGAGAGGCCGAACAGGTCCCCGTGTCCGGAATTGCGTCCGGAGGAAGGTAAAGCCAGGTCATGCATCGCCTCAGCGTGGGTTGGCCATCAGATCGGCAAAGGTCTGGCCAGTCCCGTCCAGCACGGCCTCCTGGCCGGTGAACTGCTGCCACCGCTGCACGGCGACATCGACATAGGCCGGGTTGAGTTCGATCCCGAGGCACACGCGGCCCGTTGTTTCCGCCGCGATCAGCGTCGTGCCGGAGCCCATGAAGGGCTCGTAGACCGCCTGGCCCGGGCTGGAATTGTTGAGGATCGGCCGGCGCATGCATTCGACGGGTTTCTGCGTCCCGTGCACGGTTTCCGCGTCCTGATCCTTGTTCGCGATCTGCCAGAGTGTTGTCTGCTTGCGGTCGCCCGCCCAATGGCCCTTGCCGGTCTTTTTCACGGCATAGAGGCAGGGTTCGTGCTGCCAGTGATAATCGCCGCGGCTCAGCACCAGGCGATCCTTGGCCCAGATGATCTGGGATCGGATATTGAAGCCAGAGGCCTCGAGGCTTTCCGCAACCGTCGTCGCATGCAGCGCGCCGTGCCAGACATAGGCCACGTCGCCCGGGAATAGCGCCCAGGCCTCGCGCCAATCCGCGCGGTCGTCATTCAGCACCTTGCCGGTGCGCTTGGTCGCGGCAGCTCCCGCCTTGTTGCGCCAGCCGGGATCGTAATCGACGCCATAAGGCGGATCGGTGACCATCAGGAGTGGTGTCACATCGCCAAGCAGTCGCTCGACATCGGTCGCCACCGTCGCGTCTCCACAAAGCAGCCGATGCTTGCCCAGTACCCAGAGATCGCTGGGACGGCTGATCGGGGTTTCGGGGGCCTCAGGAACATCGTCCTCGCCCTCACGGGACGCAGCCTCGGGGTCGACCTCTCCGGCCAAAAGCGCCTCAAGCTCCGCGTCATCGAAGCCGATCAGCGACAGATCAAAATCGTCGGCCAGCAAGTCGTTCAGCTCGGCCGACAGCAGCGCCTCATCCCAGGTCCCGAGTTCCGTCAGCTTGTTGTCCGCGATCCGGTAGGCCCGGCGCTGCGCCTCGGTCAGATGACCCAACACGATCACCGGGGCCTCGGTCAGCCCCAGCTGCGTGGCGGCGAGCACCCGACCGTGGCCCGCGATCAGCTCGCCGTCGTCGGCGACGAGGCAAGGCACCGTCCAGCCGAACTCTGCCATGCTGGCGGCGATCTTCGAGACCTGGTCCGCACCATGCGCCTTGGCGTTCTTCGCATAAGGCTGGAGCTTGGCCAGCGGCCACATCTCGATCGCGTCCGGTGCAAAGCTCAGGGTCATGCGGGTCGGTTCGCCTCAATCGGGTGGACTCCGGATACCGGCGGCCAGCCTGGACTCCGCAAAGGGTCCAGTAGCCACCGGCCGTGTCCGGTGCCAAAGGTTTGTTTTGTCGTGGTTTTCAGCAGGTCGCGGGTGGATGCCTGCTAGGGGTGGCTTCCCAAAAAACGCGCCCTGTCGCTAGCGAAATTGCGCGCTTCGCCCGCCCGTATACGTTTGCGGCCAGGAAGGACCCGCGAATTCAGTGGGTTAGCGGCTTGGACCCCAGATGGACCCTTTGGTGGGCCCCGGAATCCAGCGCCGCAGGTCGTCCCGCGCGCGCCTCTCCCGAGTATATCCACTTTCTAGCGTCATTCTCGGAATGTGTAAGGCCCTGCGATGTACACCGGAAAATTTCCTCACAGGACGATTTTTCTTGACAGGTGATTGGCGTTTTCAATGACGAATTGCTGTGAGCGCCGGGCGGGAGGCACACGCCCATGCAGCCGCCAGGTGATTACCGCGAGGCCGAATTGCCAGCGCTTGGTCGCGGCGGTCCTACTCAGCCCCATCTCCCAGCAGATCGGTTTCCATGGGGTGCGTTCGGCACGCAGCCAGACGATCCGGGCATCATCCCGTTCCAGCCAACGCAGCCAGAGCAATGCCTCTTCGGCTTCAGTGATCTGGCGCGGTCCCGGCCGGGGCCTGCGCATCTGCGGTTCCTGACCGACCTTGTCCGCGAAGCTATGGAAATACTCGGGCCAGGCGTTGAAGAAGCCCTGCGGCATGACGTCGGGCAAGGTTCGGAAGACATCGGCCGCGCTCTCCAGCCGGTCCTCCACACGCGCTGTGTTCCACTCAGTCATGGCGCACCTCCCGGTCTCGTTTGCCGTACAGGCGTTCGCCAAGCTGGCGGACCAACTCGCGCTCTGGCCATGTGAGGCGATTGTCATCGACGGAGACAGCCAGAACGCCCTGTTCCTTCCAGCCGTCCTTTTTGACCTCATCAGGGCTGCGGCGGGTGCCCCCAAAGCCGCGAGGGGCGAAGCTCATACGGTTCATGCCATGCCTCCTTCGGTCTCGATCGCCCAATGCAGGATCGCGATAGCGTCGGCCTCGTTATCATCAGCCGGGCTGAAGCCGCGCGCCCGGGCGGCGGCGATCATGGCATCCTTGTTGGCGTTGCCCTTGCCAGTTGCGTGACGCTTGATCGTCCCGACAGGCACGCCTTGATACGGCACGCCGCGCAGCTCGGCCCATGCGGTCAGGGTTGCCATCAGGCCTCCGTAGACATGCGCCGCGTCAGTTCCGGCATGGCGACGGACTTCCTCGAACCAGATCGCTGCGATGGGACCAGAGAGCTTTGCGATCTCGCCCAGCCAGTTGGTGAAACGCAGGTATCGCATTCCACCGCCATCGAAGCGGCCGTTGCGAAACGATGCCATGCCGCTGGTGATGAGGCCGTCTGAGGAGCGTAGCGCCCAGCCCGTTGTGGTCCCGAGATCCAGGGCCAGGATGGTCCCCGGCAAAGCTACCGTCGGGTGTTCGCACACGGGTTCAATTTGCCTGTTCGACATTGTCATCTCCATTGCTGCTCGAAAGGTGAAGGGCTCGGGGCACATCGGCCCACGCGCGGATACCCGTCCACGTATGGGATGGGGGCCAAACCTGCTGGTTGGCCCCCCATACGTAGTATGGGGGCTTTCCACACTAACTCCTCTTTTTCGGATAACACGCTGATAAAGAACGAGAAATGAGGAGTTCGGAGGAGTTGGGGAGGAGTTAGGCCACTAGCTCCTCTTGGGTGGTAAGTGATTGATTTCATTGAAACAGGAGTTCGGGAGGACATAGGAGTTAGGCCTCACTCTTAGGAGTTAGTGAGCCCAAATCCTCGTCCGCAACCGTCTCGGGATAGACCCAGACGGCCGGGTTTTCGACGTCCATGCAGACCCCGGAATTGGGACATTTGTAGTGGCTGGGAAGGACGGGGTCTGCGTCTTCGAAGACCTCTCCGGTCTCCGGATCGACACGCTCTTCGGGGCGAAACCGCATCCCATCGACGCAGAGGTATCCGAAGCGGGATCTGACCTTCGGATAGCCAAAGGCGCTGCCATCGCGCAGGAATTTCACATGGCCTTTGGTGGCCAACACGCTCAGCCGTTCGCGGATCGTGTATTTGCTGCCAAGCCCGCTCTGGTTCTCGAAGGCCTCGGCGAACTGCATTGTCGTGTAGAGATGCCCACTGGCGGCCTCTTCGAAGAGCAGATCGAGGATCACATCCCGCTTGCGATTGCGCTCAGCGTCGTGCTTGGCACCCACCTCCTTGCGCACCAACCGCTCGTTCATCGGGTTGATCTCGACCCATTGACCGTTGACTTTGTCGATCAGCTTGGGCGGAAGCGCCGGACCATTCCGAAGCTCGATCTCGAGCTTGCGTTCGGGGGCCTCCTCGTCTGGACGGTGCAGGATCAGGCCGGAGGTATAGAACCCGCGCAGCGCGCTGGCACCAGAGAGCGCGAGGAAGGGATCGTCCTTGACCTGCTGCTTGCTGAGCTTCTTGGTGTGATGGATCAGGATGACCCCGCAGTCGGGGTCGATATGGTCACGCAGAACCTCCACCCGTTCCTTCAAGAAGAACATCATGGCGGTGTTGTCGTTCTCGCCACCGCCATCGGGCCCGCCGTCGAAGAGGTTGCGGATCGGGTCGACGCAGAGGATGTCGGGCGGTGCCTCCGGGAAAGCGGTTTGCACGGCGCGGGCAACCCGCACGCTGCCTTCATTGTCGAGCAGCATCTTCAGCTTGGGCGTGGCGACGAAGGTATCGCGCGCGGAAGCTAGTACGTCCGGCGGCAGGGCATTCTGCTTCAACCGCTCGCGCAGATAGTGATACTGGATCTCGGCCTGCAGGTAGAAGATCCGCAGGGGCCGCGGTGGGGTGAAGCCCAGGAACGGCACGCCAGCGGCCATGTGGACGAGCCAGGAGATCAGCAGATCGCTTTTGCCGACCTTGGGCGCGCCACCCAGCACCAGCAGCCCGCCCGGTGTCAGCACACGCGGCGCAATGATGTCCTCCGGCATCGGGCTCTGGTCGTCCAGCAGCGCACCCAGCGTGAATGCAGGCATTTCCTGCGGCCCCGGCGGGCCGGAATTCAGCCGGATCAGCGACGGTCCATATTTCTCGACATGCCGGTTCCAGAGCCGCTCGGACTCGCGCTTCAACCGCTCGACCGGCCATTGCGGTCGGAGCATCGCGGCGTTGTAGCCACAGATGCCTTCCCAGCCTTCGTCCTTTGTCATCCGGCCCTCGTGGACCATGCGTATGAAATGCCCAATCGCGGCACTGGCACCCTCGAAACGGGACCAATCGTCCTGCGCCCCCTCACGCACCGGGGTCACCAGCACATCGTCCATGGCGGGCTTGTCGGGATGGCTGAATTCAGGCTGCAGGGACACGCCCGGCGCGGGCGGCATGTCGGTCACGGCCTCGATGAACTCGGCCAGATCGCGCTCGTGGGCGGCGTTTAACTCGACAATACGCACCTGCGTCTTCAGGCTGTTCTTGTAATAGACAGAGCCTGCCACACGGATCGGCTGGTGGGCCGAGCGGAAATGCATGTCGCCGCCAACCTTGGCCGCGATGTCACCGCGCAGACGGCAGACGCGGGTAATGTCGTCGTCCTCGGCAGGTTCTGTCAGCGTCCACCAGACGTGCGCTTTCCGCTGCCCCTCGGGCGTGACGCCACCGCTTTCCACCACCATGGTGGGCGCACCGAGGTGGCGCTCGAGATGGGCACGCTTGGCAGCGACATCGCCCGTGTCGAGATCGACGACCACGGTTTGCATCTGCAGGATTTCGGCGGCCTTGGCCTGGCCGGACGCGGCGACAGTGCCGGGGATCACGTAGACCGCCGCACCCTCACGCGACGCCCATGTTGCGAAGGTGGCCATCTTCTCCGGGGCGGCCTGATCCGCCTCGAGCCAGATGTTATGCGGGCGGCCATCGATGCCTTGGCCCTTGTCAATGAAGCTGCGCACCGGGATCAGGCCGTCGCAATAGCCAAAGACGACCTGCATAAACTGGGCGATCTGCTCAGGGTCCGGCTCATCGCCGAAAACGTCGATCTGCGGAGCGGCATCGTTGAAGTCGCGCCAAGGGTTGAAATGGACGATGTTTTCCGCGGGCGTATCGGTCGTCGTGTCGTCGCGCATGGATGTGTCCTCGCCGGGATCGGTTGGCTCATCTGTCATTTGGCGAGGCCCCAACACCGCTCGGCGTAGTCGCAAAAGCGGCATTCGAAGAAGTCGCGGTTGGCGGCAATGCGGGGCAGCAGATCGCCCGCATCCGTGGCCTGCAGGATCCGCACGGCGCGGTCGGACATGCGCTGCGCCAGATCGGCATCGAAGGGGACAAGTTCGTGGTGAAGCTCGGCGGTGTCCTTGTTGATCGCGGTGAACAGCGCCGGTGCCGTCGATATCCCCGCCACCGAAGATTCCATGTAGGCCTGGTAGATCGCGATCTGGGCGGCGTAGACGGGCTTGGAGACAGTGACCCCGTCCTTGACGCAGGCGCGCCAGTTCTTCGCGTTCATCGTCTTGCACTCCCAGAGCGCCGGGGCGCGCAGACCAAGCGCTGCCGGGGCATCAGCGATGATCCCGTCCACATGGCCCCTGATGCGACCGCCCGCGACGGAGAACCCGAACTGGCCCCCATCGCGTTTTTGAGTGACCAGATCGATCCCGGCGGCGCGCAGCCAGCGGATGGCGAGATCCTCGAGTTGGTGACCGATGGCGAAGATCCGCAGTGTCTGGCCGCTGAAATCGGCGCCGTCATCCTTCGGCGCACCGGCAAATTCGAACTGGAGCGCGCGCTCGCAAACATGCCCAAGGCGGGATGCCCCGAGATAGGTCCGAGGCGGCGCGGCCTCCCGCTCGGCAACAAGGGCTTCATCGACCAGTGCGTTGATCCGCTCGGCCGTGGAAGGGCGATGATTGAAGTCCAATGTCAAAACGGGATCTCCGGCTCGTATGATTTGGCAATGTCGGACATGGCCTCGCGGAATCCTTCGACGGCCTCTTCGATCAGGGCGCGCACCTGTGCCTTGGTCAGATCGGCGAAGGCGGTCTGCCAGCCGATTTCCTCCATCAGCAGGGCGACGCGTTTCATGGTGGCGGTGACGGCGGCGCGTTCTTCTTCGGTCAGATCAACCATGGCAAAACGCTCCCGTGCCAAACGCGTCCAGAAGTCTTGGCAGGGCATCGAGCAGAACCAGGCCGATGGCCGGGGCCGCGTCGAGCGGTGTGGATCGCGCCAGCCAAAACCACGCATGGGTTGCTGGCAGACAGCACAGAGCGTTCCACGCGGATGCCAGAGACGACGCCGATCCTCGGCCGTGATGGGGGTTGAAGATGTCATGGGTCATGCCGCCCTCCGTTCGGGACCAGCCACCGCGTTCACGGCGGCCTGGATGGCGCGTTTGTTGAAGCCGAAGGTCATCAGGGCAGAAGCGCGATAGCGCGTCAGGCCGAAGTCGTGCCGGCACTCGGGCGGCAGGTATTTCAGCTGTTTGTCCGTCGGTGGCTGACGCAGCCACGACTTGGTCTTGAAGGCGCTTTCGTCGCTCTCGTGGGTGTTCAGCCAATCATCGGCCTGTGCGAGGCAGACGGTGCGTTCGCCGACGCCCAGCAAGCGTGGCCGCTCGCCCTTAGCCCCGCCGATGGCGTACCAGACCCCGTCCATCCAGAAGATGCCGCCCCAGGCCGAAAAGCCCGTGGCCATGAGCGCGTCGTCCGACCCGAAGAGATCGACCCAAGCGAAACTGGACCGTTTCAGCAGGTCGATCTCGGTCATGACAAAGCCCGAGAGCGGGGCAGCGTCGGCGCCGGTCTCGCCTTCGTCCAGCAGCAACACTTCGCCACAGAGCGGGCATTCGGTGGCGGCGAGCGGGATCTCCGCCGCGCAGGCCGGGCAGGATTTGGTCGGGGCTTCACCAGTGCCGGTCTTGCCATCAAGATCGACATCCTGTTCCAGCGTGCCGTGGATAAGGCTCGATGTCCCGAAATCTAGCACCACGCAGTCGGTCTTCACGATGCCGGGGTGTTCTTCCGGATCGACCGTGCGCAGCCCGCGCCCGACCATCTGGATCATGGTGGATTTGTAGGAACTGGGCCGTAGCAACACGACGCAAGACGTCGGTGGGTGATCCCAGCCCTCAGTGAGCACGGCCACGTTAACGATGACGCGGATGTCGCCCGCCGCGTAATCGGCGAGAATGGCCTTGCGGGTCTCGGCCGGCAGATCGCCGTGGATCAGCGCGGCCGTGATCCCCGCGGCGCGAAACGCCTCGGTCACATGTTCCGCGTGGGCGACGGTGGAACAGAAGACCACGGTCTGCCGGTCTGCCGCCTTCTCACGCCAGTGGCGGATCACCTCGTCGGTGACAGGCGCGCGGTCCATGATGTCCGCCACCTTGGTCATGTCTAAATCCGCACTGGTCTTGCGGAGCGACTTCAATTCCTCCTGCACGCCAACATCGATGACAAAGGTGCGGGGCGGCACGAGGTGGCCCGATGCGATCAACTCGCCCAGACGCACCTGGTCAGCCACATTGTCGAAGACCTCACGCAGCCCCTTGCGGTCGCCCCGGGTCGGCGTTGCCGTCACCCCGAATACCCGGGCGTCAGGGTTGGCGTCGCGCACCCGGTCGATGATCCGGCGATAGCTGTCCGCCACCGCGTGATGCGCCTCATCGATCACGAGCAGATCGAGGCGTGGCATGTCAGCGAGGTTCGAGGCCCGCGCCAGGGTCGGCACCATGGCGAAGGTGACGTCGCCACCCCAGGATTTCTCGGTGGCGTCGATGACCGAGGTGGCGGCATCCGGCACCAAGCGCTGAAATTTGGCGCGGTTCTGCGCCGTGAGCTCGTCGCGATGCGCCAGAACGCAGGCCTTGGCGTCATCACAGATCATCTCGCCGGTGACCGCCGAGAGCATGATGGTCTTGCCCGCGCCGGTGGGCGCAACACCCAGCGTGTTGCCGTGTTGGCCGAGCGCAGCAACACTGCGCTCGACGAAGGTTTTCTGGCGGGGACGCAGGCGCATGACCGATCCCCCTTACTGGGCCCAGCTCGGCCGCCCGGGGGCACCGGGGTTGGCTGCTGGCGGATTGGACGAAGGCGTGGCGGCGCCATCCTGCTGCGAGGCATTGCCGCTGAACTGAAGAGGCGCCGTGCCCATGATCTGCGCATAGTCACGGTGATCCGGCGTGACCGCGCTGCGGATCTCGTTCTTGTCATCGCCGCTGGCATCGGTGCCGATGTCGATGCGGGCAACAAACTCAATGCCGTCGAGATCGGAGAAACCGCTGATGCGCCGTGCTGCCTGCGCCTCGGGCGACAAGTCCTTGTCGGAAATCCCGCGCGCCGAGTTCAGCATGCCGCGCACCAGGCTGCGGCCCATGTTGGTCCAGTCTGGTCCCTTGGGGCTGTGAAGCCCGATCAGCGTGAAGATCTTGCGGCGGGCGTATTGTCCCTCGGTCACGGTAAACTCGCCATTGAGATAGACAGCCCCAGTGGAGCCGCGCGTGGCATAGCCGCCGGTCCAGCCCTGCGAGGCATCGTCGAAACCGCCGGGACGGATGGTCAGGCGCACCTTGGCCAGTGTGCCCTTGGGGATCAGGTTGGTGTTGCTCTGCGCGTCGTTGAAATCGTTCCAGGAACCCATGGGGAACCTCCTTTTTCTGATTAGGATTGCGGTTGGGATTGGTTGTCACCGGCCGGATCGGCCGGCGGCGGTGCGTAGGTCAGTCGCTCTGTTGCCGGGGCTGCGGGCGTCCGGATCTTCGCCATCAGGCGGCCGAGATGAGGCTCTTCGACTTGGGCTAGGCGACCGGAGCGATCCTTCGCCGGAAAGCCCCAGGGGTTAATCGTCTGGCAGACAAAGGCGCGATACGGATCGCCGCCGTCGGCCTTCAGCTCCGCCATGGTGATCACCTCATCGACGATCCCCGGCAACTCGAGCCCGGTCTTCGAGCCGTCAATCTGCGGCAGGAAAACCTTGCGATTGAAGTCGTCGAGCTTCTCGTCGAGGATCCCGACGAACCAGACATTCTTCGCCCGCGTGTGCTGGAGATGGGTCAGCCAGCCGATCATTTCGCGGCCGTGCAGCCCATAAGCGCCACGCACATCCGGCTTGCCGGTCTTTTCGGACAGCGCTTCGGGTTGGCCTTTGCACCACCCAAAACACAGGCGCCCAGCGACGGTGATCGAGTCGACGAAGATGGTGTCGTAGCGGTCCAGTGCTGCCGGGGCGCCGAAGCGGTCGCAGACGGCTGCATAGTGCGCGGGGCTGTACGGCTGTTCATCGCGCAATGCCGGGTTGGGCCCGCCGATGAACACCGCGAAATCCCGGCATTCCGTCCAAGTGCGCGGCCGGATGCTGTCACCGGCCCAGCCCTCGATGGCGAGATCGCCCGCTTCGAGATCCATGAACAAGGTGCGGCCGGGATCGAGGGTCCAGAGCAGCGATGTCTTCCCGATGCCGGATTTCCCGAAGATGCAGCCCTTGATCCCGCGCGGCTCGGCAAGCCGCTGGTCGGCGCTAATGATGGGGAGGCTCACTGGTCGGCCCCCTGCGCGAGGATTTCGACCTTCAGCGTGCCGGGCCGGACGGTGCGTGCGGGCTCGAAACCCTGCCGCATGGCCTCGGGCCAGGCCGCGTATTTTCGCTCGGGCACCTTGAGGGAGAGATCAACATATTCGGCGGGGTCGTCGCCTGCATCGCGGATCCGCGCGACCATGTCGGCCAGTCGGTCCTGATCCCAATCCACCCGCTTCGGCAGATCTGCGACGACGGTGAAATCACCGTCGTCGAACCGAACCGTGCCGGTGTCTTTGCCCGAAACCTGCCGTTCTTCGGCGGCCCGGGTGGCATAGCGGACGGCCAGCCCGGCATCGAAGCGGGTCTTGGCCGCCTTGTCGCGCTTCAGACGCTCGTCGATCTCGCGTTGCAGGATCGCCAGCAGCTCGACCGGCAGGGCTGCGATCTCAGCGGCGCTGAGGGACGGCAGATCGTCCGGCGTCGGGGTGTTCTCGGGGAATGGCATGAAAGGGTCTCCGTGATCGGTGAAAAGGGATTGGAAAGCGGGCATCACGCGGCCTCAGGCTCGGCGAGCAGCAGCTCGGAGAGGGAGGCAGCGGCGGCTTTGGGCTTGGGGCGCGCAACGGCGATGTAGGCGAACTGATCCGGAGCGATCCGCTGTTGCACCAAATGCACGAGGCCCTGTTCAGCAGCCCAAAAGGCGCGCGATCCAAGCTTTGCAAGTTCGGTTCGGCCCCGGTCGTCGAGCTTGGTGAAAAGCGCAAACGTATCGAGAACCAAAAATCCACGATGATATTCGAGCCGGTCGCCGGGCACGGCCTGCGCGACCCAAGCGGCAAACTCGATCTCCGTCAGCGGACGGATTGAGCGAACGGTTGTGAATGGCGGGTGTTGCATCAACATGGTCTCCTCCTCTGGCCTCTACTCACACTGCGGCGAGATCGTCCCAGGAGGCGCCGAGGCCATGTGCGGTCAGCACAACCCGCAATTCTGAGATGCGGCGGTAGATGGCTGATCGGCTTCCGAAACCGCCTTTGCACAAGGTGTTCACGGAGTTGACCGACAGCGCCGCGCAAAGGCGCTGCCCGCAGTGGGGCAACTGCGCCAGAGCAGTCTCGATGGAGATACGGCCTTGTTGCTTCTCGGCTTCTGACAGGTGTTGGCCGTGCCAAGCAGCGAGACCCTGAGTGTCAGAAATGGCTTCAAACAAAGGGCGGGGATCGTCCTCCGCGGCCGGCGCATCCAGGGAAACCGTAAAGCCACCTGCCGCACGGCGTTCCCGCATGATTTTCATCGCGATGCGTGAGGCTTGATTCCGGAGGATCAGACCTGAAAATGCACCCAGACCACCCTTGGCCGGATCATAGGCGGGTAAGCGGCGCAAGAGATCGACCAGCAGATCCTGGGCCAAGTCTTCCCGCTCGCAAACGGGCAAGCCCAGTCTGCGTTGCAAGCGCCGCGCCACCGCGGCCGCCTCTGAGGTGATGATGTGGACGTGTTTCGGTTCAAGCTCGAATTGCATATCGGTGTGCCTCGGTCATCGTTTCTGATGCTCCGAGAGTGCCGATTGCTGGGCTTCGATTGGTGGGAACGGTCTGGGAAGTTTATGGGAGTTTCTGGGAAATCTTCACTTCGCTTGAGGCCAGAACGAAGAGGTCAAGGCAAAGAGCCGTCTGCCAGTTTCACCATCGCAGCATGGACCCGCTCGGCCCGTGCTTCGACGAAGCTCTTGAAGTCTCCCGACACCAAATCGTCGTAGGGGACGAGGTGGCTTTCCAACCTATGCCGTACCTGGTCTTCTGTGGCATTCGCATCCTGCGCCCGTTCTTCGAGATACTGCTTTGGTGTCTTGGCCGCGATTTTTCGGTTTGTTTTCCAGGATATCAGGGAGCAATTCAGCGCCGAATTGACTTCATGGTCTGGAAAATCGTCCTGCAGGAGGGCGCGTGGATAGACGTGATGATACTCGCGGAAGCATACATTCTCAGCAGTCGCCTTTGCACCATCTGCAAAGTCATACCCGCCGCCATAAAGTGATACAGCCATGATTGCCCGCCCAAGACGATCCTTCCGGCTCGGCCAGCCGCCCCGAATGAGCTCTGCAGGTTGCGGCAAGGGGTTCTGTGCCTCATCGAATAGGTCTGCCTGCGCATCTGTTGTAGGATCTGTAATCTCGGCGAGGATCGCCTTGTAGTCTGCAAAAGCTCGTGTGGTCGCCGTTTTGAGGTACCTGTCAGTGAAACTGGCCCGCCAGATTGCCTTCCGGATCAAGGTGCGTGCGCGCCCTTCCTGATCCACACCGTCAATCGGGACATTGGCCCATAGGGCAGACGTCAGATAGACAATGACTTCGGTCGGCAGGAGCTTCTCATTGAAGATTGCCTCGTCGCGCAGGAACGCCACCCCTCGCTTCATTCCCAGGACCACTTGGTCCCAGACCGCCGCCAACTCGCTCCCAAACTCTGGATCTAGGTAAGTCCGCTTCAGCGGCGGTTTGCCATTGAGCAATGCGCCGATTGCCAGCGCCGTATCCTCGATTTTGCCATAGTCACCTGCAGCCGGGACTTCTTCATGAAGCTCGCCGATCATGTCGTGCAACGAGTCTCCCACCGCGCCTTCCAGCTGAGCGACAACAATGTCGAAATCCTTCAACGGGGAAGCGGAGGTGTTCATCTTGATGAAGACGTCGAGGGCGGTTTCCTGCTCCGTTGTCACGGGCAAGGACAGGAACGGAATGGGATAGGACGCCATGCGCTGCCGCAAGCGCATAATGGCCTTGTCGGTGGACTTGGACGTCTCAGCACGTCCTGTCCATTCGTCCATGGCCTGCTCCCCTTTCGACCCGGGGCACAAGATCGATACAGGGAACAACTGACGCTCAAGGCATTCCGCAGGATTGTCCGCCCAAAGCGGCATGCGCTTTCCGCTCTTGTTCAGATAGCGCTTCACGATTTCTATTTCTGGCTGCTCATCGTTCTCCAGCGAGACGAAGACTGTGAATTCGTCGTAGTCGTCCGTGAGGGATCGCCAGACCGCGGTCATCCGCTGTTGCCCGTCGAGCAGATTCATCTGAGGCATGCCCTTAGGCTCGGGCGCCCCCGAAATCGGCCGTGAGTGGAACAACTCCTTGTCGCCGACTTCGAGGATCAGCAACGCCCCAATCGGAAGCGATGGCACCCGCAACATGTTTTCCAGAACGCCTTCGATCTGGTTTGGCCGCCACGCTTCAAACCGCTGAAACCGCGGGAGCATCAGCAAACCCTCGCGGATCATCGAGAACCAGTCTTCAACACTCTTGGTACGGGCTTCCATCACAACACCTGATTGAAATCTTTGCTTTGTCTGACCCTACAACGAGGCTCTGCAAAAACGACAGATGTGAAATGGCTGCCTCTGGCTATTCAAAGGTGATTTTATCCACAGGCACAGTGACTGAGTATCCACGAGCATGGTGGGTCTTGATGAAAGACTTGGCCTCGTTGTCAGAAAACCCGGCGCTGGTCACTTTTGCTCTCATTTCGCGCACCAGGTCTGAAGCGGCCCGACCGGTCGTATCTTCAACCACCGGTCCGGGTGCTATCGGATCGTTTGTCTTTAACCGCTCGACCATGCGTAAGAACGCCGGGAACGTCTGATGGGTGAAAACGATCGATCTGCCTCGCCATTCGACCTTTCCGCTGTCGTGATAGATGACTAGTTCTGGCCCGTCGCGACGATGCCCTGCCAAAATACACGGCTCATCAGTTTCCAGATCATCGAGGAGGTCCGAAAGCAATACCATTCGAATGTCAGCTGCCAGCAGCAGAGACGCTGCTTCTTCAGGGAATTCGGGTGAGATCAAAATGATCGGCTGCCCTTGCGCACTCTGGCGCATCAAGGGGACGATTCCGTTTTGACGCAGAATGCCCGACTTGAAAGTGATTGAGGCGTGCGCCTGAGCATCTGTCCGGCCGAGATACCATAGGCCTTCTGTAATGAGGCGGTTCGCGCCGCTTACGGGGGCAAGATCCGCCAAAACCGCGACAAGTCGATCGAAATCTACCGTGAAGGACCGCAAGTCGTCTTCGTCCAGCACCGCATCAGATGCCGGATCCAATGGACAGCTCGCCCGGGGCGCGCCATTGACCACTTCAATGGGACGCGCTGCCAACCCGCAACTGCAGTCCGAACAAACGTCCCATTGGATAGCTGGCGCGTTTTCAATGAGAATGCGCTGACGCAGAAGGCGATCGACCTCTGCGCCAGCGTATTCGGAGATCGCGGGCCACGAGACCGGAGCCGCGCCGGCAATCTCACTCAGCCGCTTCAATAAGGGAGAGATTTTCCCGCTCATTTCGCAGCCCGTGCCGTTCAATCAAGTTAAGTATGCGCGCCTCATGCTGCGTACGCCGAAATTGCAGAACGCTCGGCGGCCGAAGTTTGACGGTGACTTGCGGCTGGCGTTTGGCGTCGCTCTTGAAAACAACCCGAAAGACCAATTCGCCGAGCCGCCAGCTCCCCCTGAAATCAGCCGGCGTCTCTGCTAAATGCTTCAGCGCCTCGCCGCCAGGGTCGCGTGATCGAAAGGAACGCGCCGCGCGCAGGTAACCGCTCTTGCCCGGGATCATTAGATCCGCAGCGGCTTCGGTGATTTCGACGCGGTCGATAACCGGGTCATACCGATGGTCAAAGCTGAACGTCGGGCCAGCTTCTTCGATCGGGGTCAGCGTGTAGAGATCCCGCGCGTCGTCTCCGTCAAAGAACCCCGGTTTCTCGAGGATTTCCGAAGCAAAGAACTCCGCAATCTCTGCTTGGTGGGCTTTGCGAATGCGCGCCAGGCCGAGCATTCCCGTCGTTTCGGAGTAACGGATGACGGCATGCTTGATCTGCCTGACGCTAATGACCCGTTCTTCTTGACCTTCAACAACAGGCATCGTCGAAACCACCGACCCATGGGCAATGACGAGATTGATCTCGCCATCGTCGACATACTCTCCAACGCGGCAATAGTCGCCTTGGAACGCCTCGCAAAACAGATCGCGAATTGCCGCCTCGAAACGTTTCATCCGATCGTCCGACAGGTCGACGGCAACACCACGCTCTTTGCCGGCGAATTCCTGCAGCCGGTCGGCTGCCATCATTGCCCTTTGGTCAGCCGCAGCATCGAAAAGATCGGGGTGTTCCAGAAACACTCGCAAGGCCAGGTGCTTTGGATCATGCGCCTTGTTGGGCTCCTCTTCATCTCCGACTTTCAATTCAGGAAACAGATCGACCCCATGGCGGTCGGCCTGCGCCTGAATGATTTCGAGCCCGCTTTTGTCACCAAGTTCAGCTACCCGGTGGAGATCCGCACGAAGACCTTCCGGATAGTTCTCCTCAGACCCTGTCAAGAAGTCCCCGAGCGCCTCCCTCGCGTCGGGTTCTTCCTGGTTCAGGACTGAGAGATCGAAGTTTTTCAGCTTATCTTTGTGCCGCGCGAGCAATGCGCTCATCAAGCGCAGATCGATGGTTTTGATGAACCTGGGATTGATGAATTTCTTGAGGTTTCCAGCCATGGCGATTCCTTTAAGGGGAGGTAAATGTTCATCGTACGTTCTCCCGCACTGAGGTCAACAACCGCAGCGTGAGTGGGACGAAATTTCGCCGAGCTGAGTAGAGGCAAAGGGAGAGACATCCCCGGAGCCTTGCACCTTGAAACGACCCAACCCTCTGCCACCCGACCAGATGACGCCTGCAGAACGCCGCGCGGAAATCTGCAGCTTGCTGGCCGCCGGATTGGTTCGGTTGCGGATGCGGGATCGAGCGGAAGTATCTGACGATACTGGAGAAAGTAGACTACACTATTCGGCGGACGAATGGCGTCATGCAACTCCAACTCAACGGAGAAACGCATGACGAACCACGATCCGATCCCCGCGCGTCTGGCCGCGCTCAAGACGACATCGACGCCCGACCTGAAGTCTCAGTGGCGAGAGTTGTTCGACAGCGAGCCGCCACCATTCAATCGTCGATATCTCGAAAGCCGTCTCGCGTACCGCATTCAGGAATTGGCCTATGGCGGCCTAAAGCCGGAGACCGTGAAAAGGCTGGAATCTCTTGGAGAACAGCTCGACGGCGGCGATCGAAAGAAGAGCCGCGTCCGCGCTGACATGATGCCCATTGTGGGCACACGGCTGATCCGCGAGTGGCAAGGCACCGAGCATGTCGTCACCGTCACCGCCGACGGTTTCGACTGGCAAGGGCGGCCCTACAAATCGCTGTCAGCCATCGCCCGCGCCATCACCGGCACACGTTGGAACGGCTGGGTGTTCTTCGGCCTGAAAAACCACCGGAGGCGTGCATGACCAAGCCAATCATCCGGAAACTGCGCTGCGCGATCTACACGCGCAAATCCTCCGAGGAAGGGCTCGAGCAGGAGTTCAACAGTCTGCATGCACAACGTGAGGCCTGCGAAGCGTACATCGCCAGCCAACGCTCCGAGGGCTGGGTGCTGGTCCGCGATCAGTATGACGATGGTGGTGTGTCCGGTGGCACGCTGGAACGCCCCGGGCTGCAGCAATTGATGACCGACATCGAGGACGGGTTGGTCGACGTGGTCGTGGTCTACAAGATCGACCGCCTCAGCCGCTCGCTGGCCGACTTCGCCAAACTGGTCGATGTTTTCGACCGCAATGACGTGACCTTTGTCTCGGTGACGCAGTCGTTCAACACGACCACCTCCATGGGGCGGCTGACACTGAACATCCTGCTCAGCTTCGCCCAGTTCGAACGCGAGGTGACGGCTGAACGCATCCGCGACAAGGTCGCCGCCTCGCGCCGCAAGGGCATGTGGATGGGCGGGGTGCCGCCCTACGGCTACCGTGTTGAGAACCGAAAACTGATCATCGACGAGGAGCGAGCAGCCCATGTCCGCTGGGCATTCGAGCGGTTCATCAAAATTGGTTCCGGCACGGAGCTGGCCCGTGAAACCGCTGCCAAAGGCCTCCTGACCCCAAAAGGCAACCCGATGGACAAGAAGTTCATCTACCGCATGCTCAACAACCGCGCCTATATCGGAGAGGCGGTGCACAAGGGCGACAGCTATCCCGGCGAACATGCCGCGATCATCGACCGCGAGACGTGGGACCGCGTCCACGCCATCTTGCAGGAGAGCCCACGCAAACGCGCCGCCCGGACCCGCGCCAAAACCCCGGCTCCGCTGAAAGGCTTGCTCTACGGCCCTGACGGCGCGGCCTTTTCGCCAACCCACACGCAGAAGGGCGGTAAACTCTACCGGTACTATGTCAGCCAGACGGTTCTGAAACACGGCGCGGGATCCTGTTCCATCGGACGTGTGCCAGCGGGCGAAATCGAAACCGCCGTCATCGATCAGCTTCGCGCCGTTTTCCGCCAGCCGGAGATCGTGGCGGGGACGTGGAAGGCCGCGCGCACCTGTGCCGACGACATCACCGCGGCCGACGCCCGCACGGCGCTGCAGCAGCTCGACCCGTTGTGGGACGAACTCTTCCCTGCCGAGCAGGCGCGCATCGTAGCGCTGTTGGTCGAGCGCGTGGATATCGGCTTGGAAGGCCTGAACGTTCGGCTGCGCATCGACGGCCTCAGCGGCCTCGCGCGCGAGATGCTTGCGGGCGATATCGAGACGGCAGCATGATCAGCAAACCCCCGATTCCGGACACCGTGACACTTCACGTGCCATACCGCGTCGTGAAACGCGGCGGCCGGAAGGAGATGCAGTTACCGTACGGCGTCAAGCAAACGCACCGGACCGACAGCACACTGGTCAAGGCGTTGGCCCGTGCGTTCCGCTGGAAGAGCATGCTGGAATCGGGGAAGTTCGCGACCATCGCCGAACTGGCGGAACACGAAGGGATCGCACCCTCGTACATGACCCGTGTTCTCCGCCTGACTTTGCTCGCGCCGGACATCATCGAGGCGATCGTCGACGGCAAGCACGGACTAGGCGTGTGCTTAGGGCGGTTGTTGGCTCCTTTTCCCATGGACTGGACGCATCAACGATCCTCCTTTCGATGACCGAACGATCTCCGCAGCATCAGATACCCACCACATTGAGAAAGGCTGATGTTGTTGGCATAGTGCAGTTGGATGGCCGGTCGGGCATCTCAACTTGCTTCGGATTGGTGCCTAATCCCAAGTTCCGTCTGGTGAATTTGGGCTTTAACGCTAGTCTGCAGCCAATAGCTTACGAATAGTCACTGCAGGATTCCCAGCATGGATGAAAAAGAAAAGAAAGAATTGAGCGAAAGCGATATTTGCGACCTTTTCATATCTCCAGCAATTCGAAATGCGGGCTGGGAGCCGATGACACAAATCCGCCGCGAAGTCACTTTGACCCCAGGACCAGTAGTTGTTCGTGGCAACATGTCCTCTCGAAACAAGAAAAAGAAGAAATTTGCAGACTACGTGCTGTCTTGGGAGCCATCAATTCCCATTGGTGTCGTCGAAGCTAAGGACAACAATGTTGGCGTCAGTCATGGCATGCAGCAGGCGCTTGGTTATGCAAGCATTTTGGAAGTCCCCAGCGCATTCAGTTCAAATGGCGATGCCTTTTCAGAGCACAATAAGGTGCCAGAAGCCGGAGAGGATATCGAACGTGAATTTCCGCTTGATGAGTTTCCATCGCCCGATGTGCTTTGGAAGCGCTACAAGAGATTTCGGGGCATCGAAGACGCGGTCGAGGAAATCGTTCTAGAGCCTTACCATGAGGACTCCTCAGGAAAGGAGCCTCGCTATTACCAAGTAGAAGCGATTAATCGGACAATCGAGGCAATTGCTCGAGGGCAGGACCGTGTTCTGCTTGTTATGGCTACTGGTACAGGCAAAACATATACGACCTTTCAGATTATTTGGCGCCTTTGGAAAGCTGGTGAAGCGAAACGAATTCTGTTTCTTGCAGATCGGAACGTGCTCGTAGACCAAACGCTTGTGAACGATTTCAAACCGTTTGGAAGCGTGATGACCAAGATCCGAAATCGTAAGATCGATCCGTCCTACGAAATTCACCTCGGGCTCTATCAAGCGCTGACAGGCCCTGATGAGAGCGACAAGATCTTTAAGTCTGTATCGCCTGATTTCTTCGACTTGATTGTGATCGACGAATGCCATCGAGGCAGCGCTGCAGCGGATGCGGCATGGCGTGAGATACTTGAATACTTTTCAAACGCAGCTCAGATCGGCCTCACGGCCACGCCAAAGGAGACAAAATACGTCTCGAGCACCGCATATTTTGGAGAAGCGATCTACACCTATAGTCTGAAACAGGGCATCGACGACGGATTCTTAGCGCCGTATAAAGTGGTCAAGATCGATATAGACCGGGACGTTGAAGGCTGGACGCCACCAGCTGGAATGACGGACGATCTTGGCGCGGAAATCGACGAAAGAGAATACAACCGCCAAGACATGGACAGAATTCTAGTCCTAAATCAACGGACCAAGCTTGTCGCAAATCGTGTGATGCAGCTATTGAATTCCACAGATCCGTTCTCAAAAACGATCATCTTCTGTGAAGATATCGATCATGCCGAACGGATGCGCAAAGCCATCGTGAACGCTGCTGGTTCCTTGGCCCTTGAGCACCCAAAATACGTGATGCGTATCACCGGCGACAGCGTCGAGGGCAAAGCTGAGCTGGATAACTTCATCGATCCCGAGAGCAAGTTTCCCGTCATTGCGACGACGTCCGAGCTTTTGACGACCGGCGTGGATGCCAAGACATGCAAGGTCATTGTGTTGGACAAGACAGTCTCATCGATGACAACGTTCAAGCAGATCATTGGGCGAGGTACTAGAATAGACGAAGAGCACAACAAGTACTTCTTTACGATCATGGATTTCAAAGGAGCAACGGATCTTTTCCGGGATCCTGATTTTGATGGGGACCCGGTTGTCATCTACACGCCTGGTGACGATGACGATCCGGTTCCGCCCGATCCGCCGGATAATCCCGACGACGATGACGACGGCACAGGAGGCGATGATCCTATTGGCACGACCAAGATCCGGGTCAGTGGTGTAGACGCGAACATTATCGCGGAGCGTATTGAGTACCTGGGACCAGACGGAAATCTGATTACGGAATCCTACAAGGATTTTGCGAGAAAACAGGTGTTGTCAGAGTACGCGTCCTTAGATGAGTTCATTCGCACTTGGAATGACGCAGAAAAAAAACAGGCCATCATCGAAGAACTAGAGGAGCACGGAGTGCTCTTGGAGAACCTTGCAGCAGAAGTAGGCAAAGACGTTGGTGACTTCGATTTACTATGCCACATTGCGTTCGAACAGCCGCCACTGACGCGGAAAGAACGCGCCAACAATGTGAAGAAGCGCGACTATTTTACAAAGTACGGCGAACAGGCACGAGCGGTATTGTCTGCACTTCTGGACAAGTACGCGGACGAAGGCATCACAACGATCGAAAGCGCGAAGGTCCTGAAGCTACAGCCCTTCGACAAAATCGGCACTCCGATGGAAATCATCAACGATGTGTTCGGAGGCAAGGACGAGTATGAGCGGGCCCTGAAAGAGCTCGAAGAACAAATATATAGGCAGGCAGACGCGAAATGAGCGACGTTTCCGGGGTTATCAAATCCATCCAAGACATTATGCGAAAGGACGTGGGTGTTGACGGCGATGCGCAGCGCATTGGCCAGTTGGTTTGGATGTTCTTTCTGAAGATATTCGACGATCGCGAAGCCGAGATGGAACTCTTGGAGGACGACTACAGGTCACCGTTGCCCGAGGAGATCCGTTGGCGCTCGTGGGCAAAGGACCCTGAAGGCATAACAGGCGATGCGATGTCAGACTTTATCAACTCGCAGCTGTTCCCGACCCTGAAAGAAAAACTGCCGACGCATGGACCGCAAGCCGCCCGAGCACAAGTCATACGTGGCGTGTTCGAAGACGCATACAACTATATGAAATCAGGCACGCTGATCCGCCAGGTTGTCAACAAAATCTGTGAGATCAATTTCAACAACACTGCTGACAGGCACACGTTCGGTAGTATCTACGAGCAAATCCTGCGGGATTTGCAGAGCGCCGGTAATGCAGGCGAATTCTACACGCCACGCGCCGTGACGCGCTTTATCGTCAATCGTGTAGATCCCAAGCTCGAAGAGACAGTCCTCGACCCGGCGTGTGGCACAGGCGGATTTCTTGCCTGCGTGGTGGATCATAAGCGGGACAAATACGTCAAGTCAGGTGCCGACGAAGAGGCTCTGCAGAAATCGATCCGGGGCGTCGAGAAAAAAGCCCTCCCTCACATGCTTTGCGTGACAAACATGATCCTGCACGGGATCGACACGCCTTCTAGCATCATTCACGGGAACACCCTGGAACGCCCATACAAGGACTACAGCGAAAAGGACCGCGTGAACGTCATCGTCACCAACCCACCGTTCGGTGGGATGGAAGAAGATGGGATCGAGAACAACTTCCCCTCTCACTACCGTACGCGCGAAACGGCCGATTTGTTCATGGCGCTGATCCTGCGGCTCCTCAAAAAAAATGGGCGAGCCGCTGTCGTCTTGCCAGACGGGTTCTTCTTTGGCGAGGGGATGAAATCACGGCTCAAACAGGCCCTTCTGGAAGAGGCGAACCTGCACACCATCGTTCGCCTGCCAAACGGGGTCTTTGCCCCTTACACGGGCATCAAGACAAACATCCTGTTCTTCACCAAAGGCACGCCGACCAAGGATGTCTGGTTCTACGAGCACCCATATCCAGAGGGTGTGACCAGCTACAACAAAACCAAGCCGATGAAGTTTGAGGAATTCCAGACAGAGATCGACTGGTGGGGTGATGAGGCCGATGGGTTCCAAGCGCGTACCGAAACAGATCAGGCGTGGAAGATCAGCGCCGAAGATCTCGCGGCCCGGGGCTACAACTTCGACCTGAAGAACCCGCACGTTGGCGATGCGATCAATCACGACCCGGACGAATTGCTGGAAAACTTCGCAACCACGCAAAATGAGATCCAGGCACTACGGGACCAACTGAAGACGATCTTGTCCGACGCACTGAACGGGGCGCACGCATGACGGACGTGAACCAGCTGATCACCGAACATTTGGACATCTGGACCTCAGCCATCGAGAAGAAGTCCGGTGCCGGGCGCGGGAATGGTGGAGGGATCAGCCTCTATGGTATCAAGAAGTTGCGGGACCTGATCTTGGAACTTGCGGTGCAAGGCAAACTGGTGCCCCAAAATCCAGAAGAGGGTAGTTCGACAGATCTGCTCGAGGCCGTGGAGCAAGCCCGCCTAGACCTTATAAGGCAAAAGAAAGTAAAAAATCAAAAAGGGGCCTCGCCAGTCGCAGAGGAAGAATTTCGGTTCTTGCTGCCAAATGGGTGGGCATGGACACGCCTCAGCTCATTGGCTGAAATCAGCCCGCGCAACGACGTCGAAGACAGTACTCTCGCCTCATTTGTCCCGATGCCAGATATCCATACAAGCCATACCGGCGAACATCACCATGCCGAAAGGCGCTGGGGCGAGATCAAGAAGTCATACACGCACTTTGCTGATGGTGATATCGCCTTGGCAAAGATCACGCCCTGCTTCGAGAACAGCAAAGCCGCGGTATTCTCGAATTTGCATAATGGCGTTGGAGCCGGCACAACTGAACTTCATGTCGCCAGACCGTATTCCCAAGAAGTCGTTCCGCGGTTTATCCTGCTTCATCTGAAGGCACCGTCCTTTTTAGAGAATGGTAAGGCCGTGATGACCGGTTCTGCGGGTCAGAAACGTGTGCCGCGTTGGTATTTCTCTGATACACCTATCGCACTCCCCCCAACTGCCGAACAAAACCGGATCGTGGCGAAGGTAGATGAGCTGATGGGGCTTTGCGATACGTTGGAGGCGCAAGCCGAAGAAAGCCTCAAGGCGCATCAGACCCTCGTGGAAACCTGCCTTGCGGCTCTCACAAACAGCCAAGCACCCGAGGACCTCACCCAGAACTGGGCCCGCCTAGAAGCCAACTTCGACGCTCTGTTCACGACTGAAGAAAGCGTCGAAAAGCTTCGTCAGACGATCTACCTCCTTGCGGTAAAAGGAAAACTCGTGGCGCAAGATCCCGACGAGGTGTCGGCGCAACATCTCCTTCAGGAAGTGGCCGACCGCCGATTGGAACTCTTGGAAGCAGGATACCCAAACGAAAAAGAAGCCAAAACCCAGATCAAGAAATCGGAAAAACAGACCGTCCCTGAAGGACTGCCGGAAATCCCACCGGGTTGGGAATGGGCAACGCTCATGCAGGCGAGCCTGATGGTGATCGACTGCAAGAACAAAACCGCACCCTATTCAGAGGACGGTGTGCGCCTGATCCGTACAACAAACGTCCGAAATGGCCGTCTGAACGACACAGATCAAAAATACGTCGACGACAAAACGTTCGAGGCATGGAGCCTTCGCGCGAAGCCCGAGCCAGGCGACCTATTGATTACGCGGGAGGCGCCTATGGGCGAAGCCTGCCTCATACCAGAGGGTGAACGACTGTGCTTGGGCCAACGGATGATGCTCGCACGGTTGGTCCCCGACACGATAAACAAGGATTACTTGCTCATAACATTTCTTGCCCCGGACCTGATGGACCGTGTTCAAGACAAACCGTTAGGAATGACTGTCGAGCATTTGAGGGTCGGTGGTGTCGAGACCCTATTGGTTCCTGTTCCGCCCAAAGCGGAGCAAGCGCGAATTGTCGACCGCGTCCATCGCCTCGTCGCTTTGTGCGATGAGCTCAAGACAAGGTTTGAGATCGCACAAGGCACTCAAAAGGCGTTGTCTGACACGCTAGTCGAAAGAGCTGCTTGATCATGCGCTCTCCTACCAATTCCCTTGGATTTGAAGACCCCGCGCACCGCTGCGAAAGGGCGTGCGCATGAATGTTCAAAAACGGAGCTGGTGCAACGAAGATAATCATGCCGACTTTGAAAAGTTTATGGACTTCAACGAGTGGCTAAAAAGCGACGATGGGGAGAAGATCCGGGACGAATTTGGTCTTGCCAAGCTGACAGATCCCAGCAAGGCGTTCTTTGCCGGAGACCGCGAAGCCTATGACCAGGCGTTCCGGGAATACAGAAAGGAAAGGCGGCACGAAGTCCTGTGCGAGCAATTCTTCGCGGACACCTTTCCTGCCGAGGGTGAGGACAACCACTGGTTCGAACTGAACCAGCGGCGCTTTGATCAACTCCTTGGCCGTTTGGCGACAAAGGACACGCTTCCCTTCGTTGGCGCAGGGCTTTCCGTGCCCGGCGGTTTTTCGTCCTGGGAGGGGCATCTGTGGCACCAGGCAGAAACGGCCGGTCTGGAACGCGAAGCCGTCAAGGAACTACTCAAGGAAGGCCAGTACGAGAGCGTCATCGAGCAAATCGTAGCCTTGCGTGGGCGAGACGTGTTTGTGCAGGACATTCGCGACGAGTTTGACCGCAACGGCACAATACCGGACGTTGTCTTTCGGCTGGCGGAGCTTTTCTCGGACACTGTCGTCACGACAAATTACGACCGGTTAATCGAACAGGCCTTCGAAACCGGCAATCCAGAACCTGTTCAGATTATCACCGGAGAGAACGCGACGGAGTTCCCCGACGCTGAAAAGACCACAGTGGTCAAACTACATGGCGACATTCGTCGCCCGGGCCACTGCGTCTTGAGCAAAGATCAGTACGACGATGCCTATGGTGCAGATGAAATTGATCTTTCTCTGCCGATCCCGAAGTTGCTCGACTATTATTTTCGCAACAATAGCCTCCTGTTTCTCGGGTGCAGCCTGCACAACGACCGGACAGTTCAGGTTTTCAAGGCAATCAAGGCCAGTCACCACGGCGACGACCTCCCGCAACATTTCGTTGTCGAGTCTTGCCCAGAAACCTTGGAGGAACTGAGGGACCGAAACGCCTTTCTGGCGAGGCTCGGCCTGACGGGGATTTGGTTTGAAACCAAACGCTATGAATGCGTCGAAGGTATTTTGAGACTTGCTCGGAACGAACTGGCTTACCGGGATACTCAGTAGCTTAAGCAAGCAACGGCGTAGCAATGAGTTCGCCGTGATTTTGAAGAGTGGAACGCCGATTGGAAAAGTTTGCGAAAAAGCGCCGCACGTGCGATTCTTTTCGTGGGCGTTAGGGAGCACTGTATGGGCGAGCGCAGCAAAATCGAATGGACGCATCACACCTTTAATCCGTGGTGGGGGTGCGTGAAAGTCTCCGAAGCCTGCAAGAATTGCTACGCTGAGGCATGGGCGAAACGCACCGGCCAAAGCGTCTGGGGTATCAATGCGCCGCGGCGCTTCTTTGGTGACGCTCATTGGGCAGAACCTGCAAAGTGGAACCGCAGGCTTGAAGGGACGGGCCGACGCGAGCGGGTTTTCTGCGCGTCCATGGCTGACGTCTTCGAGGATCGCCCAGACTTGGTTGAAAGCCGGACACGCCTCTGGGGACTGATTGCCGAGACACAGAACCTCGACTGGCTTCTGCTAACGAAGCGGCCTGAGAACATCCTACGTTTCCTGCCGGAAAATTGGGGGCTTGGCTGGCCTAATGTGTGGCTTGGCACAACCGTCGAGCTTCAGACACGCGCGGACGAAAACCTGCCGCATCTCGTGAACGCGCCGACCGTAGTGCGCTTCATATCAGCGGAACCGCTCTTGGGCGATCTCGATCTCAAATCCTATTTACCCAGCCTACACTGGGTAATTACCGGCGGCGAGAGCGGGCCGAGAGCGCGCCCCGCGAGCCCGACCTGGTTCCGAAATATTCATCTCCAATGCATGGAGGCCGAGGTTGCATTTCACTTTAAACAATGGGGCGATTGGGCGCCCGGTGATGGCGAGAACCTTGCTCGAAAGCGGCTTGAGCACGCTCAGGACGGGACGCCGATGATACGACTCGGCAAGAAGCTCGCTGGCCGGGCGCTGGACGGCGAAACGCACGATGGGCTGCCAGAGATCGCCATATAGCTTTGAAATGCCGCCACTTGGGAAAACGGGTCAGATTATTGGACGATTTATTGTACGATGAGCGGGAGCAAACCAAAGCGAAGCACGACTTGCTTCGACGGTACCTTGAACGTTTCGCCTACAAGATCCTTCATGGATATGGCGCTGTCGATTTCATCGATGGCTTTTCCGGTCCATGGGAGAACAAGGACAGGACGAAGTTTCGCGACACATCTTTCGGCATCGCCCTCGACACACTGAACACAGTCGCCGCCAACCTCTCAGAACAGGGCAAAGACGCAAAGGTAAGGTGCATCTTCAACGAAAAGAACCCCGTTGCGGCGCAGGACCTAGCGGAATTCGTCGAACGCGTTCGCCCAGAATTCCCGCATGTCGAAATCCACGCGCTCACCGGCAGCTTCGAGGAGAACGCGCCCCGGATTGACCGCCTCGCGACCCATCCTTTCCGCCTCATCTTCGTGGATCCGACGGGGTGGACCGGTTATCCGCTCGACGCCCTCAAGACCATATGCCAGCGGCGATGTGAGTTGATACTGAACTTCATGCACGAACACATCCAGCGCCACCTTTACCACCCATCTGAAGACCGGGAGCGTTGGCTACAGGCCATTGTTGGAGACGATATTGCTGCCGAACTTGCGGGCCAGGAACTGCCGGCGCAGGATGTCCGAGCGGCTGTGCTCCGAATGTTCAAGACGGAACTGCGCTTCGCCTACGCTTGCCACTCGCCGATAGAGATGGTGGAGAAGCGGCGCCTGCATTTCAGCATGGTTTACGGCACTTCAGCTCCTGACGGCGTTTTTGTGCTCAGGGAAGTAGAGAAGAAGGCGCTACCGGACCATGAGTGGAAGGTGCAGGACCGGCGGGCGCGCGGCCAGCTCAGTATGTTCGACGACGAGGAGCACTCCCCGGGGCCATATGGCGCAATGAGAAGCAGGCACCTTGAAGACCTTCCGGAGCTCGTGACCGAGCTCGCCCGGCGCACAATGGATGCGCCCAAAACTTTTGAGAGATTTGCCGCAACCGTCATGGAGAAGCACTACGTCTCACCGCCAGAAATCAAGAAGCAGATCGTAGAGCTGGCGAAGCAAAGCCTCATCGCGCCTACCTGGAAGACGCGCAACAAGAACGCCCGCGTGCCGGACGCCAGCGACCTAATCGTCTGGAAAGTCGACGAGGCCACCTAGCATTTCTGCAGTCATAAGTTCGACCTCGGTTCCACCTTGCGAACGCCACTAGCGTCGAAGTGTTTGGCCAGTTACTCCGCAAAGACGTGGTTTTTCAGCTCCTTGCAAGCTAATCACTAAAACGGCGAAGTCATGAGGTCCGGAGAAAATCGCCCCTTAGAGAGCGCTTTCGGGCCACCTGACGCTACTGCTAGTGCTCAGCCCCTCCCGCATAACCCTCGAAAACAACGGAAAAATCCGGCCGCAGCCGGATCGAGAGAACGCTTTCGCTGGGGCAAGTGGCGGAGACGAAGGGATTCGAACCCTCGAGACGGTTTCCCGCCTACGCACTTTCCAGGCGCGCGCCTTCGACCACTCGGCCACATCTCCGCCGACCATATAGTCCCCCAATGGCGCGGGGTTCAAGATGATTCCCGAAAAAACTTGGTGAGTGAAGAAACCGTTAAGCTTGTTATTCTGCGGATCAGTGACCCAGACCTGGTTTACCTGAGAGTTTTGAGTTTATCACTCAGCGGCGATTTTAGCCGTGTGGTCTGCGTTTTAGAAGTTCCTTTCTGCTGCTGCGTTTGAGATATACCCCATCGAGCGGAAAAGTGGGCACAGGTTTTCGGGTAAGTTGATGGAAGAATAGGAAAGACACGCTCGGAAAACTCGGGTTTTCAGGTGCGTTTGGTATATTTTCGAGGGGCCCATAAAGGCGTTTCTCGTTGTACCAATAGACCCAGTCGAGCGTTGCAAGTTCGACATCTTTCTTGCCAGGCCACGGCCGCTGATGCTCGATGAGCTCGGCCTTGTAGAGACCATTGATGGTCTTAGCGAGGGCATTGTCATACGAGCCGTCGAGGAACGCCATCGGTCCAAGAGACGATGGCGGCGACGCAAGCCCTGATCTTCACCTCCTTGAGGCGCTCGGAATACTTGATCGAAAGGTATTGGACACCGTGATCGCTATGATGGGGCAGTTGATCCTGACGGGGGGGCGGGCAACAATCGCCTGTTCCAAAGCGTCGAGAACCAGCTTGCTGTTGGGCGATGAGGCGACTTTCCAACCAACGATATACCGGGCGAAGACATCACTGAACGAGACCTTGCCCGATCGCCTAGAGTGAAAACAGATCACGTTGAATCATCCTGTGCCAGTATGCGCGTTCAGCGAAGCGAGAGGCAGTGAAGACTGGCTCAATTTGATCGTTTTCTACTTTAGCAGGCCGCTATTGATGGGGTGGATGGCGCCCGCTTCCGGCATCGCAATGTGCCACATTGGGTGCTGTAACATCACCAATGACGGGCGCTATCCACCCATCAATGGCGTCCCGGCCCCTCTCCTATGAATTCCTCAGTGAAATTCCGTCTCTTTTGTCCCATCTCGCACTCCCTGTCTGGACCCAAGGGGTAAATTGCCCCGATGTCCGGGAACAGGGACGAGGTTCAATTTGCGGGACCCTCGGAACTCCGTTCAGGTTGTACAAAAGACGGGGGTCGTCAAGCTCGACCGCGGTCCTGCAAGACCAAGCTCCGCGCGGCGCCACCCCCGCCGCTGTATCGCAGGAATATTCTGAGCGCTGTTCTCGATACAACCGAACACCACGCGCACACGGTTCCGCAGGATAGGCGGGGCTATGTCTTCTCTTCGTCATAGGGCTCACCTAAAGAGAGTCTTACCCTCCGCCAAACCCGTGGCGGTTCAGGCCTGCAGTTCCTCATCCAGCAGCTTAGCGGCAGGGCTGACTTGTTGGCACGGCTGACCTGCGAAGATGACAGGCTCTCCTCAATGCCGAATTCGCGCATCACCGCCCCCACGTCGCGCGCGGACACGCCCTTGATGTACATTTCGGCGAGAGCCAGCATAACGGCCCGGACCTCAGCCGCCCGCACTCCAGCGACTGTGGGTAGAACAGCTCCCCCCTTGCCCGACTGTCTTGGCCCGACCGTCTTGATCCGACCGTCTTGGGCACCTGCACGTTGACCGTTCTCGCAGGCGTGTCGATGCTCTTGGGCTTGATGCCGTTGGCAAGCCCCGGCGCTCGGGCGTGCGCTCGTAATGCCCAGCCCCGAGAACGCGCTCGCGCTCGATCTGCATCGCTAGCTCGAAGGCGCGGGCGAACATTCTGGCGAGATCACTAGCGCCCCTTTCGATCAGCGGTTCCAAGATTGCCTCAACCGCCGTATCCTTCCGTCTGTCCATTCGCTCTTCTCCATGGTTGGTATGTAACTCCATGGAATACCAGCAGGGGCTCATGGTTCTCAACTCAAGCGAATTTCCAGACCTTAGGTTACAGTACCACCTGGCGGCGGCACAGTGCACCAAAAACTTGACCATGCGAATGCACATGCGCCGCTTTACGCGCCTGACTAACGGCTTCAATAGAGAGGTTGAAAACCACATGCACGTAGTCGCGCTGCGCTTCATATATTACAACTTCATGAAAGTGCATCCAACTTTGAAAGTAACGCCAGCGATGGAGGCTGGGCTGGCTGCTTAAGCATAGTGCCGCTTAGCTTGCCGGAAAAATAAAGCATCGGTCCCTTGGCACGCGCAGATACATGATTGTGCCCGGCTTTGGCAGGAACACATTTGGGACGATGGCGCGCAGGGGCAGGCCCGTTTCTACAAGTTTGAACTCGATCAGGCTCTCATGCCCGACAAAACGTGCCCGCTCCACCTGCGCTCGTGCTGGGGTTCCCTCTTTGGCGGTTGGGGCTGGGGCGGCCTCTCTGTTAAAGTCGATGCGCACATGCTGGGGGCGAAAGACGATCTCAACCTGTGTCCCATTGGGCACACCTGGCGCGAGAAACTGGCCAAAGGGGGTCTGAGCAAGCGCCCCATGCACCTCTGCCTGTAACATATTTGTATCACTGAAAAACGAGGCGGACGCTCGATCCACAGGGCGGGTATAAACATTATACGGCGCGCCGCGTTGCACGATTTTTCCGCTGCGCATCAGCGCAATTTGATCTGCCATGCGCATTGCCTCGTCGGGCTCATGGGTCACAAGGACAACCGCAGTGTCTTCCTCCTTCAACAGCTCTAATGTCTCATCCCGGATCCCATCGCGAAGGCGGTTGTCCAAACCCGAAAATGGCTCATCCATCAACATAATTCGAGGGCGCGGCGCTAGGGCGCGGGCCAGGGCAACGCGTTGCTGCTCCCCGCCTGAAAGGCTGCTTGGGTAGCTGTTTTCAAAGCGCGACAGCTTCACACGATCGAGCATTTCTTGCACACGCGCTTGCTTTTCGGCACGCCCCCCTGTGAGACCAAAGGCAACATTAGCCCCGACTGTGAGATGGGGAAACAGGGCGAAATCCTGAAACATCAGCCCGATTTTGCGATGCTCGGGGGGGACAAACTGCCCCGGCCCGCAGACCATTTGCCCATCTACATGGATTTCACCGCGCTCAGGACGCTCCACCCCAGCGATCATGCGCAGCGTTGTGGATTTGCCACAGCCGGAGGGGCCAAGAAGGCAGGTCACTTGCCCGGCCATCACCGTCAAGCTGACATCATCCACCACGCGTCGCCCTTCAAAGCTGCGCACCAAATTGCGAATTTCGAGCCGCGGGGTTGCAAAAGGATCAGAGGCCACGCTTAGCTTCCCTACAAAAACACTGCGGAATTATCAGCCAGGCCCGCCGGGCGCAAGCAGCTGAAACGCTTCGTCGCATAGGATGCGCCCATTCACCTGAAGCGCCAGGCGCGCGGGGCCGGGATAAAGCTGAAAGGTCGTGGCATCGCCTTTGAAAACATGGCGTTTATCTGCCTCGAACGGCGCGCCGCTCGAAGCCATTCCGGTTTTCAGCTTATAGACCTTGCGGCGCGGCGCTGCATTGGCGCTTGGCAACTCAAGGATGTAATCGACCAGCACGGGCAAACGGGCTTGACTCTCAACAGTGACCGCAAAGTTCAAGGCTCCGCCGATCTCGACCTGTGTTTGATGCAGCGTCAAAGTGCCCAGCGTCTCAGGGCAATCAACATATCCAAGCATCTCAAGCGCGCCAGTATGGCCGGATTTGATCAGGCTGCGCAGCGCATGGCGCGTCATCCAATCCAGCTCTTTTGGCTGTTGCAGTCCCTGAGCTTGCCAGCGCGCCAAAAGTTCCAGCACCAAATCAGGCTCGGTTTTTCCGATATCATTCAGATGGTTCGCAACCGATCTTGTCACAAAACGGGCCCCATCCGCATGCAACATGTCAAGCAGGGGAAGAGTTTGTGCGGGTTTCAACGTGATCGCCTTGGCCCAGGGCAATTTGGGCCGCGTCCCTTCACTCACCAGACGGCGCACATGGTAATTGTCATCCTGTGCCCAGAGCTGCAAGCGATCCAGGGTTTCCTCAGGCCAGTGATTGAGAAAAGGGCGAATGTAGAACTCCATCGAAAAGCGCTGCGTTGCTTCATAGAGTAAATCCAGCGCGCGTGCGCAATGCCCCTCAAGCCCGTGCCGCACCGCCAAAATCCCCGGAACCGCATGAATGAATTGTCCAAAATCATCATCGCGCAGGGTTGGGTTCAGCCGCTCTGGCATGCAGGCCTCAAGCTGCTCGGCCATGGATGGAAAGTCCGTCGCCAGATAAGGCTCCAGACAATCGGCAATCCAATCAAGACGGGCCATAAGTTCGCGCGTCGCAAAGCCGCTCAGAACATCGGCCTGAAAGCGCTCAGCATCAAAGCCCGGCAGCGCGCGATATTCCAAAGCCAGCTGCCCAATGGTTGTCGCATTGAACAGCTGATCTTTTAGGAGGGTTTTCTCAACCATTTAAAGAGTTGCATTCACGCCGCCGCCATCGAGCAGCAGATTTTGCCCCACGATAAAGCCCGCATGTTGTGAGCAAAGAAACGCACAGGCCGCGCCAAACTCGGCAGCAGTGCCATAACGCCTGGCCGGGATGGTCGCCTCGCGCTGAGCTTGGGCCTCTTCGATCGTGATGCCTTGCTGTGCGGCAACCCCGCTATCCAGAGCCGTTGCACGGTCGGTCGCATGAATGCCCGGCAAAAGGTTGTTGATCGTGACCCCCTGCCCGGCCACCTGCCGCGCCGTGCCTGCCACATATCCGGTCAGCCCCGCGCGGGCCGAATTTGACAAGCCCAGCACCGGAATTGGCGCTTTCACGGATTGCGAAGTGATATTGACCACCCGGCCCCAGCCGCGTTCCATCATCCCCGGCAGCGCCCCCTTCATAAGCGCGATGGGCGTGAGCATATTGGCATCCAGCGCCTTAATGAAATCCTCGCGCTCCCAATCGCTCCACATCCCTGGCGGCGGGCCACCGGCGTTATTCACCAAGATATCCAGATCACCGCCAGCCTCAAGCGCCGCTGCTTGCCCGGCCTCGGTTGTGACATCTATCGCCACCGTTTGAACCGAAACGCCGAAATCGGCGCGGATGCCATCGGCTGCGGCCTCCAACGCTTCGGAGCCGCGCGCATTGATCACCAGATCCACACCGGCCTCAGCCAGCGCACGCGCGCAGCCCAGCCCCAGCCCCTTTGACGCCGCGCAGACCAGCGCGCGTTTGCCCTTAATCCCAAGATCCATCTGAACTCTCCTATCTGTTTGCCGCACCCTGCCTTGATGCGCTGCAAATGGCCAGATGGCTTGGAAAAATATCTGCGGCGCGCGCAATTATAGGTGGAAAACGCGGGCGCGCCCTGCCATCACACGCACATGGTGCAGCAACGTATAGAAGTCTATAAAGCCCAGCAGCTTGTCGGCCTGTCCGGGGTGAAAGAGGATGAGCACCTCGGCCTGTTCGACGATACTTACCTTGATGATATATTTGAGCTCACTGAGCCCCCGCCACTGGATATGCAGATCACCCGGCGTGAAGGGCGCTATTACATTGCCAAGGACAGCCCAACTGGCCTGCCGGGGGCACAGCTCACCTTAGATGGGATCATCATCTTTGCCACCAAAACCGGGCGGATGGTTGAAACGCTGCTTGTGATCGAAGAGCCGAGCGGGCAGCTTTACGCCCTGCCCCTTGTGCCGTTTCAAAAGGATCAGCTCTATTTCGTGATCCATAAGCGCAAAGAGGGTAGTGAGATCGAGCTGGCGAAACTAGCCCTGGGCATGATCAAGGCGGGCGCACGGGTGTATACCGACAGCGGCTATCGCGCCATTGAAACCCTTGAGCCGGGCGCGCGGGTCTGGACGCGAGAGGCCGGATTTCAGCCGATCACTTGGATCTATCACGTCACCCAGCGCACCACCGGGCTCTTTACCCCCTTCTCGGTGCATAGCGGGGCCTTTGGCAATACGGGCAATTTTTTAGTCTCGCCCCCCCAACGCCTCTTGGTGGAGGGGGAGCTGAGGCGCGCGGCGGACCTGGAAAGCTTTGGCAAAGTGATGCGGCGCTATTGGGGCTATGCGGATTTTTTCCAGCTGATGTTCGAAACCCCGCACGTGTATTTTGTTGAAGGGGTCGGCGCCGAAAGCTTTGTCCCCACCCCCCAAACCGAGCCCCTGCTACCACCCCAGCCATAGTTGACGCGGCTTCGATTCTATGCCCTCTTTCCCGCGGTGAGAGAACAGGTGGGACCATGGCAAACCCAAAGCATATCGAATGGCTGAAGGAAGGCGTTCAGGCGTGGAATGAGCGCCGCACGACCGGCGATTTTCGACCGGATCTGCGGGGGGCGAATCTGCAGAGGGCGGATCTGCAGAGGGCGGATCTGCAGAGGGTGAATCTGCGGGGGGTGAAACTGCGGGGGGCGAATCTGCGGTGGGTGAATCTGCGGGGGGCGAATCTGCAGAGGGCGGATCTGCGGGGGGCGAATCTGCGGTGGGCGGATCTGCGGGGGGCGGATCTGCAGAGGGTGAATCTGCGGTGGGTGAATCTGCGGGGGGCGAATCTGCAGAGGGCGGATCTGCGGGGGGCGGATGTCAGGTCAGTCTTAGCCGCGCCGGGAATAAACAATGGCGGCGGCGCGGCTAAGACTGACCTCAGCACCGCTCTCGATCTGAGTCAAGCCCAACTTGACAGCATGATTGGCGATAGCGGAACCCTGATTCCTAAACACTTGAAACGCCCCGCTCATTGGGAGGCGTTAGAGGAAAATACCGTTGCGAAGGACCCATCGCCCAGCGACACGCAACCCGATCCCGTTTCATCGCAGGACGATCATTCGGAGCTTGGCCCCCAGCACCCCCCCAGTGTCATTGAACGCGCTAAGCTCCTCTTGATCGAAGCGCGCGGTGCATCAATGACGGCAGAGATGGTAGCCTTTCATCTTGATTTTGAGCTAAGGATGATACGGCAGCAAGGCGCCAACACGTTAGGCCCAGAAATCGAGCTTTTGGACGCGCTTGTCGCCACACTTCGCGCGGTTTCTGACAAGGTTGCGAACCAAGATGAGGCTGGGCTGGCCGAAAAACTCGCACAGTTGCAAGAACAGCTTGAAGCGGTTACGCAAGAATTAGAGGCGCGCACAAAGGAGCGCGATGACCTTGAAGATGCGCTGGACCAGGCAAAACAGAAAACACCAAGCGAATTTTCAAAATCCTTTCAAACATCCGCTGGAAACGCGCTCGGCGCAGCGATTATTGCCACCCCAATCGCTATGATTGGAGGAGGGGTCGGATATCTGCTAGGTGCTGGCGCAAATGCGTCAATTGCTGCCTTTGCAAGTGCAGCGCTCGCCGCCGGTATTGGCGCAAAAAAGTAGACGAATCCGCCCAAAGTATAGATCGCGCCCACCA
This sequence comes from Aliishimia sp., assembly GCA_963678085.1. Classification (GTDB taxonomy): domain Bacteria; phylum Pseudomonadota; class Alphaproteobacteria; order Rhodobacterales; family Rhodobacteraceae; genus Aliishimia. The sequence goes on from OY782680.1 coordinate 2,666,851, forward strand.
AGAGCCGCTTAGGTCATCATCTCCTTGGTCGCCGATAGGGTCACATCAGGATAATCGCGCCCCACGCGGTCGATATCCCATTGCAGGCGGGTCAGGTACACCACATCTCCGTCATGGTCGTAGCTGATATGCTGCTTATTGGTTTCGATGAATTTCTCGACCGGGGCCTTCTCCCCATGTACCCAGCGGGCGGAGGTGAATTGTGAGGCCTCAAAACGCACCGGCAGCCCGTATTCCATTTCAATCCGGCTGGCGAGCACTTCAAATTGCAGCGCGCCCACAACGCCCACGATAAAGCCCGCGCCAATCATCGGTTTGAACACTTTGGCCGCGCCCTCTTCGGCAAATTGCATCAGGGCTTTTTCCAGATGTTTGGCCTTCATCGGATCGCCCGCGCGCACCCCTTGCAAGAGTTCCGGCGCAAATGAGGGGATGCCGGAGACGCGCAGCGCTTCGCCCTCGGTCAGCGTGTCGCCAATGCGCAGCTGGCCGTGATTGGGAATGCCGATAATATCGCCCGCCCAGGCCTCTTCTGCCAGCTCTCGGTCAGAGGCCAGAAACAGCACCGGGTTTGAGATCGCCATCGGTTTCTTGGTGCGCACATGGGTCAGCTTCATGCCGCGCTTAAAATGCCCCGAGGCCATGCGCACAAAGGCCACACGGTCGCGGTGTTTGGGATCCATATTGGCCTGCACCTTAAAGACGAACCCGGCGACTTTCTTTTCTTCGGGGGCGATTTTGCGGGGCTGGGCGTTTTGCACTTGTGGCTCGGGCCCATAGGTGCCGATACCCTCCATCAGCTCTTTCACCCCGAATGAATTGATCGCCGAGCCAAACCAGATCGGAGTCATCGTCCCATCAAGCACCGCTTGCGGATCCAGCTTCGGCAGCAGCTCGCGCGCCATTTCCAGCTCTTCTAGGAATTGATCCAGCAGATGGGCAGGCACATGTTCGGCCAGGGCGGGATCCTCGATGCCATTGATCTCGATGGTTTCGGCCAGCTTGTTGCGATCAGCGCGGTCCATCAGCTCTAGCCGGTCGCGCAGGATATCATAGCAGCCAATAAAGTCGCGCCCCAGCCCAATGGGCCAAGAGGCTGGGGTGACATCAATGGCGAGGTTCTCTTGGATCTCGTCGATAATCTCGAACGTATCGCGGCTTTCGCGGTCCATCTTGTTGCAAAAGGTCAGGATGGGCAGATCACGCAATCGGCAGACCTCAAAGAGCTTTTGCGTCTGGCTCTCAACGCCTTTGGCCCCATCAATCACCATCACCGCCGCATCGACGGCTGTGAGCGTGCGATAGGTGTCTTCGGAAAAATCCGAGTGGCCGGGCGTATCCACTAGATTAAAGCGAAAGTTTTTGAAGTCAAAGGACATGGCCGAGGCCGATACGGAGATCCCGCGATCCTTTTCCATCTGCATAAAGTCAGAGCGGGTGCGCCGCGCCTCGCCCTTGGCCCGCACCTGCCCAGCCATCTGAATCGCCCCGCCGAAAAGCAAGAATTTCTCGGTGAGCGTGGTCTTGCCCGCATCTGGGTGCGAGATAATAGCAAAGGTGCGACGACGCGCGATTTCAGCAGGCAAGTCGGGACGGTTATGGGCGTGATCTAACATGAGCGCCGTATAGGGGAGTGCTGGGGTAAGGGCAATCGGGGTGTCAGCGCTTGCCCAATATTACCTTAAGCGTGGTGACGCCAACGACCCCCGCTGCGATGGGCGCTGCAATCGAAATAGGGATTCCGAACAAGGCTAACAACGGTGCAAAAAGCCCAATTTGCCCCACTTTCCAGGCATTGCTTATCGAGCCATCTTTCTCGTCGAGCGACTGTATCAGCGCGTTAAGCTTACCGGCCAGTTCCTTGAGGCGCTCTTTCATACTTGCGACCGAGCTGTCGGAAAGGTCGGGCGCTGCCTCTTGCGGCATTTCGTTGTTGAGGAGTGTGAGCGCGGCCAGCATTTCGCGCAGTGAATTTCCCTCCTCAGTCCATGCATTCAACGCATCTAAGCCATTAGGTTTGGGCGACATTTCATGGGCAGCGATATCGCGTTGAAGGCGCGAAACCATATATTCCGTTAGGCTTTTCGCATCCGGGTAATCGCGCAACAAGGCCGCCCGCAACTCCCCCACTGAACGTTTTCGAACGACGAGCCGTAAATCGGGTTTGTCGCGAGTGGCAGAGGTCTCGTTATCTGCTGACTGCTCGCTAGGCTCGGGGCGCTTGGGAGTTCCAGCAACGGGGTTCTCCTCAAGCACCTCCCAATGAGCGGGGCGTTTCAGGTGATCAGGGATGAGAGTTCCGCTATCGCCAATCATGCTGTCAAGTTGGTCTTGACTCAGACCGAAGGCGGTGCTGAGGTCAGTCTTAGCCGCGCCGCCGCCATTGTTTATTCCCGGCGCGGCTAAGACTGACCTGACATCCGCCCCCCCCAGATCCGCCCCCCGCAGATCCGCCCCCGCCAGATCCGCCGCCCGCAGATCCGCCCCCCACAGATTCGCCCCCCGCAGAACCGCCCCCCCCAGATCCGCCCCCAGCAGAACCGCCTCCCGCAGATCCGCCCTCTCCAGATCCGCCCGCCGCAGAACCGCCCTCTCCAGAACCGCCCCCAGCAGAACCTCCCCCCCCAGATCCGCCCCCCCCAGATCCGGTCGAAAATCGCCGGTCTTGCGGCGCTCATTCCACGCCTTCACGCCTTGCTTCAGCCATTCAATATGTTCGGGGTTTGCCATGGTCCCACCTCTTCTCTCACCGCGGGAAAGAGGGCATAGATTCAAAGCCGCGTCAACTTGGGGGGCTGGGACTTACGGGCGGCGGTTATGTGCCGCTCCACTCAGGGGGGCGTTTTTCGGCGAAGGCGGCCAGCCCCTCTTTGGCGTCGTCCGTTTGCGGCATCAGGCCGATTTGGGATTCCAGGAAGGCTATGGATTGATCAAAGCTCATCCCAGAGGTGGCCGAGAGCGCATATTTGCCGCGTCGGATGGCCGAAGGGGATTTGGACACGACCCGCTGCACCAGCCAATCGGTTTTCTCATCCAGCGCGCTTGGCTCCACCACATAATTCACCAGATCGCAGGCCAGCGCCTCCTGCGCGCTGAGCATCTCGCCCGTATAACACATTTCCGCAAATTTGCGCGCCGGGATCAGTGATTGCAGGATCGCCGCAACCTGCATCGGAAAGAGCCCGACGTTGACCTCTGGCAAGCCAAATTTCGCGTTGCTTGACGCCACGGCCATATCGCAAATCGCCAGCAAGCCCATCCCGCCCGCAAGACAGAACCCATTGATCCGCCCAATCACCGGCACCGTTGTGCGACGGGCAGCGCGCAGCATATTGGCATAGTTGGAAATCGGCTGCGAATAGTCAAAATCAAACACCCCGCCGCTCAGATCCGCGCCCGAACAAAACGCTTTGTCCCCCACACCTGTGAGGATAATCGCCCGGATTTCAGGATCTTGCGAAGCTGTGTTGAACGCATCCGTAAGCGCCAGGATCGAAGTATCATTGATCGCATTGCGCTTTTCGGGCCGGTTCAGCGTCAATTGTAGGACATTTTCTACGCGCTCTTGCAGCAGCAGCTCTGAATTTGACATATCGGCCTCCCTTATCGTGCGAATCGCGACGGCTTTTGCCAGCTTATAGCGCCGCGCCCAAGGCGAACCAGTGCGGTTTTGCCCGAGCGGGCAGGACCCCCAAGAGGCCAGGTGACTTTGATTTCAGCCAAGCAGGTTTGGTGCAAACCGTTTCTTTACTATATATGGTGTAACATGCCCTGAAACATAGCAAAGTTTGACCTGCATCGTCGGACCTGCTATCAGCCGCTTCAGATCGCGCCATCAGGGCGTGCAACGAGACGTGCGGGCGTTGTGACTTGTCCGCAAAAACCAACGGACGTGAATGACCAAATTTTCCGACTTGAAACTGAACCCCAAGGTTCTGAAAGCCATTGATGAAGCTGGCTATGAAGCCCCCACCCCAATCCAGGCAGGCGCTATTCCTGCGGCCTTAGAGGGGCGCGATGTGCTGGGGATTGCGCAAACTGGCACCGGGAAAACCGCAAGCTTCACGCTGCCGATGCTCTCACTTTTGGCGCGGGGACGGGCACGGGCGCGCATGCCGCGTAGCTTGGTCCTGTGCCCCACACGCGAGCTCGCCGCGCAGGTGGCTGAGAATTTTGACACCTATTCCAAATATCTCAAACTGACCCGTGCGTTGCTGATCGGGGGTGTAAGCTTTAAAGACCAGGAAGCCATCATCGACAAAGGCGTGGATGTGTTGATTGCCACGCCGGGGCGGCTCTTGGATCATTTCGAGCGCGGCAAGCTGATCCTCTCAGACGTGAAAGTCATGGTGGTGGATGAGGCGGATCGCATGCTCGACATGGGCTTTATCCCGGATATCGAGCGTATTTTTGGCCTCACCCCCTTTACCCGCCAGACCTTGTTTTTCTCGGCTACAATGGCCTCTGAGATTGAGCGGATCACCAACACATTCCTAAGTAACCCCGAACGGGTGGAAGTGGCGCGCCAAGCGACCGCCTCTGAAACCATCGCGCAAGCGGTTGTTATGTTCAAAGCCAGCCGCAAGGATCGCGAGGGCAGCCAGAAACGCAAATTGCTGCGCGCTCTCATTGATGCCGAGGGTGAGGCCTGCACCAACGCGATTATCTTCTGCAATCGCAAGACAGATGTGGATATCTGCGCCAAATCACTCAAGAAATACGGCTATGATGCGGCTGCCATTCATGGGGATCTGGATCAGGCGCAGCGTACGAAAACTCTAGAGGGGTTTCGTGATGGCGCGCTGCGGCTGCTTGTTGCCTCCGATGTGGCGGCGCGGGGCCTCGATGTTCCGTCGGTCAGCCATGTGTTCAATTACGACGTGCCCGGCCATCCCGAGGATTACGTGCATCGAATTGGTCGCACTGGGCGTGCCGGGCGCGAGGGCAAAGCCTTTATGATCTGCAACCCGCGTGATGAAAAAGCCTTGGACGCAGTGGAAAAGCTGATCCAGAAAGAGATCCCACGCCTTGAAAACCCGATTGCGCAAGAGCTGGTCGAGACAAAGGATGAGCCAAAGCGGGACAACGCAGAGAACAGACGCACGCGCAAACCGAGCTCTCGCAAATCAAGCAATCGCAAAGCGGATCGTGACACGGTTCAAGAAATGCCAAGCGGCGAAGTGATCGGGCTCGGCAGTCATCTGCCAAGCTTTATCGCGATGAGTTTTGAAGAGCGCAAAGCCTCCTAATCCAAGTAAGCATCCCCGCGCAGACCGGCGCGCTCATGATGGATTGGCAGGGTGCGGCCATAAAGCTGCTTGGTGCGCTCTGGCGCGCCGACCATGCCGGGCTCTTCCACATAGGAAAAAATCGCCACATACCGCGGGGTTGGCCCCATGAGCGGGGCAACCCGGTGCAACGAATAGCGGCCCTTGAAAAGCTGTAGATCACCGGGTTCCAGCTCCAGCACGGTTACGCGATCTGACGTTCCGGCAAGCACCTGCGAGACCGCCTCAAAATTCTCGCCCTCCCGGCGGATCATCGGCGCATATTCGAACGCGCCCCCTTGCTCTGCATTTTGTAGTGCGAGCGTGACGGTGAAGTTGTTCGTGTCAAAATGCCAGGGAAAGCCGTTCCCCTCTTCGGCCATATTCACAATCACATCGGCCAAAGGGTCCGCGTAGCGAAAGAACTTATTTGGATCGGCTTCAAGACAGGCGCAGATGAAATCATCAAAACCGGGCGTGTTGTAAACTTGGCGCAGGGGCGCGTCCTCAGCAAAATTATCCGCAGGGATGAACGCATTTGAGCGGTCATAGAATTGACGCCGCGGATCGGCCTCGGGCAGCTCTGGGTCATCCTTGGTGAAATAGGGGTTGGTGCGATTGAACGAGCGATGCGCTTGCGGGGCCACTTGATCGGCTTCTGCGCAAATCGCTGTAATCCCCTCTGCGCTCAAAAACCCCTTGAGCACCGCGCATCCATCTGCTGCAAGCTGCGCCCGCGCATCGGCAATCACGGCGTGCAAAGCGGGCGATTTCGTCCCAAGCGGGTATCGTTCAAGATCTATGTAGCTCATAGGTGCCTCCTCTATAAAGAAAAGCTGGCACCATAATCTGCTCAAATCTGCGCAGTTTACGCCAAAAACACGTCGCGATTTTCTTATGCGAGGCGACTAATCACCATGCTGACTTCGGGGCGCTTTCCGATTTCGTCGTTGCAAGTGTTGCGAACGATGCGGCGCAGCTCGTCTTCCAGCTTATCATCATCGCGCAGCGTTTTGGGGGAGGCACGGCCCAGGAATTGCTCCAGATCTGCCTCAAGAATATCCACCAGGTCGGATTTGGAGCGACCCATTTCAGGCAGTCCCATCAGCTCGCACCAAGGGGCACCGATAGGTTCGTCCTCTTCATCTATGATGACTGTGACCAGAACATGCCCGTTCAGCGCCATGCGGATGCGGTCGCGAACAATCCCATCCAGCGCACCGATCTGAACGCTGCCATCGAGATATGTGCGCCCGGTTTCAACGAACTCAACCACTTGCGGGGCATTGCCGGACAGATCGACCATGGTGCCATTCACCGCCAACACGCTTTGCAGTCCCGCCTCGGTCGCGAGCTTTGCATGTTCGCGCAGATGCCGATGTTCCCCATGCATGGGCACCAGGATCTGCGGTTTCACGAGTTCATGCATGCGCTGCAAATCAGGGCGGTTGGCATGGCCGGAGACGTGGAAATGGCCTTCGGAGCTTTCATCGAACACATCCACACCCTGCTCTGAGAACTGGTTGATGATGCGCAGCACGCCGCGTTCATTTCCGGGGATGGTTTTGGATGAGAATAGGAACGTATCTCCCTCTTTCAGCTCAATCCCGTTATACTTGCCGCGCGCCAGTTGCGCCGAGGCCGCGCGCCGCTCGCCTTGGGAACCCGTGACGATCAGCATCAAATTCTCGCGCGGGATGTGACGGGCATCCTCAACCGAAACGACCGTCGGGAAATCCGTGAGCACGCCTGTTTCAATGGAGGCTTCAATCATCCGGCGCATGGCGCGCCCCAAAAGGCAGACCGAGCGCCCGGCCCGCTTAGCAGCATCCGCCAAGGTTTTCACCCGCGCCACATTGGAGGCAAAGGTAGTCGCAACCACCATGTTTGAGGCAGCGGAAATTAGCGCCTCAATCTCGGGGCCCACGCTCGCCTCTGAGCGGCCAGGACTGCGCGAGAACACATTGGTGCTATCACAAACCAGCGCCTTGACGCCCGGTTTACTCACCTCGCGCCAAAGCGCCTCATCGAATGGCTCACCTACCAGCGGGGTTTCATCGAGCTTAAAATCGCCCGTGTGAATAACGCGGCCATGCTCAGTATCAATCACCAAAGCAGAGCTTTCGGGGACGGAGTGGCTGATGGGCAAGAACCCCACTTTGAACGGGCCGGCTGTGATCTGTTCAGGCCAAGCAGAGACGGTTGTCACCGCCTCTGGTGCGCATTCTCGATCGACCATTTTGCGCCGGGCGATATTCGCCGTAAAAGCGCGCGCATAGATCGGCGCGCCAAGCTGCCCATAGGTATGGGCCAAAGCGCCGATATGATCCTCATGCGCATGGGTGATAAACACCGCCTCTATTTGAGAGGCACGCTCTGTCATCCATGCGATATCGGGGAAAATCAAATCCACCCCCGGAGAGCCATCCATATCAGGAAAGGCAACGCCAAGATCGACCACAATCAGCCGCTCTTTGCCCGGAGCCCCCACCCCATACACATAGCAATTCATACCAATCTCACCAGCTCCACCGAGCGGGAGGTAAATCAAACGTGATACTGTCACGATATATCCTTATTAAATTTATGAATGACCGTAAGCCCATGCATTGTTAAATCTGGGTCGGTCGCTTCAAAGATGTCTTCGGTTTGGGCAAAAAGCGGGGCGAGGCCACCTGTCGCGATGACTTTCATGCTCTGCTCGCGCTCTGCCATGATACGTGCGCAAATCTCTTTCACCAGCCCGACATAGCCCCAAAAGATGCCCGATTGGATGCAATTCACTGTATTTGTGCCAACCACCTGTTGCGGCTTGGTGATATCCACATGCGGCAGGGCGGCGGCGGCCATGTGTAGCGCTTCGAGGCTCAGATTCACCCCAGGTGCAATCACCCCGCCCACATAGGCCCCATCATGCTCTACCACGTCAAAGGTTGTGGCGGTGCCAAAATCGACCACGATGAGGTTCGGCCCGTAGCGATCATAAGCCCCGGCGGCATTCACGATGCGGTCAGGACCAACGATTGTTCCAGCATCCACGCGCGGCTGAACGGGCAAGGCACAATCTGACTTTCCCACAACATAGGGACGGCAACCGAAAAAACTATCTGCAAAGACCCGCAGGTTAAAAACAACGCGCGGCACAGTAGAAGAGATGATCACATCGGTGATGTCAGGCGTGAGCCCGTAATGGGTCAGCAGCGTCGAGAACCAGGTAAAATAGGCATCTGCGGTGCGGGCATGGTGGGTCGAGGTGCGCATGGTGCATAAAAAGCGCTCACCATCCCAAATCGAAAACACGGTATTCGTATTGCCGCAATCAATCGCAAGTAACATGGTCAGCCTTCAAAAATACACATCGGCGGCAGGGATTGCCAACATACCATTGGCTGTCTCTAATATGAGTTGCCCATCGCTGTCGATATCCCGGAAAATTCCAGTTTCCACATGTGACGTTAAACGCGCATGTATGGGCTCGCCCAGGCGGGCAACGTTTCTTAGCCAAAGCTGGCGAATGGGGGCAAAGCCATAGCTGCGCAGCTGGTCCTCATACCGGGCGAACTGTGCGGCAAGTATCGTCAGAAAAGCCTCGGGGGGCACTTCAATCTGTGCTTGCTGCTTGAGAGAGACCGGGGGAAAATCAGTCTTCTCGCCATGCAAATCTGGCGCGGCGGCGAGGTTGACGCCGATCCCTATTAAAAGGCGCGCGCTGCCCTGTGGGCTAACGGCGCTTTCCAGCAAGATCCCGGCGATTTTGCCACCATTAAACAGCACATCATTGGGCCATTTCAAAGACAGCTCAGCGTCGGGCACAAAATGCGCCAGCGCGCCGTAGACCGCAAGCGCGGCGATAAAGGAGCGCTGCGCAAATTGCGCTGCGGGCTCATCAAGTGGCAGGATCAAAGTGGCGGCAAAATTGCCCTGAGGCATCGACCACGCCCGCCCGCGCCGCCCGCGCGCGCGCGTTTGTTCATGGGCTAAGATCCAATGCGGATGGGCAATTTCAGAGAGGCGGCGGCGCGCCTCATCCAATGTGCTATCAACCGATTGCTCGATCTGTTTGCCATAGCCCGTCGGCCACTCTGCGCTATGATCCAACGATGCGATCAATTCACCAGGGAAGCCGCAGCGATCTGCGCAGGTGCTTCAAGGCCGAACCAGGTAGGCACAGCGATCAGCATAACGGCAGCGCTCGCCAAAAGGCAGATGCTCAGCACAGGGGCTTTCACCGGGTCAAGCAGCACGCCGCGATCCTCGCCAAAGAACATGAAATAGACGATGCGCAGATAGTAGAACGCACCGATGGCGGACGCGATGGCAGAGGCGATCACAAGATAGACAAGATCCGCCTCAAGTGCCGCAATCCACACACCGAATTTTGCGAAAAAGCCCATGAAAGGTGGGATTCCCGCAAGCGAGCACAGCAGGAAGAGCAGCGCCCAGGCCTTGAGCGGATCCTGCCGCGCAAACATATTCAGCGAGCCAATATCCGTAACCGCCTGCCCGTCCCGCTCCATCATCAGGATAAAGGCGAAGGTTCCGATATTCATGGTGACATAGACCGCCATATAGAGCAGCATCGCCTCCACCCCGGTTTCATTACCAGCAGCCAGACCAATCAACGCATAGCCCATATGCGCGATTGAGGAATAAGCCATAAGCCGTTTGATATCTCTTTGCCCAATGGCCGCGATTGCCCCAAGGAACATGGACAGGATCGCAAGCAGCGAAACAACTTGGCTCCAATCCTGGATTGCCGCGCCAAAAGCATCATGCATCACGCGGGCAAAGAGCATAATCGCAGCCACTTTAGGCGCGGTAGCAAAAAAGGCGGTGATGGGCGTTGGCGCGCCCTCGTAAACATCTGGGGTCCACATATGGAAGGGCACGGCAGAAACCTTGAAGGCAAAGCCGGAAATCAGGAAGACAAGGCCAAAGAGCAGCGCCAAGGACACCTCACCATGGCGCGCGGTTTCGATGATGCCCGCAAATTGCGTGGTGCCCGAATAGCCGTAAACAAGGGCTGCGCCATAAAGCAGCAAGCCAGAAGACAGGGCACCAAGCACAAAATATTTCAGGCCGGCCTCGGTAGATTTGGCATTGTCCCGCCGCACAGAGGCAACAACATAAAGCGCCAGCGATTGCAGCTCCAGCCCCATATAAAGCGCCATCAAATCGCCTGCGCTCACCATAAACATCATGCCGACCACAGCCAGTGCAATCAAAAGCGGATATTCAAAGCGCAGCTCGCCTTTGCGCGCAAAATACCCCTCGCCCATCAGCAGAACCACAGCCGCAGAGGCCAGGATGAGAACTTTGGAAAAGCGTGCAAAGGCATCATCCACAAACATCCCGCCAAAGGCAGTTTGCGTTGCTGCCCCGCCTGCAAGCCCAATCCAGGCGGCAATCAGCAGGAAAACAAGCGATGTCACGCGCAGCAAAGCGGGCGCGACGCTGTCCTTGCCTGTATAGACCGCTCCAACCAGAGCAAGCATCGCATAAAGAGACAGGATTATCTCGGGGAGAATGACATTTAGGTCTGCGCTCATATCTGTGCGATCCTTTTAATGCGAGGCTGCGATTTGCACTGCCTGGCTAGCAGTCGCCAATGCGGTTTGATAATCTGACACAAGTGCCGTTACAGAGGCGTTGATCACGTCCAAGGCCAGTCCGGGCGACACGCCTAGCAGCAAGGTCATAACAATCAGCGGGGCGAAGATCCACTTTTCCCGCGCGCTCATATCAGAGATGGTTTTCAGGCTTTCCTTGATCAAATCACCAAAGACCACGCGGCGATAAAGCCAAAGCGCATAGCCCGCCGATAAGATCACGCCCGTTGTAGCAACTGCCGCAACCCAGGTATTGGCCTTAAAGACAGCCAGCAGCGTCAAGAACTCGCCCACAAAGCCAGAAGTGCCCGGCAACCCAACATTGGCCATGGTAAAGAGCATGAAGACAAGCGCATAGGCGGGCATTCTGTTCACCAGCCCGCCATAAGCGTCGATTTCTCGCGTATGCATGCGATCATAGATCACGCCCACGCAAAGGAACAGCGCGCCGGAGATAAACCCGTGGCTCAGCATCTGGAAGATCGCGCCATCAATGCCTTGTTGATTGCCTGCGAAGATCCCCATGGTCACAAAGCCCATATGCGCCACCGAGGAATAGGCGATCAGCTTTTTCATATCCTCCTGCACCAGCGCTACCAGCGAGGTGTAGACAATCGCAATGGCGCTCATCCATAGGACCAGCTCGCTCATCACCTCTGCACCGACGGGGAACATCGGCAGCGAGAAGCGTAGGAAGCCATAGCCGCCCATTTTCAGCAAGATCGCCGCCAGAACGACCGAACCAGCGGTCGGTGCTTGCACATGCGCATCGGGCAGCCAGGTATGCACTGGCCACATGGGCATTTTCACGGCGAAGGAGGCGAAGAAGGCCAGGAACATGAGCGTTTGCACGCCGCCAATGACTTCAATCCCCATCAGCTCAAAGGTTTGGAAGTTGAATTGATGGTTCATCAGGCTTTGCTCGCAAGCAGCAATACAGGTTGTACCCGCATCCACATACATCGCGACCATCGCAACCAGCATCAGAACTGAGCCAAGGAAGGTGTAGAGGAAGAACTTAAAGCTGGCATAGATCCGGTTCTTGCCACCCCAAATGCCGATAATCAGGAACATCGGGATCAGCCCCGCCTCAAAGAAGAGGTAGAACAGCACCATATCCAGCGCGACGAACACCCCGATCATCAAGCTTTCAAGCAGCAAAAAGGCGATCATGTACTCTTTGACGCGGGTATTCACATCCCAACTGGCAAGGATGGTCAGCGGCATCATAAAGGTGGTGAGCATCACAAAGAGGATCGAAATCCCATCAACCCCCAGCTTATATTGCAGACCGTAAATCCACTGCGCACTCTCGACAAATTGAAAGCCGGGATCACTGTAATCAAAGCCAAACAGGATAAAGAGCGAGACAAAGAACGTGGCCCCCGTCGCGATCAGGCTGGCCCATTTCGCGTTCTTATTGGCGACCTCATCCTCTCCGCGCAGGAAGATCGCCAGCACAAGCGCTGTGATTGCTGGAATAGACAGCGTGATTGAAAGTAGATTATCCATCAGTGCACCGCTCCGCCCAAGCTCATCCAGGTGATGAGCACCGCAATTCCAACGACCATGGCTAGCACATAGGTAAAGATATACCCAGATTGTGCGCGCCCAGCCAGCCGCGTGATAAGAGGGATCACGCCCATCGACAGGCCATTGATCGCCCCGTCAATTGTCGCACCATCGCCCTTCTTCCAGAAAAACCGCCCAATCGCCAATGCCGGTTTGACGAAAATCACATTGTAGAGCTCGTCAAAGAACCATTTGTTTTTCAGGAAAATATAGAGCGGGCGCTGGTTCTGAGCCAAACGTCCAGGCAGGCTCGGGTTCTTGATATAGAACCAGTAGCTCAGCAAGAAGCCAAGCAGCATCGCAACAAAGGGCGAAGTTTTGACCCAGTAAGGCACCTTATGGGCTTTTTCGAGCAACGTGTTGTCTGGCGCGAAATACAGCGCCCCTTCGCCCGGCTGGCCTGTGAAGGCGTAGTGATGCGCTCCATCATCCTTTTTCGCCTCGCTGTGATCATTATCGCCATGGCCATCATCTTTATGGGCACCATCTTTATGCGCGCCATGCCCCTCTTCTGCGTAAGGGATGCCATAGAATGTCGCCACCTGATCCACATGGCCGAAAAAGCTCTTATACCAGATCATGCCCGCAAAAACCGCGCCGAAGGCAAGCACGCCAAGCGGCACGAGCATCACCATCGGGCTCTCATGAGCGTGATCATGGGTATGTGCATCGCCGCGCGGCTCGCCATAAAAGGTCAGGAACATCAGCCGCCAGGAATAGAAACTGGTCATAAAGGCAGCAACCACAAGCGAGATAAAGCCAAAACTCGAGCCCGCCGCATAGGCGCTTTCTACAATTGCATCTTTGGAATGGAAGCCCGCAAAGCCAATTGGAATTTCTGCCAACGTCATAATCCAAACCGGAACCCCGACGCCGGTGATCGCCAGCGTTCCCAGCATCATCGCCCAGAAGGTGTAGGGGATCTTTTTGCGCAAACCACCATAATTCATCATGTCTTGCTCATGATGCATGGCGTGGATAACCGAGCCCGCCCCAAGGAAGAGCATCGCCTTGAAAAACGCATGGGTGAACAAATGGAACATGGCCGCCGAATACATGCCCACGCCAGCAGCCACGAACATATAGCCCAGCTGCGAGCAGGTGGAATAGGCGATCACCCGTTTGATATCGGTTTGAACCAGACCAACGGTTGCTGCGAAGAAGGCCGTGCAGGCACCAATAACAGTGATAAATCCGGTCGCTGCAGGGGCAAATTCCATAATCGGCGACATGCGGCAAACCAGAAAGACACCCGCTGTCACCATGGTCGCGGCATGAATCAAAGCGGATACCGGGGTCGGCCCCTCCATCGCATCAGGGAGCCACGTATGCAGCAAGAGCTGCGCCGATTTCCCCATCGCGCCAATAAAGAGCAGGAAGGCAATCACTTCAATCGCATTCCACTCGGCCCATAAGAAGGTCAATGTTGTGTCCGTATGCGCGGCGACCTTACCAAAGATCACACTGAACTCGACACTGCCAAAGATCATAAACGTGGCAAAGATCCCCAGCGCAAAGCCGAAATCGCCCACGCGGTTCACCACAAAGGCCTTAATCGCCGCCGCATTGGCGCTGGGTTTGCGGTAATAGAACCCGATCAAGAGATAAGAGGCAACGCCCACGCCTTCCCAGCCAAAGAACATCTGCACAAGATTGTCAGAGGTCACCAGCATCAACATCGCAAAGGTGAAAAAGCTGAGATAAGCAAAGAAGCGCGGCTTATAGCTCTCGCCCTCTTTCCACTGCGGATCATGCGCCATGTAGCCAAAGGAATAGAGATGCACGAGGCTCGACACCGTTGTGATCACGATCAGCATAATCGCGGTCAGCCGATCCAGGCGAATAGCCCATTCCGTGTAAAGATCACCCGACTGAATGAAGCGCAAAATCGAAATCGACTGAGTGTGCCCGTCAAAATTCAGGAACACAATCCAACTGAGGAAGGCAGCAAAGAACAGCAACCCCGTCGAGATCCACTGCGCCGCGCGCTCACCAATAAACCGCCAAGTAAAGCCCGCAATGAGCGCGCCTGCCAGAGGTGAAAAGAGTATAAGCTGTTCCATAGGCTTAGCCTTTCATCACGCTGACATCTTCAACCGCAATCGTGCCGCGGTTACGGAAGAAACACACCAGAATTGCAAGGCCAATGGCAGCCTCAGCGGCGGCGACCGTTAGCACAAACAAGGTAAACACTTGCCCTGTGAGATCATTGTGATGCGCCGAGAACGCGACCAGCGTGATATTCACGGCCAGCAGCATCAATTCGATGCTCATCAATAGGATGATGACGTTCTTACGATTGAGGAAAAGACCGAAGATGCCAATGACAAGCAAAACAGCACCAACTGTCAAATAATGTTCTGTTGGCATCATCTACGCTCTCCCGTTTCGTCAAATGGCACATAGCCGTCAATGCGGTATCTCAGCCGATCTATCATTGTCATCTCGTCCCAATGAAAGGCGGCAGTCCCCTCATATACCTCCCCGCAGGCACAAGCTGACGGAGCAGACCCGAGCACTAGGCTCCCAGTAGCTACGGTCAAAGCAAGCACGCCAGCAAATGCGATAACTCTTTTTTTCATAGCCCCTGCCCCGGTTTCACGTCTTTGAGCTCCATGGTTTCGGCGGGATCGCGATACATCTGCGCCAGCACATCTTGACGTTTGACATCAGAGCGGTGGCGCAGGGTCAGAACAATCGCGCCGACCATCGCAACTAGCAGGATGAGCCCGGCCAGCTGGAACAGTAGGAAATATTGATCATAAAGGATCATTCCGAGGGCTTGAGTGTTATGCAGATCGTTAGGCATGGGGTTGGCGCGCAAATCATTGGCTGCGCCGCTACTTTCCCAGACGCCATAGGCCAGCGTAAGCTGCATCAAGATGATCAAGCCAATGAGAAGCGCCAGCGGCATATATCGTGCCATTTCGGCCTTAAGCTCGGCGAAATCCACATCCAGCATCATCACCACAAAGAGGAACAGCACCGCCACCGCGCCCACATAGACGATGATCATCAGCATCGCGACGAACTCCGCCCCAAGCAGCACGAAGAGGCCCGCAGAGCTAAGGAATGCCAGTATGAGCCACAGCACCGAATGCACCGGGTTGCGGCTGATCACTGTGAAAAGCCCCCCTGTGATCACGCTGATCGAAAAGAGATAAAACGCAAAAGCACTCATTCGGTGTCCTTTCCGGTTTCAATCACATCGCGGGCGAGCTCCATGCCCCGCGTGCTGGCAGGCAGCCCAGCAAAGACGCTCATCATCGTGATCGCCTCATAGATTTGCTGATCGCTCGCGCCCGCCTCTAACAGATGGCGCGCCGTCTGACGGAACCCAACCTCGTTCTGAACGCTCTGCATGGTGAGGCCCGCAAGGGTCAAGAACAGCCGCGTCTTCGCATCAAGCCCCCCCTCATTAAGCGCATTGCCGAACATAAACTCCATCACCTCTTTGGGCATAGTCGGCCAAGCCGCATCAATGGATTTGGGCGAAAACGCCTCCATCGCCGGGAAGTTTTTCATCATCTCCTGCGTCTGCTGCATCATCATCTCGAAGGGGTTTTTTGTGCTCATCTGTACGGCGCATCTATTTCGAGGTTGCGGGCGATTTGGGCTTCCCAGCGGTCCCCATTCTCAAGCAGCTTTTCTTTGTTATAAAACAGCTCTTCGCGGGTCTCGGTGGAGAACTCAAAATTCGGGCCTTCGACAATGGCATCCACCGGGCAAGCCTCTTGGCAAAAGCCGCAATAGATGCATTTGGTCATGTCGATATCGTAGCGTGTGGTACGGCGTGAGCCATCTTCGCGCGGCTCGGCATCAATGGTGATCGCTTGCGCGGGGCAAATCGCTTCGCAAAGCTTACAGGCAATGCAGCGCTCTTCGCCATTGGGATAGCGGCGCAGCGCGTGCTCCCCCCGGAAGCGAGGACTGAGCGGGCCCTTTTCATGGGGATAATTCACCGTCGCCTTGGGGCTAAACATATATTTGAAGCCGAGCTTAAAGCCGAGCCAGAAATCCTGCAGCAAAAAATACTTCGCAGCGCGTGTGTAGTCTATCTGAGTCATTTCCGTCTCCTTAGACCATCCAGCGGGCATAAATGCCCCAGAACCATTCGAACCGTGCTGCAAAGGCCACAAAGACAACCCAGGCCAAAGACATCGGCAAGAACACTTTCCACCCGATCCGCATGAGCTGGTCATAGCGGTAGCGCGGGGTGATTGCCTTCACCATCGAGAAGATAAAGAAGACAAAGAGCATCTTTAGGACCATCCACAAGATGCCATCGGGCAGCAGCCAGGGCACGGGCGAGAGCCAGCCGCCAAAGAACATCAGGCTGACAAGCGCACACATAAGCACCACCGCGACCAGCTCTCCGATCATGAACAGCAAGAAGGGGGTCGAGGAATATTCCACCTGATAGCCCGCCACCAGCTCGGATTCCGCTTCGGGCAGATCAAAGGGCGGGCGGTTGGTCTCAGCCAGGGCCGAAATCAAGAACAGGAACAACATCGGCAGATGCGGCAGCCAATACCAGCCAAAGATACCCGCATTGGTATCTTGCGCCGCCACGATCCCAGAGAAATTCATCGACCCGGTCGAGATAATCACCCCAACGATAATCAGACCAATGGAGACCTCATAAGAGATCATTTGTGCCGCAGAGCGCAGCGAGCCCAGGAAGGGGTATTTAGAGTTGGACGCCCAGCCCCCCATGATCACGCCGTAAACCTCTAGCGAGGAGATCGCAAAGACATAGAGGATCGCCACATTGATATCGCTGAGCACCCAGCCATCGTTGAACGGGATCACCGCCCAAGCGATCAGCGACATCACCAAAGTGATCATCGGGGCAAGCAGAAACACAAACTTGTCTGAGCCGGCTGGAAAGACCACCTCTTTCACGATGTATTTCAGGAAATCCGCAAAGCTTTGCAGTAGTCCATAAACGCCCACCACATTGGGTCCGCGCCGCATTTGCACTGCCGCCCAGATCTTGCGATCCGCATACATCAAGAAGGCCAGCGCCACCAAAAGCGGGACCACAAGCAACAAGATCTGTGCAACAATGATCAGCAGATTAAGCAGTATTTCCATTGCCTTGCCAGCTCCTACATCAGTGGAATGCCGCGCTCCCGGCACTCCATTGCTAATATTTCAGCGTCAATTGTTTTCAACCCAGCAGGGAGTTCGGGCGAAATCGTATAGACCGCATCGCCGCGCCAAACACCCTGATCGTTACGCATCTCTGAGCGCACATGGCGCGCAAACCCATACCCACGCGCAACCGTATATCCCGCTGCCGCGCATTTTGTGTACTCGGCGATATCCTCTGGCGCAGCGGCGTTTTTCAACGAGGCTTGAAACCGCACCAAGTTGCCCTCTAAGAACTCAATTTCCAGGGGGCCATAGACTGGCTCACGCGTCTCATGCGCAGCGTCCGGTGCAGCGCAAGCGCCGATCGTCAACATAGAAACTGCGCAGGCCACCCGGATCACTCCGCCGCCATCGCACAAGAGCTACGCGCCTTGGCATTACCCGAAAGCTCCGCCATCAAGGCGCTGGCCCGTGCAATGGGATTGCTCAGATAAAAGTCGCCAATGGCCCGCGAAAATGCACCATCATCCAAAGCGCCCTCTGGCAAGGGCTCAACCTCACTCGGCGTGATCTGGTCAATTTTCTGCAAATGTGGATGCGCTTTCACGATCGCTTGGCGCAAGGTTGCTAGGCTGTCCCAGGGTTGCGCCTCGCCCAGCTCAGCTGACAAAGCCCGCAAAATCGCCCAGTTTTCTTTCGCCTGCCCCGGCGCAAAACCGGCACGCATGGCGAGCTGAGGGCGGCCTTCGGTATTGACGAACAGCCCATTTTCTTCGCTATAAGCAGCGCCGGGCAAGATCACATCAGCGCGATGCGCTCCGCGATCTCCGTGCGATCCTTGGTAAATCACAAAAGCGCCTGGTGCGATCACTAGCTCATCCGCGCCCAGGTTATAGACGACATCGGCCCCATCAAGCGCCCCGATCCCGTCTGCGCAGGTTGCATCAATATCCATCGCCCCAACCCGCGAAGCGGCTGTGTGCAGAACCAAAAGCTTGGCCTCGGCAACGGCGCACATTTTCTGCACCATCGCCAGAACAGCCAGACCATCCGCCCCTTGCAAGGCTGCCTGCCCCAAGATGATGATTGGATCGCGCCCCTTCACATGGTCCGAATTGGCGAGCGCTTGGCTCAGCGCGGCCCGGTCGGTCCCAATATGCTGATATTCATAAGTCAGATCCACGGCCTCGCCCACCAGCGCCACATGCGCCCCGGCAGCCCAAGCCTTGCGAATACGGGCATTGAGCACAGGGGCCTCAGTGCGCGGATCAGTGCCGATCATCAAAATGGCACCGGCAGTGTCGATATCCTCAATCGTCGCGGTTCCAACATAGGCCGCGCGGTTGCCCGCAGGTAGCTTGGCCCCATCGGTACGGCATTCCACCTTGCCGCCCACGCCCTCAATTAGCTGTTTCAGACCGAAAGCCGCCTCAACGGGCGCAAGATCGCCAACAAGCCCCATAAGATTCTGCGCGCCCTGAATAGCCTTAGCCGCTGTGCCCAGAGCCTCTGGCCATGTCGCGGGGCGCAGTTTACCGTTTTCGCGGATATAGGGTTGGTCAAGGCGCTGACGGCGCAGCCCATCCCAGACAAAGCGCGTCTTATCCGAAATCCATTCTTCGTTCACGCCATCATGGTTGCGGGGCAAAATGCGCATCACTTCGCGCCCCTTGGTGTCGATGCGAATATTCGAGCCAAGCGCATCCATCACGTCAATGCTCTCAGTCTTGGTCAACTCCCAAGGTCGGGCAGTGAAAGCATATGGTTTGGAAACCAAAGCCCCAACGGGACAAAGATCAATGATATTGCCTTGCAGATTACTATCAAGTGTCTCGCCCAGATAGGAGGTAATCTCCGCATCCTCACCGCGCCCTGTCTGACCCATCTGGGTGATCCCCGCCACCTCAGAGGTAAAGCGCACACAGCGGGTGCAAGAGATGCAGCGCGTCATATGGGTTTCGACAAGCGGCCCCAAATCCAAATCATCGACCGCGCGCTTGGCTTCACGAAAGCGCGAGAAATCCACGCCATAGGCCATGGCCTGATCTTGCAAATCACACTCGCCGCCCTGATCGCAAATCGGGCAATCTAGCGGGTGGTTGATGAGCAAAAACTCCATCACCCCTTCACGCGCCTTTTTCACCATGGGCGAGTTGGTCTTAACCACCGGGGGCTGGCCTTCGGGTCCGGGACGCAAATCGCGCACCTGCATCGCACAAGACGCCGCAGGCTTAGGAGGGCCACCGACCACCTCAACCAGGCACATCCGGCAATTTCCGGCAATAGATAGCCGCTCGTGATAGCAAAAACGCGGCACTTCAACACCTGCAAGCTCGCAAGCTTGGATCAAGGTCATCGCGCCATCGACTTCAATTTCAGCACCGTCAATGACGATCTTACGTTGGTCGCCCATCCCCCTAGTCCTCCCCGACTTATGTTGCCCTTCTAGCGAGCGCGCAATAACGCGCCAATCAGGCTGGAGTGTGCTATTTCAGCAAGGCCTAATTTGCAGTACGTTTCTGGCTGTCCTTGTACAACCCCCTGTTTTACGAAATAGGCATCCCGCTTACGACGCATACGCGCTTTTTGCGCATCAGAGGACACATAGGCTTTGATCGCCTCATCCGTATAACCGAGCTCTTTGGCATGCCCGTGCAGCGCGCGCAGCTTCAAATGCGCCCGGAGCATACGAGCGGATATCCCATTGCATTCTTTACGAATTTTGTCCGCTACAGCGATCGCAAACAGGCCGTTTTCGATCACTTCGACATCTTGCAATGAGGGATCAGCACGCAGCGGCGCTGCCGTGAGAAGAGTGCAAAAGAGTACCGCGACAATGTTCCGCATCATGACTGCGCCATTTTATCCCAGGCAGCGCCCGCGCAAGGCTAACACGTCGGAAGATAGTTCAATCGAAGCCGGATCCAAGGTCGCGCCATCGGCCCATTCCAGCTCTGAGCTGCCAAAGGTCAGCACACAATAGCGGGTCGCTTCATACTTCGCCGCCTCAATCGCGCCTTGCACTGTTTGGCTGGCCCGCCGCACCGTGACCTCAAATTCTTGATGGTCTTTCGTGACCTTCTTAGAGCTGGTGCGAAACTCGGCCCCATCGAAAAGCACCCTATCCCCGCGTTCGCCGCAAGAGCATAACATTGCAAGACAAGCCGCACTCATAATCCACTTACCCATCATACCTGTCTCCCGTCCTCGCGCGTTCTCCTAAAGCCTATAGCGCAGCGCTTTGACTTGGGAAAGGTGCAACTGTTTAGTCTTGCCCTAGTGCCCCGAAATGGGTGCGCGCATAGCTCCATCCAAAAACCTCGGCTGTGTCACCGGTTTCTGTCCACAGGGCAAGCTTACCCAGCGCCTCATCCAAGCTTGGCTGATGCCCGTCCTCAACCCACCACATCACAAAATGCGGGCGCCCCAGAGGGGAGAACCATTCTTTGCGGCGCTGCATGAACTTGGCGTGAAGCGTCTTAAAAACAAAAGCCTGAAGGCTGGCGAAATCTTGCCAAACCGTCAGATTCGCCACCATCTGAGGATCATCGCCGATGTTGTTTTCGGTATTACCCCGACCGGGCTCCCCAGAGCCTTCCATCATCCAAACGAAGCCCGGCATACGTTTGCCCAGCCCATTGATCCGATCCAGATTGTCCATGAACTCTTTCACTTCGGGCGCATCGGTCGGAGCGCGCAGTCGCCCGATATTCAGTTCTGCAAGTTGCATCTATATATCCTTAAAAGCATAGCCCCAGCCAAAAGCATGATCACTTTCCCCATGCGCAGCCAGATACTGCAATCTTGCGCAAGCCTTAGTCACAGTGGGGTGCGCCTGACCTTCATGCCAGCACAGAACCAAACGATGTCCGCCCCAGCCCTTATAGCCTAACTTTGACGTTGTATCTGCTTAGCAATGATGATCGAGGCCGGGAGTGCTGCGACGAAACCAATACCCGCGGCGATCAACAGCGGCACCAACGTATCGTAGCCCATGACCAGAGACACCACGATAGCAGTTCCTGCAAGAGTTGTGCTGATGAGGGAGTAAAGTATGCCAGCCAGACCAAACATGGCGCGATTCCTTTTGTTACTGTGCTTGCTAGAATACTGACCATTAGCCGCACTTCATTGATAGAGATCAATAAAACACACCCCATTAAGGCGAAAACGAGCAGCGGACTCATAAAACTCAATCCAGAGCCTGACGGATGCTTAAATGATCAAGCTGCGGCACCTAGCGCTTCAATTCATTTACGCCGCCGCAATCGGGCGTTTGTGCTTAATCCGGTCTTCAATCTCGCCGCGGAAATTGCGGATCAGACCCTGGATCGGCCAGACCTCACTATTCATCTTTGCAAGGCCATAGAATCGCTTAAGCACGACCTTGAAGGTAAAGTCCCAAAGGCTTCGGTCATCCAAACAAGGAATTCCAACATTCTGGCCAATGAGAAGCAGCTAATTCCTGCAAATCAGTCCTAGTAGATACCCCAGGATACCGCAGGCGTAAGTCAGAATAATCAATATTGAATCTTACAGATGCTCCCTTGTATGTGCCCTCTATGTCAGTCGTCACACCGCGCCCAGAGCGCTGTATCCCTGCCATTGCAAGCTGATGATAGAAGTCTTCAAAAGCACCACGACTTCGTCGAGGGCGTTCATTAACAATCTCATAGTATTCAGGCTCTGCTTCAAAAACCAGCTTAACATAAGTGCAATATATTTTGTCTTCTGACGTAATGAGCACATATTGCATACTACCACCGACCGCACCATCACCAGGCCCTATGGAAAAGAACAGATAATCCCCTTTGTTTTTTGCCTCAGATAGAGCCTTGCCAATGCTCAATTGATCAAACTGCGGCTCAATGTGAACTATTGAGCCATTGTCAGAGGCTGGACCGCAGCTTGTCACCATCCAAGGTAGAGCCACAAATGCTGCGGCACCTAGGCGTTTCATTTCAATTACTCCGCCGCAATCGGGCGTTTGTGTTTAATCCGCTCTTCAATCTCGTCGCGGAAATTACGGATCAGACCCTGGATGGGCCAAGCCGCTGCATCGCCCAGGGCGCAGATTGTATGGCCCTCAACCTGCTTGGAGACATCCCAGAGCATGTCGATTTCCTCGGGCTCCGCTTCGCCGCGCAAGAGCCGTTCCATCACGCGCATCATCCAGCCAGTGCCCTCGCGGCAGGGGGTGCATTGGCCGCAGCTTTCGTGTTTGTAGAATTTCGCCAAGCGCCAGATCGCTTTGACGATATCAGTGCTTTTGTCCATCACGATCACCGCAGCCGTGCCAAGACCAGAACCGAGATCCTTTTGCAGATAGTCAAAATCCATGATCGCATCGCGCATATTTTCGCCGCGCACGCATGGTACAGAAGACCCCCCCGGAATCACCGCCAGAAGGTTATCCCAGCCGCCGCGAATGCCGTCGCAATGCTTTTCGATCAGCTCCTCAAAACTGATGGACATGGCCTCTTCGACCACGCAAGGATTGTTCACATGGCCGGAGATCGCAAAGAGCTTGGTGCCCGCATTATTGGGCCGGCCAAAGCCCGCGAACCACGCGCCCCCGCGCCGCAGGATCGTTGGCACAACCGCGATGGATTCCACGTTATTCACAGTGGTCGGGCAGCCATAAAGACCGGCCCCGGCGGGAAAGGGCGGCTTCATGCGCGGCATGCCCTTTTTACCCTCCAGGCTTTCAATTAGCGCTGTCTCTTCGCCGCAAATATAGGCCCCTGCCCCGTGATGCAGATACAGATCAAAATCCCAACCTGACCCAGCCGCATTGCGGCCCAAAAGCCCGGCTTCATAAGCCTCGTCAATTGCGTTTTGCAGCGCCTCTTTTTCGCGGATATACTCGCCACGAATGTAGATATAGCACGCATGCGCATTCATCGCGAAGCTGGCGATCAAGCAACCCTCGATCAGCGTATGGGGATCATGGCGCATAATCTCGCGATCTTTGCAGGTGCCGGGCTCGGATTCATCGGCATTCACCACCAGATAGGCCGGGCGCCCATCGCTTTCTTTGGGCATAAAAGACCATTTGAGCCCCGTTGGAAAGCCAGCCCCGCCGCGCCCGCGCAGGCCCGACTTTTTCATCTCATCAACGATCCAATCCCGCCCCTTATGAATGAGCTGTGCGGTCCCGTCCCAATGCCCGCGCGCCTTGGCCCCAGCGAGTGTGCGCTCATGCATCCCGTAGATATTGGTGAAGATGCGGTCTTCATCTTTCAACATATGATGGTCCCTTTTCTCGAACAGGTGCCTATTTTCGCGCACGCCATAGTTTAAGTGCAAGTAAAAGCGCGACGCCAAATAGGGCGAGCGCAATCAGATCAAACAGGCCACGGATACGCTGCGGCCAATCATATTCTTCTCCTAGCAAGAACGCCAGCGTCCAAAACACGCCGGTCCCAGCAATCACAAGGGCAAGTTGTCGCCCTGCTCGCCCGATCTGCGGATCATCTTGCGACATTATACCTTAGAAGAGATCACTCGGCCTCTCCCTCCTTTGCCGCCAGGATCTTGGCTTGCACGACCCATTCATCACGGTTCACGCGGCCCCTGAACCCTTGCAGATTTTCATCGACCCAAGCGACTTGCGCATCACCCCAGGAGGCAATCTGAGAAAAGTGGTAGATGCCCAGCTCATGACACAGCTCTTCAAGCTTGGGGCCAATCCCTTTGATTTCCTGCAAATTATCTGGCTTTCCATCAACCGGAGCGAGTAGGGCTTCGGGTCGCAGTCCTTGCTCTTGTGGTTCCGGGGACGCGGCCAAGGGGGCTGTATAAGACCAACTGCCCTTGCGCGCGGCCAGCTCTATTTCCCCAGGCAATTCCGCAGTTGGTTTGACCCGCACCAAGACGGGCTTCGCGACCAGTGGCGCTGCATCATCGAATGGTTCAGGCGCGGGCTCTGTTTCCACAATGAGCTCATGCTCTACGCGCTCAACCCTTTGCTCAGGCTCAGGCGCTGCCACAACAGGAACCACCACCCGTCTAGGCGTGCACATAAACCATGTCATAAAACAGCCGACAATGATGGCGACAACGACTCCCCCGAGGAGCGCCGCGAGAATACCCCATTCCCATGAGTGTCGAAAAACAAAACCTGAAACGCCCCCCGAGACAAATGCAAGCCCCCATCCCTCTAAGGCACAAAACACGCTTTGCCGATTAGCACTCATCTGATCTCTCCAAACAGGGCTCGAAACTACCCTTTGTAGTTACCGTCCTTTTGCACCCACTTCTAGGATGCCGTATCGGCCGCGGAGGATAGCTCTTTTGCTTGCACAACCCAAGCATCACGCGACACGCGGCCCTTGAAGCCCTCTAAGTTCTCATCAACCCACGCGACCTCTTTATCGCTCCATTGCGCGATCTGATCGAAGTGAAAGAAACCCATGGAATGCAACAACTCTTCCAATTTCGGCCCAACGCCTTTGATCAATTTAAGATCGTCAGGGCCACCCTTTCGAGCCTCAGCCATGGATTTCGGCCGATCATCTGAATTTGCAGCAACGGTGAGCCATGGCGTTGTCAGAGGCACCTCGGTCCCATCGATCCGCTTGATCGTCTCGCCCAGATCAGTCGCAAGCTGAACC
Organism: Aliishimia sp.; assembly: GCA_963678085.1. GTDB lineage: Bacteria > Pseudomonadota > Alphaproteobacteria > Rhodobacterales > Rhodobacteraceae > Aliishimia. The sequence continues at coordinate 2,692,012 of OY782680.1, forward strand.
GAGGCATTATAGGCCTGGGTGCCGCTGTTGAATTCCTGCAATGACGTCAAACCGTTCAGCGGCTCAGAGGCATAGCGGCCATTTTGCGGCCCCGGAATAGGCACCTTGCCTGCCGAGATTTCGTCCACCATCTCTTCAAACCGCTCAGGCGTCAGATCCTCGTAATAATCTTTGCCGATCTGCGCCATCGGGGCATTTGAACAGGCCCCCAAACATTCAACCTCTTCCCAGGAGAGCTTGCCATCATCGCTTAGCATATGGGGTTTTGGCGCGATCTTTTTCTTGCAAACCTCAACCAAATCCTCTGCCCCGCAAATCATGCAGGAGGTGGTGCCGCAAATCTGAAAATGCGCAACCGAGCCGACGGGCTGAAGTTGAAACATAAAGTAGAACGAGGCCACCTCAAGCGCGCGAATATAGGCCATGCCCAGCATATCAGCGACATGCTCAATCGCGGGGCGGGACAGCCATCCCTCTTGCTCTTGCGCGCGCCAAAGCAGCGGAATAATCGCAGAAGCCTGCCGCCCCTCTGGGTATTTCGTGATCTGCGCCTCAGCCCATTTTTGGTTGTCGGGCGTAAACGCAAATGTATCGGGTTGGTCAGCGGTCAGGCGGCGGAGCATAGGTCAAATCACCCTTTCTGGGACGTCGAAAAACGCCGGAGTTTAGTTCGGCACCACTCAAAGGCCCATGCGGGGCATCAGTCAGCCCCTTTGTTGGCACGAAAAACAACGAAACTGCCAATCAAACATAGAACCCCAGCAGTGAGATGCTGTTCTGCTTGCTCCCCAAAATAGATCCACGCATCGATAAAGGCAACGCATGCAAAGCCGAAAAGTGTCGCAGCCAGCATAACACGATCACCTCGTAGCACGCATACCATGAGGATAAAGGCAAAGAACAAATACCGCCCACCCATAACATAGGGAAGGTTTTCAAGGCTATGGGGGAAATTTTCCATCGCCCAATCTGGCGCAGCCAAAAAGGTGATCGCGATGCCGACAAGTGCCAGCGCCACAAAGCCGCAGGCCAGAGCGATCAAGCGCAACAGGCTCCGCGCGCTTAACAAGTTATTCACAATCAACAAGAGTTACTTGTCTTGCTTCCATATCAAGCATTACCGCCCCTTGCTCCACCATCGCCCTAGCCGCGCCCTGAGCCAAATCGCCGATTTCCTCAATGGCGCCCAGCGATAACTCCGCGTCATACCCCTCACGCCGCGCGATAGAATGCGCTAGATCACGAGCAAAGTTTTCTTCACCCTCACCGTAGGTTGAGAAAGAGCAACCACCCGCACGCATGGTGGCCTCAATGTCCGGCATGAAATCCTCGGTCGGAATAGCTCTAAGACGCTCAATCAGCTGCGCCTCGGTCTTTGGTGCACCGGCCCATGCGGGGATGCTCGTCATCACCAGGGCGCTCACAGTTAGCAATGCCTTTCTCATAATCTTTCTCCGGTCTCAGATCTTCTCATCACTCACAATCAACGAGCGTCGCGATAGACTCTACCTCATCTACCACAATTGCCCCTCGCTCTACCATCTCCGTGAGCGGGCCTTGAACCAGATCAGCGATTTTTCCGATGGCGTCTTGCGACAAATTGCCTGCATATCCCTCGCGCTGAGCAATATGGTGCGCCAAGTCAACAACAAAGGCGTGTACCTCATTATGGTCGAGCGTGTGAATGCCACAGCCAAACGCATGCAGGGTATCCGCAATATCAGACGTCAACACCTCACCCCCGGTAGCCGCAATGCGCGCAAGCAATTCTACTTCACTCTTTGGCGCTTCGGCCCAAGCGGGGATGCTGATCAATGTGAACGCCGCCATCGCTACAGATATTGTTTTCATACAAGCACTTCAATCTAGTCCATCGACCCAAGCAAATTGCCATGAAATTTGCGAGGTAAAGTTGATGGATAAACAAAAGCCTAGTCCTCTGCTTTGTTCGTCAGAACGCACGAAGCAGAGGACTAGTGCTCACAGCGAACATGCCGGATAATCCGGGCATCCAATTCAGTTGCTTCACCAACACCGCCCAAATGAGCAAACAATTTGGCAAATTCTTCAACAACTTCTTCTTCACTGACGGCGCTGGTATCTATCGTGCAGCCGTGCTCTGCAAGATACTCACGGGCCATGGATTTCGCGTTTTCGGGTGAGAGGACGTCCTGACGAAATGCATCCATAATCGCCCCTGCCTGCGCTTGTGGCGCGGGTAAGGAGGCCGGCGCGATCATCGCGATTAAGGCATAAATGGCTTTTTTCATTGGTTACTCCAGTTTCATTACTCGCAATCGACCAGGGTGATTGTTTGATCTTCAGCCTGAGTAAGTTCGCCGCGTTCAAACATCATCCTACCTGCTTCATAAATCACACCAATGATCTCATCCACAGCATTCCTCGACAGCAGCTCGTCATACCCAACAAGCTTGACGATATACTGCGCCAATTCTGCCTGAACAACTTCTTCAACATCCGCTTCGGTGAAAATTGAACAGCCCCGCGCACGAAGGGCTTCGGTGATGGCGGGAATAAATTCCTCATCCGAAAGCGTCTCAAGCCGGGCAACCAGTTCAGCCTCAGTGCGCGGTGCCCCGGCCCAAGACGGAGCGCTGAGGGAAGCTAAAATCAAGGCAAGTATCATTCGCTTCATGGGCTCTCTCCTGTCTTGGCCTCTTTTATCATTCACAGTCCACAAGCGTCATCGTGCTTTGGTCGTCATCTAGGCTTATAAGACCCTGAAAATACATTGTATTGATTACCTGCGACAACAAACGCTCGATCATTTGAACGCTGTTCTTTGACATCGCCCCATCATACCCAGCGTGCTTCTTGACCTGACCTGCGAGGTCCCCAAAAAAATCGAGACCCCAAAACACAACCTCGGTTTCCACGCTACAACCGCGGGCGCGCAGAACTTTCTCTAAAGCGGGTTTCATCACCACCATCGGTCTGGTTTCGAGAACATGGATGAGTTCTGCTTCTTCGGCCTTTGAGGGGGGCGGACGTATGGAGGCGGCAGCTTCTTCAGCGGTCATGAACGGCTTTATGGAGTCAAAGACGTACATATGGTCAACGCCGTACACATCTTCGGGAACCTCGCAAATGAAAACAGCTCGCGTATTGCTCGGGTTCATCCCCCCGGCGCAAGTGATGCCGGGCGTGGTCTCATTTGGAACGGGGAGCGGCTGGGACGTGGCAACTTGGCCAGTAAGGATGAGTGGGAGCAAAAAGATAAAATACTTCATCACAGTCGCGCCTTTCCAGTGAGGTTTTACTCGCAATCTACAAGGGTAATGATCCCCTCTTTATTTCGAGTAATTTTGCCAAGCTCCGCCATCGCATAGCCTGCATCATCCGTCATATCGGCGAGCTTGCTAACGGTTTCGTCTGATAGAACGCCCTCATACCCTACGAGCCGGGCTACTTGATGTGCAAGTTCTGCTTCAAACACGTCCATGTCAGTTGTTTTGCCCAAAACACATCCCCGCGCGCGCAATGTCTCTTCGATGGCGGGCACGAAATCCTCACTCGGCATGGCTTCGAGCGTCGCGATCAGCGCTTTTTCAGCACGTTGAACACCGAAAGCGGCCTTGGCGGTCAGGATGGGCGTGCAGCGATTCAAGACCCGATAGCAAGCGTTTTTCTCACACCCCTGCTCAATCCAACAGGCAAAACGGGTACCGCCATTCTTAACGATAAGCGTTTCCTCACCGAGGACACCCTGCACCTCAAAACCTTTCCCTGCATCAAACGCGGGAAGGCCCTGCGCAAAAGCACCGGGTCCGGCAAAAACCAGCGCAATCACAAATACCAAAAACCTCATCACTCTTTCACCTTGTCAGCGGCGCGTCATGGGCAGTCGGTGAGTGTTATAATCCCGTCATCAATTTGGATGTCCCCTGCATCCACCATGATTTTGCCCATGTTATTACTCAAATCATCAATCTTGCGAACCGCGGCTGGCGACAGATCTGCCTCATATCCCACAAGCTTGGCGATTTCTTGGGCAAGCTCGGCGATAAATGCGCTCGGATCGCCGACCCTAGCGTCAACGACACAATCGCGCGCACGGAACGCGGTCACGAATGCGGGCCTGAACGCCTCATCTGGCATCGCTTTAAGATGGGCGATCAACTCTTGCTCAGTCCGCGGTGCGGGGCGGTCAGAGGCCTCAACGGCGCTCGCCAATACCAAGGCCAAAATTACCAATAACGTTTTTCTCATAACTCTCTCCAATCACTCGCAATCTAATAGGATGATAGCACCATCTTGAAATAACATCTCTCCGGCCGCGAGCATCATCTCTCCGGCCTCATCGAACCGGATCATCATCTCGTCGATGATCTCCTCCGTCAGCTCCCCGTCATACCCGATGAGAATTGCAGCCTGTTGCGCCAGCTCCAGGCGAAAGACGTCATCACGCGCCGTGTCCCTGTCGATTGAACAACCCCGCGCGCGGATCGCTTCAGAAATGGCTGTTTTGAACGTCCCTATGGGCAGGATTTCGAGCATGTCTAGCAGCATTGCTTCTGTGAGCGCGGGATTGGCTTGTACCTGCTCGGCAGCAGCGGCGGCCAACGCCTGGGCGGTCACGATTGGATAGCACGGATCCATCAGCAGATATCCGTCCTTTTCCACATCGCCATTCACATGACAGACAAAAAGCGCGCCTGCATTTTTCACAACAATGCCTTCATGGCCAAGCACGCCAAGAACCTCGAACCCCTTTGCCTCGTCAAAAACAGGAAGCGGTTGGGCAGAAACAGAACTGGCTGCACTCGCAAAAACCAGTGCAGCCAGTGAATTTCTCAGAACGTTCATCGCCCTTACTTGCAGTCCGGGTGGACGAGACGCGGTCCGCCAGAAGAGCCTTCTACGATTTGCTCTTTCATCATCAGCATGACGAATCCAGCGCCAAAATCATCCTCGGAGAGCCCCGATGCGGCTTGGATGTCTTTCAGCGCATCTTCATCGGCAGCTTCACAGCCCGCAGCGATAAAGGACTGGATCATTTTGTCCAAATTCTCTTCTACGGTGGCTGCAAATGCTGGCCCCGAGAAAACAGCAAGGGACGCGGCAGCAATAGCGAGCTTTTTCATATCTCTACTCCTGAGCAATCAGCGGCCTTGGCGCAGCTCTTCGACAGGGATGCAAACAACATGCTCTTTGTTGCCGGGCAACACCTCATCCTCCATCCAGGAGGCAAAATCACCATCGGTGAGGTCAAATTTGCAGATCCAAGTGCCGTAATCTTCGCCTTCCATGATCACAACGCCGGGCCCGACATTCACATAGCCGATCGTGTCGCTAATCAAACCATCAATACCTGGCTGCCCCTGCGCGATTGCGCCTGTTCCAACAAACGCAAGCGCGAGCGCTGCAATCCATGTCTTTTTCATCTGTCTATCTCTCCAAAAACTACGTCCATGGTGCCGATAATGGCCGCCACATCCGCCAACTGATGACCACCCGCCACATGATCCATTGCTTGCAAGTGCAAAAATCCGGGCGCTCGTAATTTGGCACGATAGGGTTTATTGCTTCCATCCGCAACCAAATAAACGCCAAACTCGCCTTTAGGAGCTTCAACCGCCGCGTAAACCTCACCGGCAGGGACGTGAAAGCCTTCTGTATATAGCTTAAAGTGGTGGATGAGAGCTTCCATAGAAGTTTTCATATCTGCACGTTTTGGCGGTGTGAGCTTGCCCCGCGCGAGCACATCCCCCGGTTCTGCGCGCAATTTGGTGATCGCTTGCTGAATGATTCGCACGGATTGGCGCATTTCCTCCATCCGGCACAGGTAGCGATCAAAGCAATCCCCATTCTTGCCCACGGGGATCTGGAAGTCGAACTCATCATAGCATTCATAGGGCTGAGCGCGGCGCAAATCCCAAGCAAGGCCCGAGCCGCGTACCATCACGCCGGAAAAGCCCCAATCCAAAATCTCTTGCTCGGTGACGATGCCGATATCGACATTGCGCTGTTTAAAGATGCGGTTTTCGGTCAGGAGCCCATCAATATCGTCGAGCATGTTGGGAAATTCATGTGACCATTCCTCAATATCATTGAGCAGATCGTCTGGCAGATCCTGATGCACCCCGCCGGGGCGGAAATAGGCGGCGTGCAGACGGGCCCCGCAGGCACGCTCATAGAAAACCATCAGCTTTTCACGCTCTTCAAAACCCCAAAGCGGCGGGGTGAGCGCGCCCACATCCAGCGCCTGCGTTGTCACATTGAGCAGATGGTTCAGCACGCGGCCAATCTCAGAATAAAGCACCCGGATCAGCGAGGCCCGCCGGGGCACCTCAACCTTGCAGAGCTTTTCGATGGCAAGACACCAAGCGTGCTCTTGGTTCATCGGCGCCACATAATCGAGCCGGTCGAAATAGGGCAGGTTTTGCAAATAGGTGCGGCTCTCCATCAGCTTTTCGGTGCCACGGTGCAGCAAGCCGATATGGGGATCGCAGCGCTCGACAATCTCGCCATCCAGCTCCAGCACAAGCCGCAACACCCCATGCGCCGCCGGGTGCTGAGGCCCGAAATTGATGTTAAAATTTCGGATTTTCTGCTCGCCTGTTAGAGCGTCGTCAAAGCCACGAGAACCATCCATCATTTTAGAACCTCACCCGCTTTTTTCGGTGCTCATGCACCGCGTAAACTGTCATTAGAATGGAAAGAAAAACCCAGGCACCAGATTCAAGAGGTGCAAGAACGGGCCTAGTAGCTCAAAAATCTGAAACTCATAAGCAACATCCATAACGACCCTCCGTGGTTATCTCGCTGTGGTTAGCTCGCCGCACCATCATTTTTCTCATCCCCCGGCAGGATATACTCCGCGCCTTCCCAGGGGCTCATGAAATCGAACTGGCGGTATTCTTGCACCAGGCTCACGGGTTCATAGACCACGCGCTTTTGTTCTTCATCATAGCGCATTTCGGTATAGCCCGTGGTCGGGAAATCCTTGCGCAAAGGATAGCCACGAAAGCCGTAATCGGTCAGGATGCGGCGCAAATCGGGGTGGCCGGAAAAGAGGATGCCGAACATATCGAACACTTCGCGCTCAAACCAATTGGCCGACGGATGCACCGAGATGATAGAGGGCACCATATCCTCCTCACGCACCGCCATCCGCAGGCGGATACGATGGTTTTGATACATGCTAAGGAAGTGATAGACCACATCAAAGCGCTGCGCCCGCCCAGGGTGATCAACCGCCGTGATATCGACCAGAGTGGAGAACCGGCAGGACCCATCCGTTTTCAGGAACTCCACCAGTTCAACGATATTAGAGCGCGCCACATCCACATTCAGCTCGCCATGGGCAATATCCCAGCCCAGCACACAATCTGATCGTTTCAACTCAAGATAAGCGCCAAGCTCTTTGAGTGCCTCTGTCATAAGCGCCTCCTAACGAACCAATGTGCCGGTGCGGCGCATTTTGCGTTGTAGTTGCAGGATTCCATAGAGCAGCGCCTCAGCCGTAGGCGGGCAGCCGGGCACATAGACATCCACCGGCACGATGCGATCACAGCCCCGCACGACGGAATAGGAATAGTGGTAATAGCCGCCCCCATTGGCACAAGAGCCCATCGAGATCACATAGCGCGGCTCTGGCATCTGATCATAAACCTTGCGCAGCGCGGGCGCCATTTTATTGGTCAGCGTTCCGGCCACGATCATCAGATCTGACTGGCGGGGGCTGGCGCGCGGGGCGGTGCCGAAACGCTCCAAATCATAGCGCGGCATCGAGGTATGCATCATCTCAACCGCGCAACAAGCCAGACCAAAGGTCATCCAATGCAACGAGCCGGTGCGCGCCCAATTGATCACATCTTCGGTAGAGGTCAGCAGAAAGCCCTTGTCTTGCAGCTCGCTATTCAGCGCTTGGGTGGAGACGTCCTTATCGACGCCAGCGGTAGCTACTGCCATTCCATTGCTCCCTTTTTCCACTCATAAGCAAATCCCAAAGTGAGGATGCCCAAGAACACCATCATCGACCAAAACGCCACATCGCTTAAGCTGCCAAAGGCAACGGCCCAAGGAAAGAGAAACGCGATTTCCAGATCAAAGATGATAAAGAGGATCGAGACGAGGTAAAACCGCACATCGAATTTCATGCGCGCATCGTCAAAGGCGTTGAACCCGCACTCATAGGCCGAAACTTTTTCCGGGTCAGGGTTGCGCACAGCGACAACGACAGCTGCCAGGATAAGCACGAGCCCAAGCCCGATGGCCACAGCTAAGAATACGAGAATGGGAAGATATTCGCTTAGCATCTCTTCCATAGTGGCTCCCTTCTGGTTCCCAGGCTCTATCGCCCAAGTAGCTTTTGCTTTTTTAGCGGTGTAGCGCTCTGGGCCTATTGCGTCAACGTCTTGACCTGCGGCCATTCGACTATGTGGACAGCTGGGCAAGCACCTTGGGCAGCACCTCGGGGAGATCCTGTGCGATCAAACCGGGACCGAAGGCAAGCGCGCAATCTGTGTGCAAATAGGCCGCAGTTTCCGCAGCCGATAAGGGATCCCAGCCCCGCGCCAACAAACCCGTTATGAATCCGCTCAGAACGTCGCCCGAGCCAGCGGTCGCAAGCCAAGGGGCGGCGCGCTCTCGGATCGAGGCGTTGATGCGGGTTATCCCATTTGGGTCAGAGATTACGGTGTCCGCGCCCTTGAACAGAACCGTGCAGCCCGCCCGTTCTGCCGCCTCGCGCGTTGCATCCACCTTGGAATAGGCGGGGCCAGTTTTGGCCGGAACGCTCAGTTTCCCAGCGATGTCGGGGAAGAGACGCGCAAATTCGCCCCCATGTGGGGTCAGAACGCAATCCTTATGCAGCATCTCAAACAGCATCTGCGGCGCATCGGCAAACGCGCTGAGCGCATCGGCATCAAGGCAGATTTTGCGGCCTGAGGCTAAGGCAACAGGCACCAGCTCTTTCGCGCGCGCATACCCAAGACCCGGCCCAAGGCATAGAGCTGAAATGCGCGCATCGCCGAGCGCCGCCTCAAGATCCGCGGCATTATCGATGCGCTGCATCATCAGAGCAGTGATTTGCGTGGCTACCTCCATCTGCGCGGCGCCCGGCACGCCAAGGCTCACCAGCCCCGCTCCAATGCGCAACGCCCCCTGCCCGGCAAGCCGCGCCGCCCCGGTTTTGCCAAAACCCCCAGTAAGAACCAGAACGTGACCATGGGAGAATTTATGCCCATTGCTTTTCATTGCGGCATATTGAACGGGGATCTGAGCACCGGGAAACGTCACGAACGGCTCATCAGGTAGAGTGTCGCGAACCTCTGGCGGGATCACCCAAGGCCCATGGCCGCGCGGCAATCCGATATCTGCAACGACTAGGTGCGAGATTTCAGTTGCGCAATCCGAGAGCACATGCCCCCGTTTGGGCGCATGGAATGTGACACAGAGATCGGGGCGAAATACAATATCGAGCCCCCGCCCGCTATCGGCGCAAAACCCGGATGGAATGTCTATTGAAACGACTCTGGGCTGTCGCTGATCTATGCCAGATACGGTCGAGACTGCGCGCCACTCATTAAAATGGGATTCGTATTCTTCGCTCGGATCTTCCCCGAGCTCTGGATCACCATAAACGATTGACTGAATTGGCCGATTTAAGCCGATCCCAAACAATGCATCAACGAAGACATCAATCGGCTCCTCAACAACCGCATAGAAATCCCCCTCGTCCACGATCCAAGAGGCTGGCCGCACATGGTGGATGCGCGACAATTGGTCAAAGAAGGCCTTCGCATCCCGCGGCAGGCGCTGAGCGTCGCCCTCTAGGAACACCTCAACACTCCACTCAAGGCGCAGCAACTCAAGTGCAACCACGAACCCATCACCGCCATTATTGCCTGGGCCGCACAGGATCACCGCGCGGCGCTCGCCGGTTTTCAGCTCGGGCCATTGCTCAAAGATCGCCTCCACCACGGCCTTGCCCGCCCGCTCCATCAGCTCTTGGCCGGTGACTTGGCCGCCCTCAATTGCCGCCCTTTCAATCGCGCGCATCTGCGCGGCTGTTAATATTTCCATGACGACCTCGATTCACTTCTGCTCATTTTTTCATCAACATGGCTATTTTTTGGAATTCCGCTGAAAAATCGCCACGCAATACGGCCCTGATATCAACATGACATGGACCCTTGGCAGCGTCCATGATCCTTGTCCGCAGACCGGATGATGTGAGGAGGCCACGTAACATGAAAAAGATCGAAGCGATCATCAAACCCTTCAAACTTGATGAAGTGAAAGAGGCCCTACAAGAAATTGGTGTGCAAGGCCTATCCGTCGTCGAAGTCAAAGGCTTCGGGCGCCAAAAGGGGCACACAGAGCTCTATCGCGGTGCGGAATATGTGGTGGACTTTCTGCCCAAGGTGAAAATAGAAGTTGTCTTGGATGATGACCAAGTGGACGCCGCGATTGAGGCCATCGTAGACGCGGCTAAGACCGAGAAAATTGGCGACGGGAAGATCTTTGTGAGCCCCGTTGAGCAAGCCATTCGCATTCGGACCGGCGAGACCGGCTCGGACGCGCTGTAAGATTACACAACATTCTAACGAAAAAGGGGAATGAGATGAGCGCAACAGATCTGCTCAAAATGATCCAAGATGAAGATGTCGCCTATGTGGACATCCGCTTTACCGACCCGCGCGGCAAGCTGCAGCATGTCACGCTGATGCAGGATCAAGTGGATGAAGACTTTCTGGAAGAGGGCTTTATGTTTGACGGCTCTTCCATTGCGGGCTGGAAATCCATTGATCAATCGGACATGAAACTGATTCCAGACACAGAGAGCGCCTATATCGACCCGTTCTATGCGGAAAAGACTGTGTGCCTGCATTGCTCCATTGTTGAGCCAGACACAGGCGAGGCGTATGATCGCGATCCCCGCTCGACCGCGCAAAAGGCCGAAGCTTACCTGAAATCCTCCGGGATTGGCGATCAGGCGTTTTTTGGCCCAGAGGCTGAGTTCTTTTTGTTTGATGACGTGCGTTATTCAAACACCATGAACAAAGTGTCCTTTGAGGTTGATGCGACGGATGCAGCCTGGAACACAGATGCAAGCTTTGAGATGGGCAATATGGGGCATCGCCCTGGCGTCAAGGGCGGCTATTTCCCAGTGAACCCTGTCGATGAGGCGCAAGATCTGCGGTCCGAAATGCTGACCACCATGAAACAAATCGGCATGAAAGTGGACAAGCATCACCATGAGGTGGCCTCTTGCCAACACGAGCTGGGCTTGATTTTTGATAGCCTCACCAAACAGGCGGATGAGCTGCAAAAATATAAATACGTCATCCACAATGTGGCCCATGCTTACGGCAAATCCGCGACGTTCATGCCAAAGCCCATCGCAGGCGATAACGGCACGGGCATGCACGTAAATATGTCCATCTGGAAAGACGGCAAGCCGCTCTTTGCTGGTGACAAATATGCGGATCTCTCGCAGGAAGCGCTCTATTTCATTGGCGGCGTTCTCAAGCACGCCAAAGCGCTGAACGCCTTCACCAACCCGGCCACAAACAGCTATAAGCGCTTGATCCCTGGTTTTGAAGCCCCGGTTCTGCGGGCCTATTCTGCGCGTAACCGCTCTGGCTGTGTACGTATCCCATGGACCGAAAGCCCGAAAGCGAAACGTGTTGAGGCGCGCTTCCCCGATCCGGCGGCAAACCCTTACTTGTGCTTTGCTGCGCTGCTGATGGCCGGTCTTGACGGGATCAAGAACAAGATCGATCCGGGCGAAGCGATGGATAAAGATCTGTATGATCTGCCAGCAGAAGAGCTTGCGGAAATCCCAACCGTGTGTGGGTCATTGCGCGAGGCGATGGACGAGCTGCAAGCGGATATGGATTTCTTGCTGGAAGGCGATGTCTTCACCAAAAGCCAGATTGAGGGCTATATCGCGCTGAAGATGGAAGAGATCGAAACCTTCGAACACACGCCGCACCCGGTTGAATATGGCATGTATTACAGCTGCTAAGCAGCGTATCATCCAAAATGAAAGAGCGCTCTTTGGAGCGCTCTTTTTTGTTTTGAGTTTATTCTGTCGCTTCAGGCGGGGTCAAGCTGAGGGCCACAAACCGTGGATCCGCACCGCGACGAATAAGCAATAACAACGATTTGCGCCCAGCTTCTTTCGCCTCTTCTATCCGGGCTTGCAATCCTGAAAGGCTATCCACCTTTTGCTGACCTGCCTCTGTGATGACGTCGCCCGAGCGCAGACCTTTTTCAAAGGCCTCAGATGCCTCATCCACGCCGACAATCGCGATCCCTTCAGTGCCTTCTGGGGTTCCCAGCTCTTCGCGCATTTCATCGCTCAGCGGTGTCAACGTAAGACCAAGGAGTTCCAGCTGTTCCGGCTCTTTCGGCTTAGCCTCTTCTGCTGGCTCCTGAGCACGGCGCAACTGTTCCGCATCTTCGCGCCGTCCAAGCGTGACGCGCAAGGTTTCCGTTCCCCCGGCCCGCAACACGACCACTCGCACGGATTTGCCCACATCGCTATTACCCACGATGCGCACCAGTGCATTCACATCCACCACATCTTGACCGTCAAAGGACAGGATCACATCGCCGACCTTGAGCCCGCCCGTATCAGAGGGGCCTCCCTCAAAGACTTCAGAGATCAAGGCCCCGCGCGCAGTATCAAGCCCGTCGATGCTTTCGGCCAGGTCATCATCAATATTCTGGATCTGCACCCCGAGCCAGCCGCGGCGAGTTTCACCAAACTCTTTGAGCTGATCTACCACTTTCGTGACCACGTTGGAGGCCATGGAAAAACCGATCCCAATGGAGCCCCCATCCGGGCTTAAGATCGCGGTATTCACGCCGATCACATCACCATCCATGTTGAAAAGCGGGCCACCTGAATTGCCCTTATTGATGGCCGCATCGGTCTGGATGTAATCGTCAAACGCCCCGTTAAGCGTGCGCCCACGCGCCGAAACAATGCCAGCAGAAACCGAAAAGCCCTGCCCCAAAGGATTGCCCATCGCAACGACCCAATCCCCCACGCGCGCTGTGTCACTGTCGCCAAATTTCACGAAAGCCAGCGGCTGATCTGCCTCGACCTTGAGCAAGGCGATATCGGTGTTAGGATCCGTGCCAATCACCTTGGCCAGCAATTGTTCTTTGGGTTGGCCTTCACCAGGAAAGAACTCGATCATGATCTCATCAGCGCCTTTGATCACGTGATCATTGGTCACAATAAACCCATCTTCGGAAATCACAAAACCAGATCCCAAAGAGGATGAACGCCGCGAGCGCTCCCCCTGCCCATTTGGCATATCCGGGAACAGATCTTGTAGCGGTGAGCCCTCGGGCACAATTCCACGCGGGCCCACGCGCCCTTCGACAAGCGCGGTGGTGGTAATATTCACAACCGACGGGCTGATTTTCTCGGCCAAAGGGGCCAAGCTTTCCGGGCGCGCCTGCGCCGCGATAACCTGCAATAAAATAAAAAATGTGGAAAAGAAAACCATGACGAGCAACCTGCCGCGCTGCTCTATGGTTTTGGAGAGTGGGATCGTAACGGCCTGCGGCTTCATTCACAATGCTCCTTGAGTTTTGGCCAGTGGCTCTGGCCGGTCTGCTTCTTTTGCGCCTATACGCTAAACTGCATGTAGTGTTGCGCAACTGCAATATCAAAGATGGAACGCACTGACGCGCATTCAACTCATCGTGACAAGGTTGTGAGCAATTTACAGCCCAAGCTGAAACGCCGCCCAAACCAAGATCAGCCCCAGCACCGCGCACAGAGCGCCAAGTTGTTGGATCGCGCGTTCAGGCATAGACTTCAGCGCCTCGAGCAGGCGCTCAATAAGCGAAGGGGCCAGCGCATAGACCAGCCCCTCCAAAATAAACACCAGGCCAAGACCTAGCAGAAGATAGCTCACTGGGAAGACGCCCCGGTTTGCGATTTGAGGTAGTTGAAGAACTCGGAATCCGGGCTGAGAACCATGGTCGAGTTGTCTCCCTGCAGCGCGCGCTGATAAGCGGTCAAAGAGCGATAGAACTCAAAGAACTCTGGATCTGCGCCAAAGGCATTTGCAAAGATCGCGTTGCGCTCCGCATCGGCTTCACCTCGGATAATCTCAGCTTGGCGCGCCGCTTCTGAGGTCGTTTCAATCACCGTCCGATCTGCCTGGGCACGAACCCGAAGCGCAGCCTCTTCACCCCGTGCACGCTCGTCCGTTGCCTCTCGTTCCCGCTCAGCGCGCATCCGGTCAAACGTTGCCTTCAAGTTTTCGTCCGGCAGGTTTGTTTGCTTGAGGCGCACATCGATCACTTCAAGCCCCAAGGGAAGGGCCTCAGCCCGAACCTGATCGGTGATTTTTGCCATCAATGCGGCCCGCTCCGGTGACAGGATTGTGGAAGATGTCACCCCATCGGCCCCCAGTACCGCACGGATCGCCGGGTTCAAGATCCCCTCAAGGCGGCTCTCGCCGGTCTGCAAACCACCAACACCCACGGCCTGACGGAACTGCACCACATCCGAAATCCGGTAGCGCGCAAAGGCATCCACAACCAAGCGGCGATCATCCGAAGGCGTGACCTCGGTTGGCAGGGTATCCAGCGCCTGGATCCGGTCGTCATACCTCACGACCTCTTGAATAAGCGGGATTTTGAAGCTCAGACCCGGCTCCTCTTTCACGCGAACAATCTGACCAAATTGCAGCACAAGTGCCTTTTCACGTTCGTCCACGATGAAGATCGAGGACAAAAGCGCCACAACAAAAACGAAAATTGCAATAATCGCGAGACGCATTAGTTTGATCCTCCTGAACGACGCAGCTCGTTAAGCGGCAGATAGGGCACGACCCCTTGGCCGCCGCCTGCATTTTCATCAAGGATGATTTTATCCACACGGCCGAGCACTTGTTCCATCGTCTCAAGATAAAGGCGTTTGCGTGTCACCTCGGGTGCTTTGGCATATTCCGTTAGAACTGAGGTAAAGCGCGCCGCCTCACCTTCCGCCTCATTAACCACCTGAGCGCGGTAGGCTTCGGCCTGCTCTAGCATCTGCGCCGCTTCACCGCGCGCACCCGCCAAAACCTGGTTCGCATACGCATCCGCTTGGCGCTCTAGCCGGTCACGCTCTTGCTCGGCGGCTTGTACATCGCGGAAATTGTCGATCACTTCGGCTGGCGGGTCGGCTTTATCAAGGTTCAGACGGATAATGTTCACGCCGGATTGGTATTCATCCAGTGTTGCCTGGATCAGCTCGCGGGTTTCATCTGCAATCACTTGGCGGTCCCGGTTGAGGATGGGTGCTAGCCTATTGCGGGCGATCACCTCGCGCATGGCCGATTCACTCACCGCCCGGATCGTATCCTGCGGCTCTGCCAAGTTGAACAAATAATGCGCGGGATCAGAGATATTCCAAACCACCTGGAAGTCGATATCAATGATATTCTCATCGGTCGTGAGCATCAGCCCGGTTTGACTGCGGCCAGACCGCGCCCCGATATCTTCGGTTTGCTCGCGCGTCACCGGTAGGATTTCATATGTGACAAGCGGCCATGGCGCAAAGTTCAAACCCGGCTCACCGATAGCGTATTCCTGGCCTAAAAACAGCTCAACCGATTTTTCCTCTGGCCGCACTGTGTAAAAGCTAGAAAAGGCCCAAAGTGCAACTAGCGCAGCAGCGCCAAGGCCAAGGGTTGTCTTGGTAAACAGCGGAGGTGTGCCGCCCCCCTGCCCGCCGCCGCCTGAATTGCCAGAGCCACCCTTACCGCCCATAAGGACGCGCAATTGCTCTTGGCCCTTTTTGACAAGCTCGTCAATCTCGGGGATCTGAGGCCCGTCTGGCCCCTGCCCGCGACCACCTCCGCCACCGCCAGAGCCGCCCGATCCACCTCGGTTTCCACTGGGCCCGTTTGAGCCAGATTTTCCGCCGCCGCCCCAAGGGCCGCCACTATTGCCTGTCATCGATATCTCGTCCCTTTCGTCAAGTCGCGCGCAAAGCGCGAAAGCAATTGAGCTATAACCTGTGTGCATTTACGAAAAAATCAACCCGTGCGCACAGGAGCTCTCATTGTTACAAGCTCTTCGCTCATGGTGGGGTGAACTGCAACCGTTCGGTCGAAATCTTCCTTGGTTGCGCCCATTTTTATCGCAATCCCCGCCATTTGGATCAGCTCACCCGCGCCAGGCGCGACGATATGGCACCCAAGCACTTTGCGGCTGGCTTGCGAAACGATGAGCTTCATCATCACCCGATCATCTGCCCCAGCAAAAGAGGACATCATCGGTTTGAAGGATGTTGCATAAACCTCAATCGGCTCTTGGGCGCGCGCCGCCTCTTCGCTGAGCCCCACAGTGCCCAGTTCAGGCTGAGTGAAAACGGCGGATGGAATAAGATCATGATCCACCGGGGTTGGGTCGCCGCGAAACACGGTTTGCACAAATTGCATCCCCTCGCGGATCGCAACTGGGGTAAGGTTCACGCGGTCGGTCACATCGCCAATGGCATAGATTGAAGGCACCGCAGTTTGCGAATAGGCATCCACCATGATCTGGCCCTTATCACCGAGCTCAAGCCCCAAACCCTCCAGCCCTAAATCGGCGCTGTTGGGCGCGCGGCCGGTGGCAAAGAACACGTAGTCAAAGATCTGCTCGTCACCATTTGTGGCTTTGACCCAGACCGGACCTTGTCCTGGGGCATAGGGCTTTGCCTGGGGTGCGGTCGTGCCATCTTTCACTGAGGCCAAATCCAACTCAGCGATATTGGTGTTTAGCTGCAAATCAATGCCGCGCGCCTTCATGCTCTCTGCGATAAGCTCGCAAGCCTCAACGTCAAAGCCGCGAAGGATCTGCGCGCCGCGATAATATTGCGTCACCTGCACCCCCAGCCCGTGCAAAATGCAGGCAAATTCACAAGCAATATACCCGCCCCCCACGATGAGTATGCGTTTAGGCAGCTTTGGCACATGAAAGATGTCATCAGAGACCAGGCCCAGCTCAGCATTCGGAATATCCGGGCGCAGCGCACGCCCGCCAGTAGCAATGAGGATATGTTTGGCAGTAAAGCTGCGCCCATCGGACAGCTCAACCGTATGCGCATCTTTTAGCTTGGCCCAGGCATCAAAGGTCTCGACCCCCGAGCCCGCCAGCAGCTTGCGATAAATGCCCTCAAGCCGGTCAAGCTCTTCCGTAAGCTTGCCATGAAAATGCGCCCAATCAAACGCACCATCATCAATATCCCAGCCGTAATTGCGCGCCAGCTCCGGCATTTGTGCAAACTCGCTCGCGAAAACCATCAGCTTTTTGGGCACGCAGCCCCGGATCACGCAGGTGCCACCATAACGATCCCCTTCCGCCAGCGCGACTTTGGCTCCTGTTTCGCCCGCAGCGACACGCGCCGCGCGCACACCGCCAGAGCCGCCTCCGATCACGAAAAGATCATAGTCAAAACTCATCGGCGCTCTCCCATTTGGCTGCGCGTTCTATGTGTGATGCAAATGGCGTCAAGACAAGAAGGCATTGCCCAAATCCCGCAGTTTTCACTGTGACAGATCGGCAAAAATATTCCCCGCATCCTCATCCAGGGCCTCGCGTCTGCTGCGTGTTCCCCCGCTCAGATCGCGCATTTCAACAGTGCCGTCGCCTTGGCCCAAAATAGCTTTGTCGCAGAGATCGACACAGATCCCGGTTTCGATCACCCCAGGGATTTGCGCCAAAATCAACGCCATACGCCGAGGATTGGTGATCTGATGCGGGAAAAGGTCAAGAAGATAATTGCCCTGCTCACTTACGATGGGCCCCTCTTCGCCCTGCCGAAGCCGCGTTGTCCGCCCCAGTACATGAAGATCAAGCAAGGCCTCTTCGACCAAGAGCTGCGTGGCGATTGCGCCTTGCGGCATGACTTCTAACGGAACGGGCAAGGTGCCGAGCTTTAGCACTTCGCGCGACATATCCGAGACCAGAATCATGCGCTCGGTCGCGGTCAATATCAACTTTTCTCGCCCTAAGGCCGTTCCGCTTTGCAGCACAAAATTCAGCTGATCATCAAATTCTTCAGCCCCCGCAAAGCTGATATCAAGCCATTTCGCCTCTTCAAATGTGGCGCTCGCAAGGCCGAGCCCGTGCAGCAAATCGACCTGCGCATCCGAGGCGGCAATGAGTGTGCAATCAAGCCTTTCCTGCGCCATCCGGTCCGCAAGACAACGCGCGATCCAATCCGATATGGTAGACGCCCCAAGCCCCACACGCATTCCAGGCTCGACGAGCTGCGCGGCGGCCTTTGCAGCTGCGAATTGTGCAATCTCTATGGGTGAGGCGTCTTCCATCATGTCAACATCCCTTAAGGTGCTAGGCTTACCATAAGATGAAGTTACCCAATCAAAAAGAGGCTAGTGGCTGTCTTTTGGTTGCCCCACAAAACGCCCCGCGCCCTCGGGCCGTGTCAGACCCGCCTGCCCGTCCGCTATCCGCTGCATGGCCGCACAGATCTCGGCTTTCGGCTCTGAGGGGCGGCGGGTTTCAAGATCCACATGCAGCAAGAAATGCTCACCCGTGGCAACGAGCCGCACGCCCTCATACATCTCATGCCAGATATGCATCTTTTTGCCTGTGCCGCCCAAGAGCTGCGTGCGAATATCAATAAGCGCGCCGGCATTGACCTCATCCACATGGCGAATATGGGTCTCGGCGGTGAAATAGCTGCCCCCTGTTGCGATATAGTCGGCATCACAGCCAATCAGCGCCATAAAGCGGTCCGTTGCCTCACAAAACGCCTGTAAGTATTTGGCTTCATTCATATGTCCGTTATAGTCGGTCCAGTCCAGAGGCACCACCCGCCGCCCCGTGGGCAACGGTTGCGAAAGATCCATGTCGTCTAGGTCAGGTCCTTGCAGCTGTTTTTCTTGCGCACTCAGAACAGCGCCAGCCCCCCAGTTTTGCCCTTTGAGCGCACGCAAAAGCGCCACCAGGTTATTGTCGCGCGCCTTGAGCAACTCGGAAATCGTCAGATGGCCGGATTGCTCATCCGACTGACCTGCGATCAAATCCACGAGTTCATCGGTAAACTCGGGCACATCCATAAGCTTGGTCCAGGGCCATTTCAAAGCTGGGCCAAATTGCGCCATGAAATGCCGCATACCCGCGGCCCCGCCCGCAGTGCGATAGGTCTCAAACAGACCCATCTGTGCCCAGCGAATCCCGAAACCCATACGGATTGATTCGTCGATTTCTTTGGTGGTCGCCACGCCATCTTTGACCAGCCAAAGCGCCTCGCGCCACACGGCCTCTAGGAACCGGTCAGCAATATGGGCGTCGATCTCTTTGCGCACGCGCAGCGGATACATGCCAAGCGCGGTAAGATGCGCCTCTGCCTGCTCAACAAGAGCAAGGTCGGTTTGCGGCGAGGGCACGACCTCGACCAGCGGCATCAGATAGACAGGGTTGAACGGATGCGCGACCATGATCTGTGCGGGGCGCGCGGCATTTTCTTGCAATTCCGAGGGCTTAAAGCCAGAGGTTGATGAGGCGAGGACCGCAGTTTCCGCGCAAGCGGCTTGGATTTCGGCCATCACCTTATGCTTGATTTCGAGCCGCTCTGGCACGCTTTCCTGGATCCAGATCGCGCCAGATACAGCCTCGGCTAGCGATGCCTTAAAACTGATTTGTCCCTCAGGCGGGAGCGCGACATCCGTGAGCCCTGGCAAGGATCTGCGCGCATTGTCCAATACCTCGGCAAAGACAGTCTCTGCGTTTGGATCAGGATCAAAAACCTGGACATCCCAACCATTGAGCAAGAACCGTGCCGCCCAGCCCCCGCCTATAACGCCGCCACCAATAATCGCTGCTGTTTTTGTCATTTTGGGGCTCGCTTAGTTAGGCCCAGATTTTCACGCACCTCGGCCGGGCCAATGACCCGCGCGCCGAGGTTTTCGATGATAGTGACCGCGCGCTCCACCAGTTGATAGTTTTCGGCCAGAACGCCTTTGTCCAGCCAAAGATTATCCTCGAGCCCCACGCGCACATTGCCCCCAGCAAGCACCGATGCGGCGACATAGGCCATTTGGTTGCGGCCCAGGGCAAAGGCGGAAAAGGTCCAATCATCGGGCACGTTATTCACCATGGCCATGAAGGTGTTCAGATCATCCGGCGCGCCCCAGGGCACGCCCATGCAGAGCTGAACCAGGGCGGGGCTGTCTAGAACACCGTCTTTCACCAGTTGCTTGGCATACCAAAGATGGCCGGTGTCAAAGGCTTCGATCTCAGGTTTCACGCCCATTTCGGTCATCATGCGCCCCATGGCGGTGAGCATGCCGGGCGTGTTGGTCATCACATAGTCAGCTTCGGCGAAATTCATGGTGCCGCAATCAAGCGTGCAAATCTCAGGCAAACATTCGGCGATATGGGCCACGCGCTCGCTTGCGCCGATCATATCTGTTGCAGCCTCATTGAGCGGAAAGGGCTGCTCAGCATTCCCAAACACGATATCGCCCCCCATGCCAGCCGTGAGGTTCAGGACAACATCCACCTCTGCGTCGCGAATCCGATCGGTGACCTCGCGGTAATAGGTCAAATCACGAGACGGCGTGCCGGTCTCAGGGTCGCGCACATGGCAATGCACCACAGCGGCACCCGCTTTTGCGGCCGCAATGGCGCTATCAGCGATTTGCTTTGGCGAGCGCGGCACATGCGGGCTGCGGTCTTGCGTGCCGCCTGATCCTGTCACTGCGCAGGTTATGAAAACGTCTCTGTTCATTTGCAACGGCATAGCGCTCCCCCTTTGTCATTGTCGTATGATTAAAGGGTTCTACTGATATACCTTGCAAAAAGGCGACCTTCCATTTTCCCTGAGCGCCAAAAACTTGGGATCCTCAATAGGGCATTGGGTGAATTCGGTGCGCTTTTTGAATGTCTTCAAGGACCACGCTGTCCAGTTTGAGATCGGCAGCCCCAAGCGCGATTTTCAGCTGATCGACACTGCTGGTTCCGATAATTGTCGATGTTAAGAAGGGACGCCCCAAAGTCCATGCAATCGCCATTTGCGCGGGATCCAGCCCGTGCCGTTCGGCAATATCGACATAGGCATCAACGGCGCTGAGCGCACGACCTGTGGTGCGCCCCCCGAGGCCCGGAACGATGGACATGCGGCTGCCCTCTGGCACAGCGCCGTTTTGGTACTTACCCGTCAAAAGCCCATTGGCAAGGGGCGAGAACGCCAAAAGGCCGATATCTTCTAGTACGGCGAGTTCAGAGAGATCCGTGTCAAAGATCCGACAGAGCAATGAATACTCGTTTTGCAGGGTTACGGGGCGCGGACCGCCCGTGCGCTCTGATGTATTGAGCCATTGCGACGTCCCCCAAGCGCTTTCGTTACAGAGCCCAAAGGCCCGAATGCGTCCCTTATCCACCTCGCGTTGGAGCGCATCTAGGCAATCCTCCATATTTCCGATGATGTCCGCGCGGTTAAAGCCTGTCGGATCATAGCTCCAGTTTTGGCGGAACATATAGCTGCCACGGTTTGGCCAATTGAACTGGTAGAGATCAATATAGTCCGTTTTCAAGCGCCGCAGAGAACCATCGATAGCTTGGCTAATGGTTTTTGAACTGATGGGCGCACCGTTGCGCACATCTACCATACCCTCGCCAGTGTGTTTCGTGGCGATCACCCAATCGCCGCGCCCGCCGCGGTCATCAAAGAACAAGCCGATAATGCGTTCAGTGCGCCCGATTGTATCGCGGCGGATCGGGTTGACCGGGTACATCTCTGCCGTATCGATGAAATTAACCCCCATCTCACCCGCAAGTGAGATCTGATCATAGGCCTCTTCCCCGGTATTTTGCGACCCCCAAATCATGGATCCCAGGCAAATTTCACTGACCTTAATTCCGCTGCGTCCGAGCTGTTTGATTTTCATCGTTAGCTTTCCATATATCGTGTCAAAATCAAATGGCCCTGCAAAGAGGCATCGCGCGACGAGCCAAGCAATCTGCCCGGAGTAAAAAACACAAGCATGAAGATTGGGTTGATTGTGACATTTTTATGGAGATTTTCCTGCACACGCATGAGCTCCTAACGATTGGGTCAAAAACGACCTAAGCTGGCGAAAGCGGCTGAGACGCAGGCAAATTATCGCTATAGCACTGTAGATATGCGATTATTGATCTCCTTTGCGGCTCTTTTTCTGTCCGTCTTGCTTTTGCAGCTGTCTTCGGGCGGTGTGGGGCCGCTGGATGCGCTTTCGGGGCTTGTTCTTGACTTTTCGCGACAAGAGATCGGTCTGCTTGGCTCGGCGCATTTTCTTGGGTTTTTCATTGGATGTTGGTGGGCACCGCGCCTGATGGGCTCGGTCGGACATTCGCGCGCCTTTGCAGTGTTCACGGCTTTGGGCGCGATTGGGCTGCTGGCGCATATGCTGGTGGTGGACGCGTATGCCTGGGCGGTTATGCGAATCGCTTCGGGTATGTGTGTGGCGGGGTGCTATACGGTGATCGAAGCTTGGCTTCAGGCGAAAGTCACCAATGAGTCACGCGGGCGCACAATGGGGGTGTACCGCGTCATTGATATGGTCGGCTCGCTGGCGGCGCAAATGGTCATTGGCGTGCTGGAGCCGGCCAGCTATGTCTCTTACAACCTGTTGGCGATTATTTGCTGTGCGGCGCTTTTACCTTTGATGCTCACCACAGTTCGCCCGCCTGAAACGCCCAAAGCGCCGCGCTTGCATCCGATGCTGGCCTATAGCCGCTCTCCGCTGGCTGTGGCTGGGGTTCTTGTTGCTGCTCTCTCGGGCGCGTCATTTCGGATGGTTGGCCCGCTTTACGGCCAAGAGTTGGGGCTAGTTCCGCAACAAATCGCCTGGTTCCTCTCGGCCTTTGTACTGGGCGGGGCGGTGGCGCAATACCCTGTGGGTTGGATCGCTGATAAGTTTGATCGCCGCTGGGTGCTGATCTTTTTGTCCTTTGCAGCTGTTCTGAGTTGCACCTTTACCGTCTATGCCGCTGGTTTTGGGAACACAGGGATCTTTGGGGCCGCTGTGATCTTTGGGCTCACGACCTTTCCAATCTACTCGGTCGCCGCAGCCCATGCCCATGATTTTGCCAAACCCGAAGAGCGGGTCGAGCTTTCCGCAGCGCTTATGTTCTGGTTCGCTACCGGAGCGATAGCAGCCCCCTATCTTGCCACTTGGCTGATTGATACATTTGGGCCAAATGCGCTTTTTGCGATGATTTCTGTGGGGCATGCGCTGCTTATTGTCTTTGGGCTTGCGCGCATGCGGGTGCGACGCTCAAAGATCCGCACGCGCTATGTTTATGCGCCGCGTACATCCATGGTGGTCGGGCGTCTGACCGGGCGACTTCGTGAAGAGCGCAAAGACGACTAGCCCCCACGCGCGCACTGGGGTAAAGGCGGGGTCACAGTATTTTCAAGAGGCAGTCATGGCACGTATTTTGATCACCTCCGCGATCCCCTATATCAACGGGATCAAGCATCTGGGCAATTTGGTGGGCTCGCAACTGCCTGCCGATCTTTATGCTCGGTATTGCCGGGCACGGGGCCATGAGGTCATGTTTATCTGCGCCACGGATGAGCATGGCACGCCAGCCGAGTTGGCGGCGGCCAAAGCTGGTCTGCCGGTGGATGAGTATTGTGCCAAGATGCACCAGGTTCAGGCTGATCTGTCGAAAGGTTTTTTGCTCAGCTTTGACAAATTTGGTCGCTCTTCCAGCCCGCAGAACCATAGACTCACGCAGTATTTTGCAGGGCGTTTGGCCGATAAGGGGCTGATCCGTGAGGTTTCAGAACGCCAGGTTTATTCCATTGCCGATGGCCGTTTTCTACCTGACCGCTATATTGAAGGCACCTGCCCCAATTGCGGCTATGATAAAGCGCGCGGCGATCAATGTGAAAATTGCACAAAGCAGCTTGACCCAACCGATCTGATTGACCCGCGCTCGGCTATTTCTGGCTCGACCGATCTGGAGGTGCGCGAGACCAAGCACCTTTATCTGCGCCAATCCGCTTTGAAAGAGCAGCTTCACAATTGGATTAGAGAAAAAATTAAACCCGTTTTCCTAAGAGAAGAGGGCAAAGTAGTGGATCCCGATGCAGATCCCGACCCTCTTCGCTATTGGCCAATATTGACAACTTCAATTGCGCTTAAATGGCTTCATGATGGAGACGGGCTGCAAGATCGCGGTATCACACGCGATCTTGATTGGGGGGTGCCTGTCAAACGCGGCGAAGATGACTGGCCCGGCATGGAGGGAAAGGTTTTCTATGTCTGGTTCGATGCGCCGATCGAATATATCGCCGCGACCAAAGAATGGGCTGATGAGAGCGGCGGCGATTGGCAGCGCTGGTGGCGCACCGATAAAGGCGCGGAGGATGTGCGCTATGTGCAATTCATGGGTAAGGATAATGTGCCCTTCCACACGCTGAGCTTTCCCGCAACGATCCTTGGCGCGGATGATAATTGGAAGCTGGTCGATTACATCAAGTCGTTCAACTATCTGAACTATGAGGGCGGGCAGTTCTCCACCAGCCAGGGGCGCGGGATCTTTATGGATCAGGCGCTTGAGATTTTGCCTGCGGATATCTGGCGTTGGTGGCTGCTCAGCCATGCGCCAGAAAACTCCGATACCGAATTCACCTGGGAGAATTTCCAAGCCTCGGTGAACAAAGATCTGGCGGATGTGCTGGGCAATTTCGTGAGCCGCGTGACAAAGTTCTGCCGCTCCAAATTCTCTGAAGCAGTGCCGACAGGCAGCAGCTACGGGGCTGAGGAAGAGGCGTTGATCGCCGATCTCTCTACCCGCCTAAGCGCCTATCAGGACCATATGGACGCAATGGAGGTGCGCAAGGCGGCGCAAGAGCTGCGAGCGATTTGGGCGGCGGGCAATGAGTATCTGCAAGCGGCCGCGCCTTGGGCCACGATCAAAGAGGATCAAGAAAAGGCAGAGATGCAGATCCGGCTGGGGCTGAACCTGATTGGGTTTTATGCCAATCTCTCCGCCCCCTTCCTGCCCCATACGGCTGAGATCCTGCGTGATGCGATGAACATGCCAGAGCTGAGCTGGCCGGATGACGTGGCTGGGGCACTGAGCCAGCTTGCACCGGGTCATGGTTTTGCCGTGCCAGAAAACCTCTTTGCTAAGCTCACCGATGATCAAGTGACCGAGTGGGCGGCGAAGTTTTCGGGCACGCGAGACGGCTAGGCCAATGGTTTGATGACGGCAGGCCCTTCGCGTTTTAACATCGCCCTTGTGGTTCAACGGGGGCGGCTGCAATTTGAAGCACTGCTGTTTCTCGCCTCTTTGCGCCGTTCTTGCCCTGGGTTTTCTGGCAAGATATTCCTGACAGAGCCCCAGCCCGGCCCTCTGTGGCCACGCGATCCAAGGGTGCAAAACAAGGCCATCCGCGGCAAACTGCAGGAGATGGGCGGGGTTTTTATCCCCTTTGAGAACCGCCATTTCGGACAGAGCTATCCGCAGGGCAATAAGATCGAGATGCTGCAGGCGCTGCCCAAAGGCGAGCCCTTTGTGTTCTTTGACACGGATACATTGATCACCGGCCCGCTTGAGACCGTGCCCTTTGATTTCGAGCGCCCCAGTGCCAGCCTGCGCCGTGAGGGCACTTGGCCCAAGCCCGAACTTTACGGTCCCAGCATGGATGAGATTTGGGCGTCGTTATATCGCCGCTTTAGCCTTGATTTCGAGAGCAGCCTTGATTGCAGTGAGCCCAAGAACCACTGGCGGCGGTATCTCTATTTCAACGCCGGTTTTTTCTATGGGGCCTGCCCGCACCGCTTTGGGGAGCGTTTTCTAGAGATCGCGCGGGCCGTGCGAGACGATCCCCCAAAAGAGCTGATCGGGCAAAAGATCTATCCTTGGCTGGATCAAATCGCGCTGCCTTTGGTGATCCATGCTTTGGGGGGCGGGCGCGATGGCCTGCCTGCGGGCTATCTTGATGGGGATATCTCTTGCCATTACCGAAAGCTGCCGCTGCTCTTTGCCAGGGAGTCCGCAAGCGCGGTGCATCTGGTGCAAGAGATCGCGCAAGATCAATCTCTGAAACCGCTCTTGCAAAAATATCAACCCTACGAGCGTTTCTTGTATGAGGGAGCTGGGCAAGAGGCACGCGCACTCTTCGACCAATCCCGCCTCCCCCGAACAGAACACGCCATACGCAAGCGCCTAAAGGATGCTGGTCTGTGGTCAGCGCGTTCCGCAGATGCGTGACGTTACGGAACGCGCCACCGCCTCATATTTACGTAAATCAACACCACGTCACCTGCCTTGATTTGTGACAGCCCCTAAGTTATGAGCAGGCTACGTCTATTGGGAGGACGCTTATGCTTAGCTCTGAAGTTAAACTCTTTTTGAACTCAATGTCCGTTCTATTTATGCGCGCAAATCTGGCCGAAGCAAGTAACCATGTCTGCAGCCCCATTCCATTATTCACGCCCGAGCGAACAATCGTTCTTGCAACAAAACCCCAAATTCTCGAAAGTTTTGCGCGCATGCGTCGCTCTGTTATCCGCTCAGCTATTGAGCGTATCGACATAAGAGGCGTTGAAATTGCGCAGACCTCGGAGCTGCGCTCTCGGGTCAATTTTCACATGATCTTTCTTGACGCATATGGCAACGAAAAGCGCCAGAGTGACGTGCACGCGATCTTGCGCCATACGGATATGCTGGGGCAGTTCCAAATCGAGTTAATGGAATGGAAGCGCATGAGCTTTCCGAGCCTCTTCGAAGATATCGCAAAGGTAGGGGCCTAGCGTTTCAGGTAGGGCGAAGCAATTTCATCCCAATACCTGCATTTTCAGGAACCGAACCGCGTCGCTTTGGAGAGGGTCCAAATAAAGATCGCGTGAAATATGCGCGAAAATCCGCTCATGCAATGGGCTCAACACACAGATACCCTTGGTCGAACCGTGCAGCTGAGCATTTGTTTGTGAGCTTATTTGGCTGTCAAGGATCGTCTTGCCACCCCATCTGAATAGCCGCATTCCCCGGCACAAGCTCAATGCGCCTCAGCCCAGAGCGCAAAAACCGTCTCAGACCATTCACGCACGTATGAGTATCATTACAAATCAGCCCCTTAGGTGCATCGGTAGCAGAAACGGTGCATTATCTGCGCCTCGTTTACGGAAAAATCCCAAGTGCTTTGTTCGCGCCTCAAGCTTGCCACAAACAGAGCATGTGCGAACAAGTGCAAGCGGCTCCGATGAGATCGCTGCACGCAAAAGAGCCTAAGGGCCAGCGGCACTTACGTGACACAAATTAACCGCCCCCCCCTCCCTTGCTCTGCAGCGAGCTACTGATAAATCATGGCGAAAATAAGGGGAGAACTCCGGTGCAGCATGCAGAAATCCAGCTTTTTCTGAACTCCACAGCAGAATTGTTTATGCGTGCAGATCTTATCGGTGCCAGCAAATCCATCAGTGTGCCTATCCCGCTTTTTATGCCAGAACACACGATCGTTCTGGCGTCCCCCTCCGACGTCATACAATGCTTTGAGCAAATGCATCGCTTCGCAACCCGTGCAGGCATAGAGCGAATCGAAATTAGCAATGTAGAAATCCCACAAACCTCAGAGCAACGGGCGCGGGTGAATTTTCGCATAGCCTTTCTTGACAAAGAGGATCAAAAGAAATGCCGGATTGTCGCCCATGTTATTTTGCGTAAGACGGATATCCTTGGGCAGTTCCAAATTGAACTCATGGAGTGGAAACGTGTGAGTTTACAAAAGCTGATCAAAACTCTTGCTCAGATGAACCGCTAAGCCAAATTTTCAGATAGGTCGTCTCTCCTGAATTTTGTGCGCTTATCGGAAAATTGGCCTGCTCTCAAATGGGCTCCGAAAGGTAGGGTTTCTTGTTGGTTTGGGAATTGCGGAAAATTCGCGGCTCGGCGGAGCGCAAATCCTGTTTGGCGCAGCTTGTGCTTTTGAAGCATTTCCCTTAGCGATTTGTTAACCACTGACCATAAGGAGCGCGCCATGAGCACCGACCCCCAAGGCCCCAGCCACGGGTTTGACACCCTTCAGATCCATGCAGGAGCAGCGCCAGACCCAGCAACAGGGGCGCGTCAGACCCCGATTTACCAAACCACTGCTTATGAGTTTCGCGATGCCGATCACGCGGCGGCGCTGTTTAATCTGCAAGAGGTGGGATATATCTATTCGCGCCTGACCAACCCCACGGTCGCTGTTTTGCAAGAGCGCATTGCAACGCTTGAGGGCGGCGTTGGTGCGGTTTGTTGCTCTTCTGGGCATGCGGCGCAGATTATGGCCCTGTTTCCGCTTATGGGCCCGGGGTTGAACATTGTTGCCTCCACCCGGCTTTATGGTGGCACCATCACGCAATTCGGTCAAACCATCAAACGCTTTGGCTGGAGCTGCACCTTTGTCGATTTTGACGATGAAGACGCCGTAAAAGCCGCGATTGACGAGAACACGCGGGCGATCTTTTGTGAAGCCATCGCAAATCCCGGCGGCTATATTACCGATCTGGATGCGATTGCGAGGATCGCCGATGGTGCGGGTATTCCGCTCATCGTCGATAACACCTCAGCCACCCCCTATCTGTGTCGCCCGATTGAGCATGGCGCAACGCTGGTTGTGCATTCCACCACCAAATACCTGACCGGCAATGGCACAGTAACAGGCGGCTGCGTCGTTGACAGCGGCAAGTTTGATTGGTCCGCCTCTGATAAGTTCCCCAGCCTCAGCGCGCCAGAACCCGCCTATCACGGGCTGAAATTCCATGAGGCACTCGGACCGATGGCCTTCACGTTTCACGGCATTGCCATTGGCCTGCGCGATTTGGGCATGACCATGAACCCGCAAGCCGCCCATTACACGCTTATGGGGATCGAGACCCTGTCCCTGCGCATGCAGCGCCATGTAGAGAATGCTATGAAAGTCGCCGAGTGGCTCGAACAAGATGCGCGGATTGACTATGTCACCTATGCCGGGCTGGCCTCTTCGCAGTACAATCATCGCGTAGAAAAGATCTGCCCGAAAGGCGCGGGGGGCCTGTTCACCTTCGCGGTTAAGGGCGGCTATGATGCCTGCGTCAAACTCGTGAATGCTTTGGAGCTTTTCTCGCATGTAGCCAATCTGGGCGATGCGCGCTCTCTGATTATCCACTCTGCCTCAACCACACACCGCCAGCTGACAGAAGAGCAGCAACGCGCCGCTGGGGCCGCGCCCGAGGTGGTTCGAGTCTCCATCGGGATTGAAGATGCGCAAGACATAATTGCAGACCTAGACCAAGCTCTCGCGAAAGCTGTACCCTAGAAACGCCGCGCGCCTTAAGCAGCGAAAACCCGCTCAAACCGGGCGCATAAACTTTAGAACAACCCCAGAGGGTTAACACATTTTCTGCCACCCGGCCTCTTTTTGGGGCCGGGTTTTACTTTTCCGCAAGGATCTTTTGACTTATTATCACCCACGTATGAGCCCACGCTAGTCTAAGCAAAGTAAGGTTGTTTTGGGCATGAAAGCTAAACTCGCTTTATTTTTGTCATCAGACAGGATCTCCCTTGCTAAATCCAAGGGGGGCCATTTGCTTCTTGTTGGTTCGGTTGACCTTGACACTGAGAATTTCGCCGATGCTTTGGCCGAGCTTCGCCAAACCGCCATCAAAGAAGCAGGGGAAGACTTCACCACAAAGCTCGTTATTCCAGATGACCAGCTCAAATTCCTAGAGGTCAAGACGGGCAATGTATCCGAGTTAGCTCGCATGAAAGCGGCTCGCTCCTCGCTCATCGGGGCCACCCCTTATGCTTTGGAAGACCTTGCTTTCGATATCGCAAGCGATGGGGATGCAACCTATGTGGCGGCGGTCGCCAAGGAAACACTGAACGAAGCCGAAGAATTTGCAGCAGAACACGGCTTTAACCCGATCTATCTTGTGGGTCAAATTCGGGAGGGCGGCGCAGACACGGCCGCATTCTTTGGCGCCACATCGCGCTTTCTCGCCCAGCATCCAGATCATAGTCTTGCCCCCGATCATGGCGGGCTGCTCGTAACGCTCGCAGCACCTGCGCGCGCTAAGAACGACACAGAGCTGCATGTCGCGATGGAAGCCGTTGTAAGGCGTCCCGCCAAAGAGGCCCCGCCCCCTCAGGTCAAACCCGTTGGGCCGAGCGATATAACCTTTACAGCGGTCGCCAAACAAAGTGCCGCGCGCGCAGAGCCTCAACCGAAACCGCAAGAGAGCCAAACGAAAAACAAACCGGCAAAGAAACGCGGCTATCTCCCTGTGGCCATCGCCGCAAGCGCGCTGTTGACGATCGGTTTTGCCGCCTGGCAACAGGGTTTGATTTCGGTGTCTGGCTCTGATCCCGCTCAAACCGCAAGCACATCAGATGATGCGCCGCTCGCACCGCCAACGCCATCGGAAACAGAACTTGACAGCGATATTTTGCATGCAAGCTTGTTTGAGGATTTGCCGCCCCCAAGCCATATTTCCTCGCAACCCGAATTTGAAGAGCCCGGCGCGCCAGAGCTTCATCAAACCGCAGAGTATGATCCGCGCGCCGCATCCCGTTTTTACGCGGCAACAGGCGTTTGGATTGCAGCGCCGCCCATGTTCGATGCCCCCAAAATCATTGGCCTTGAGGCGCTGAACGCACAGCAATTGCAGCCCAAAACCGATCATTACGACCCTGTCGCCCTGCTCCCTGTGAGAGGCTTTATAACTGACCATTATGTGAGTCCCCCCTCTAGCCCGCCCGCCGCTGGGACGCGCTTTAACTTTAACGCACGGGGACTGGTTCAACCCACCCCAGAGGGCACCCGGTCACCAGAAAATATCTTGGTCTTTATGGGCCGGCCCGGTGTTGTCCCGCCCGAACGCCCACGCCGCGCCGCCAGCGCCGAAAACACGGGGGGGGAAGACTCAGACGCTCTGATGCGCCCACGCGCACGGCCAGAGAACTTCGTAGAGCTTCTTGAGCGGCAAAGATATGGTGGCCTATCCCGCGCTGAGTTCGGTGGATTGCGCCCGCAAATGCGCCCGGAAACGGCCAAGTCAGAAGCAGAAAACGCTGAGGCGGAAACGCCCGATTCCCCGGTGGCGAACTCAATGCGGCCTGCCGCGCGTCCCGACGGGTTTAACAAACGCGTTGCGGCCGCCCTCGCCGCAGCACCAGAGCCTGAACCAGAAGAGAGCCAGAGCACGGCCTCACTTGGGCCAATCATCCCCTCCCGAGCCTCTGTAACAGAGCAAGCGACGATTAAGCGCGCCATCAACCTGCGCAAGATCAACCTTTTAGGGGTTGTAGGACGCCCAACGGATCGCTCCGCGCTCGTGCGCTTTTCCAATGGCCGCGTGCGCAAGGTTCAGGTCGGCGACCGGTTAAACGGGGGCCGCGTCTTAGCTATTGGCGACACAGAGCTGCGCTATCAAAAAGGCTCTCAGAACATCGTCTTGCGCATGCCCCGCACATAAGGTTTGCGGTCCTTCGCTTGAGACCTGTGCCAATCCCCATGTCTTTGCCAAACGCGAGACATACATCGCTTTGGTAACAGCCCGTCATGAGTGTAGTTGACCAAACTGCATGCTGAGAATAACGCGCGGGATTGTAACCAAGAGCAATCGGGCCTCTGGTATTTGGCGGTAATGAACTTGTTTTTACGATCCAATGGGCGGTGAAGCGGGTTCGTCCTTTCGGTCAAATAGTACGATCCCCGCCTACTCGTCGTTTGCTAAAGACGGTCGCCTACAGCTCTTTGAGAAAACGTCTTGCACCTTACTCAGCTTTTCAGCGAACCGGGGCCAACCCCAAAAGGCTGAAAAAGAAAAGCCCCGGTCAATGCCGGGGCTCTTTTGGATTTAGTGATGAGCGGGTTGTTTGTCCCAGTCTTCCTGTTTTGGAAGCTGTTCAAACGTGTGCTCTGGTGGCGGGCTTGGCAATGTCCATTCCAGCGTATCCGCATACTCGTTCCATGGGTTTGCCTGGGTCACGCGTGCACCACGTGTGAGCGTGTAAGCCATGACACCAAAGAAGAACAGGTAGGAGGCAAAGGACAGGTACGCACCCCAAGAGGATACCGCGTTCCACATCGCATATGCTTCTGGGTAGTCGATATAACGGCGTGGCATACCTTGGCGACCCAAGAAGTGCTGTGGGAAGAAGGTCAGGTTTGCGCCGATAAACATTGCCCAGAAGTGCAGCTTGCCCGCCCATTCAGGGTACATCCGGCCAGACATCTTTGGCAGGTAGAAGTAGATACCGGCAAAGATCGCAAACACAGCACCCAGAGACATCACATAGTGGAAATGCGCCACAACATAGTACGTATCGTGATAGTAGCGATCCACAGCCGCTTGGCTGAGAACAACGCCCGTCACACCGCCAACAGTGAAGAGGAACAGAAAGCCAAAGGCCCAAAGCATTGGGGTTTTGAACTCAATAGAGCCGCCCCACATAGTTGCAATCCAGCTAAAGACCTTCACACCCGTTGGAACCGCGATGACCATGGTTGCGAGCATAAAGTAGGCTTGCTGGTTCAGCGTCATACCAACCGTGTACATGTGGTGCGCCCAAACGATGAAGCCCAATGCTCCAATCGCGATGATCGCCCAAACCATTGGCAGATAGCCAAAAACAGGTTTACGGGAGAAGGTCGCAATCACGTGGCTGATGATCCCAAAGCCGGGCAGGATGATGATATACACTTCTGGATGGCCAAAGAACCACAGGATGTGCTGGTAAAGAACCGGATCACCGCCCCCTGCAGGGTCAAAGAAAGTAAAGCCAAAGTTACGATCCATCAAGAGCATGGTGATCGCGCCCGCCAGAACCGGCAAGGACAGAAGAATCAACCAAGACGTCACGAAGATCGACCAAGAGAACAGCGGCACTTTGAACAGGGTCATGCCAGGGGCACGCATGTTCAGGAACGTCGTGATCATATTGATCGCACCAAGGATCGAGGACGCGCCCGAGACGTGCACCGCGAAGATGGCGAAATCCATGGACATGCCAGCTTCATTGACCGAGAGCGGCGGGTAGAGAACCCAGCCCACGCCGGAGCCCAGCTGACCGTTGCCACCTGGCATGATCACAGAGCAAACCGCCAGCAATGTCCCGGCCACATACATCCAGTAGCTCAGGTTGTTCATCCGCGGGAACGCCATGTCAGGCGCGCCGATTTGAAGCGGCATGAAATAGTTCCCGAAACCGCCAAACAGCGCGGGAATCACCACAAAGAACATCATCAAGATGCCGTGGGCCGTGACCGTCACGTTCCACAGGTGCCCGTTCGGCGTACATTCAGCCGAAGATTGAATCAGTCGCGCGCCCTCTGCGCACATATATTGCACGCCCGGATCATGCAGCTCTAGGCGCATATAGACCGTAAAGGCGACTGAGATAAATCCGACGAGCGCGGACGTAATTAGGTATAAGATACCGATATCTTTATGGTTTGTAGACATGAACCATCGGGTAAAGAACCCCCGGTTATCTTCATGATCATGCCCGTGAATGGCTGCATCTGCCATATGGAGGCCTCCTGTTGTTCACATTCAATGCTACGAATACATCGCACATCCTCATCGAAAGTTCTAGTGCCCGAGTAGTTACCGTTCAATGATCAAAACAGCTTTTATTCGGAAAGATTGTCGCGGTTTGGGGCGAGTCGGAGGATTCGCTCATAAACACGGTGTGTTAGCGCGCTACATTACACCGGCCAAAAGACCAGCATTGCCCCCTGCGGCCGTGGTATCAACACAGAGATGGCGCTCGCTGCAGGCATGCGCTTTGTCGGGAGTGCCGGTGATAAGCGGGATAATCGGCCCCTCTCGCGTTGCCAGAGCCGACGCAAAGTGACGCGCTGTTTCAGAATCACCCCACCAGAGCAAACCGCCAAAGGGGGGCAGATCGCGCAAATCATCTGGCTTGATCATCCCATCGAGGCAGAGCGCATGCCCGCCAAGAGCTTTGACTGCCGCGCATTGCTGGGCGGCGGCCTCGGGCCCAGGACCTGCGCAGATCAGCGGCGCGCGGGGCAAAGTCGTTAGTCGGTTTAACTCGCCCGTTGGGCCTGGGAGGATATGTGATTGGGGCATGGTTTGCGTGGCATCTGGCGCATGCAATGCGAGAGCGAGCGCGGCGAGATCCACCGACCTGTCCCAACTACCGGAAACACACGGAGCCTGCGCAAGAGTGAAGCGCGCCAAGTAATGCGGCCCGCCAGCCTTTGGCCCAGTGCCGGAAAGCCCCTCGCCGCCGAAGGGTTGACTGCCGACAATGGCACCGATCTGGTTACGATTGGCATAGATATTGCCCGCATGGACGGCATCGGCGATAGACTGCACGCGCGCATCAATCCGCGTATGCACACCGAATGTCAGGCCGTATCCTGTTGCGTTCACCGCATCGACCACCCGCATGATATGCTGCGCTTGGAAGGTCGCGACATGCAGAACCGGGCCGAACACTTCCTCTTTGAGATCTTCTATGCCATCCACCCGAAGGAGAGCTGGAGCCACAAATGCGCCTGTGGTTGGAGCAGTCAGCTGGTGCAGCAGCCGGCCTTGGTGCTTTGCATTTTCCACATAGGCATTGATCTGTGCGGCTGCGTCTTCAGTAATGATCGGGCCGACATCTGTGGTAATGTCCCATGGATTGCCGAGTAAAAGCTCGTCCATCGCCCCCATCAAGAGCTCCAGAAACGGCTTTGCGATATCCTCTTGCACATAGAGGCACCGCAGAGCAGAACAGCGCTGTCCCGCTGATTGAAACGCTGAGACGATGATATCACGGATCGCCTGTTCTGGCAGGGCCGTACTGTCCACGATCATCGCGTTCAGCCCGCCTGTTTCGGCAATCAGCGGCGCACCCGGCGAGCAGCCCCGAGCCATAGCAGTTTGGATATGGCGGGCGGTGGCGGTAGAGCCGGTAAAGGCCACACCATCTATGCGGGGATCGCTGGTCAATGCGCGCCCCACCTCCGCCCCCGTCCCAGGAAGGAGCTGCAAAGCACTGCTCGGCACACCGGCCTCATGCAGTTTGCGCACCGCCCAAGCAGCAATTGCGGGCGTGGTTTCCGCGGGTTTTGCAAGCACTGCATTGCCAGCGGCCAGGGCAGCAGCGATTTGCCCAGAAAAGATCGCAAGCGGGAAGTTCCACGGGCTGACACAGGTGAACACGCCGCGTGCAGGAGCGTTTAGCGAGTGCGCTTGCTGGGCGTAATAGCGCAGAAAATCCACCGCCTCGCGCAGCTCGGCAACCGCATCCGCAAGCGTTTTCCCTGCCTCAACGCAAAGCAAAGCAAAGGCTTGACCAAAATCCGCCTCATAAAGATCCGCCGCGCGGTTCAGCACCTTTGCGCGATGATCAGGGGATGCAACCCATGGCGTCGCATTTGAGAGCGCCGTTTCCACAACCTGCGGCGAGGCCAGCATCACGTCGCCAATGGGCGCACCTGTTGCCGGGTTCATGATGGGCCCTTTCGTCCCACCATCCGCGTCCCCCGCGATGATCGGGCCAATGACCAGAGGCGCAGGAGCCTCTCGCGCGGCCTCAATCCGCTCAAGCTCCGTGACATCATTCAGGTCAAACCCTGCCGCATTGCGTCTTTCGGGGGCAAAAAGCTCTGGCCCGGTTCGCAAGCCAGTCTCCCCGCGCGCCATCTCTTTTTCCAGAGCATCAAAGGGGCAAGCCGCAACCTGCGAGGCCGGAACAGAGCTATCGACGATTTGGTTCACGAAAGAGGAATTGGCCCCGTTCTCAAGCAAACGCCGCACCAGATAGGCCAGCAAATCTCGATGCGCGCCAACCGGGGCGTAAATGCGGCAGCGCGTCTTTTCGGCTGAAAGAACAAGATCATGCAGCGCTTCGCCCATACCGTGCAGGCGTTGGAACTCGAAAGCCGCGCGCGGCATATCCTTAGCCATTTCGAGAACGGCGGCGAGCGAATGCGCATTATGGGTGGCAAATTGCGGATAGATGCGGTCTGTCATGTCCAAGAGCTTGCGCGCCAGCGAGATATAGCTCACATCACTTGCCGCCTTGCGCGTAAAGACCGGGAAATCCGCAAGCCCCTGAACCTGGGCGTGTTTGATCTCTGTATCCCAATAGGCCCCTTTGACCAGACGAACCATGATGCGCCGCTCATGGGTAACCGCCATCTGGTAGAGCCCCTCGATGACATCGGCCGCGCGCCGCCCATAGGCCTGCACCACAACGCCAAAGCCATCCCAACCCGCCAGCTCTGGATCAGCCAATGTCGCCTCAATCACTTTCAGCGACAATCCCAGGCGGTCGGCCTCCTCCGCATCAATATTGAGCCCCATACCCGCACGCGCCGCCTGTCGCGCCAGTCCCGTCAAAACAGGAACGAGCTCTGCCATGACCCGTTCGGTTTTGGCCAGCTCATAGCGGGGGTGCAGGGCAGAGAGCTTGACGGAGATGCCTGGATTGGCGGTTATGTCATCCCCTTGGCACGCGGAGGCAATCTGCTCAATCGCCTCGCTATAGGAACGCGCATATCGCGCCGCATCCGCTGCGGTCATCGCCGCTTCGCCCAGCATGTCATAGGAATAGGTGTAACCCTTTGCCTGCATCGCGCGCCCGCGCGCCATGGCAGCCTCAATATCCTCGCCAAGAACGAATTGCCGCCCCATTTGCTTGATGGCCGCCGAAACAGCGCTGCGAATGACCGGCTCGCCAAGACGACGGATCATTTTGCGCAGCGTGCTGGCGACCCCTGGTTCAGCCCCGCCAAGCACACGCCCGGTCAGCAAAAGCCCCCAGGTTGAGGCGTTCACCAGCGGAGAGCTAGACTGGCCAAGATGCTCCGACCAATTTGACGGGGCGATCTTATCTTCGATCAGCGCATCAATCGTGGTGGGGTCCGGCACGCGTAACAGCGCCTCGGCCAGACACATAAGCGCAACGCCCTCATCGGTGGACAGACCATATTCGGCAAGAAACACCTCCATCAGGCCCGGTGTTGCAGATTGGCGGATTTGCTCAACAAGCGTCGCGGCACGGGCAACAATTGAGGCGCGCGTATGATCGTCAAGCCTTGCTGCACCGACAAGATCCGCAATGATCTCCGCCTCGCTGCGCCGCTTATTTCTGTCCCAAACCGCGTCAATCTCAATCATCTGCACGCCTCCTCTTGCTTCTTTCTACATATCACGTTGCGCGCAGGCGTTTCGTCTGTATTTTGACCCAAAGAAGACAATTCGACTAAGTTTTCATCCAACCTTAGGAAATCACTATGAGTACCGAAACTAGCTTGGACGCTTTGGATCGCCGCATCTTAAATGTCCTAACAGCCGATGCGCGAATTTCTATGACCGCGCTGGGGCAACGCGTCGGTCTGTCCAAAACCCCGGTCACGGCGCGGGTCAAGCGGCTGGAAGCCCTTGGCGTGATCACCGGATACCGTGCCCAGCTGTCGGCTCAAAAACTGGGCCTGGAGCACGTCGCCTTCCTAGAGGTCAAACTCTCCGACACGCGCGAGCAGTGCTTACACGATTTCAACAATGCGGTGCGCAAGATCGCAGAGGTCGAGTCGTGCCACATGATCGCAGGGGGTTTTGACTATCTGCTGAAAGTCAGGACCAAGGACATTAACGACTATCGGCGCGTTCTGGGGGAGCAGATTTCACAATTGCCCCATATCGCCTCCACATCGACCTATGTATCGATGGAGAGCGTTTTGGAGTCGGGCGTTCTACAGATCTGATGCATCACCAGATTTGGCAGGGTTGGTAGCGTGAGGCGGACTTGAACCGCCGACCCCAGCATTATGAGTGCTGTGCTCTAACCAGCTGAGCTATCACGCCGTACCGTGGGGGCTGCACTAAATCGCGCGGGCGTGGCTGTCAAACGCTTTTTAAGCCTTTTTTGCATTTGCGGTAGCGCAATTATTGAAATTCATGTGGGGGCGGCTAAGCGACTTGGCAGCAAATCCCGCCGTGATAGGATCGCTTGAAAATGCAGGATGCGGAGATAAAGCGTGCCGACGCGTAGCCAAACACCCCTTAAGCGCGGCGCAGCGCAAATCACGTCTCTCATCTCATCGGGCCAGGTCTCTGCGGTGGAGATTGCACAAGAGGCGCTTGACTGGATTGCTGCGCAAGAACCTGCTTTGAATGCGCTAAGTGAAACGACCACCGATCAAGCCCTCAGCGCGGCCGCGGCCATTGATGCGACCCGTTCGCGGGACGAGACGCTTGGCCCATTGGCCGGGGTGCCGGTAACGATCAAGAATAATGTGGATCAAGCCGGAACCCGCAACACCGGCAGCATAAAGCAAGCCCAAGACTTGATGGCGGGCGAAGATAGTCCGCTGGTGGCCCATCTGCGCCGCGCCGGTGCGGTTATCGTGGGGCGCAGTAATGTTCCGGCCTTTTCCTTTCGCTGGTTCACCGATAGCGCCTTGCATGGGCGAACAGTGAACCCCTTTGGTGCACAGCTCAGCCCTGGGGGATCCTCCGGCGGCGCTGCGGTGAGCGTGGCGGCGGGCTATGTTCCGCTGGCCCATGGCAATGATATCGGTGGCTCAATCCGCTTTCCCGCCCTTGCCTGTGGCATCTATGGCCTGCGCCCAAGCGTGGGGCGGATCGCCTCTTATTCTGGCTCGGGCGGCGGGGAGCGGGCGCTCACGTCCCAGCTCATTACAGTTGAGGGCCCCTTGGCGCGCAGCATTGAAGATTTGCGCCTTGGCCTTAACATCATGGCCCAGCCCGATCCCCGCGACCCGCAGCATGTGCCAATGCCCAGCATCACGCGCTGCGCGCCGCCAAAACAGGTTGGGCTAATGCTTGATGGCGCGGCGGGCGAGATATTAACATCACTGGAAGATGCCGCCCAGGTTCTTATGAGCCAGGGGATCGACGTCATTCCCCTCTCGCTGCCGCGTTTTACCGAGGCCAAAGAGATCTGGGAAAGACTGGTTCTTGGGGCGCTGCGCTCTCACTATATGGATGCTATTGAGAAAAGCGACGATGCGCCTTTGATCCATAAAATCGAAACGCTCCGCTCTATGCATGCAGAGCAAACGGTTGATCAGCTGCATGATGACTGGGCACAGCGGCTGCAAATCCAACGCGCGTGGTCCGAGATCTTTCGCCGCACGCCCGTAGTGCTCTTGCCGGTAAGCTATCGCCATGGTTTGAAAGTTGATGCGGATCAGGGCTCAGCCGACAGTTTGCAGGCGTTATTCGCAGATCAAGCGCCCCTGCTTGCCACCGCTCTAACCGGCGTTCCGGGGCTGAGCGTTCCCCTTGGGCTTGCAGCAGATGGCGCACCACGGGGCGTGCAGCTGATTGGGCGCTGGTGGCAAGAGGGCGAAGTCCTGGCTATCGGATCACTATTAGAGGCGCATTTCCCCTTGCCCCTGCCCCCGTTTTTGCGAAAAGACAGCGTATGAGTAACAGCGAGCGCCCTGATCAAATCCCCGATCAAATTCCTGGTGCCCCCCATCCCCGTTCAACCTTTGCGCTTTTTGGCCAAAGCGAGGCGGAAGCGACGTTTTTGCAAGCCTTTGCCGGGGGGCGATCGCACCATGCCTGGATGCTGTGCGGACCTATGGGAATTGGCAAAGCGACCCTAGCCTATCGGATTGCGCGATTTTTGCTCTCGCGCCCCGTCCAGGCTGCAGGGATGTTCGCAGAGCCCGAGCCAGAGACGTTAGAGATTTCCCCAGAGCACCCCGTCGCCCGGCGAATCTGCGCACAGGCGGAGCCGGGTTTGCGTGTTGTTACCCGAAGCGTTGATGAAAAAACCAAGCGGCTGCGCGCCGAAATCAGCGTGAAGGACATCCGCGCGTTGGCGGGCTTCTTTCAACTTTCGCAGACCGATGGTGGGCGACGGATCGTTATCGTGGACAGCGCCGATGACATGAATGTCGCAGCAGCCAACGCGCTCCTCAAAATGCTCGAAGAGCCCCCATCCCACACCACGTTTTTGCTCATCGCCCATCAGCCCACACGCCTACTTCCAACGATCCGCTCACGCTGCCGGACCTTGCGCTGCGCCCCGCTTGACCCGGACCCTATGCAACGCGCGCTCGCGCATCTGGAAATGCCAATTGACACCGATGCAAGCGCCCTTTCTGAGCTGGCCTCCGGCTCGGTCGGGCGCGCCTTGCACCTGCAAAACAGTGGCGGGGTTACGCTTTATGGCGAGCTGATCACCCTTTTGCACTCAATGCCGTCTCTTGAGCGACAGAAGGCAGTTGCGCTGTGTGACAGCATGGCCGGAGCACAAGCAAGAGAGGCGCGAGAGCTGTTCGTTTCGCTCTTAGAAATAGCACTCTCCCGGCTCGCCCGGCAAGGCGCCAGCGGGCATGCGCGACCCCAAGCAGCCACGGGGGAAAGCGAAACCTTTGCCAAGCTCGCCCCAGATTTTCATGGCGCGCGTTTATGGGCAGAGCGCGCCAGTGATCTGTTGCCCCGTCTCAGGCAAGGGCTGGCCGCAAACCTTGACCCCGCCGCCTTGCTGCTTGATACGCTGGTTAAGCTAAATGACACCGCCTCTGAGGCGCGCCAGCGGATAGATGCATGACCCAAATTCCTCTCATTACCGATAGCCATTGCCACCTTGATTTCCCGCAATTCGATGGCGAGCATGAGGCCCTTATCGCGCGCGCCGCCGCAGCTGGTGTGACGCGCATGGTTACGATTTGCACAAAACTTCGACAAGAGCCGCAAATTCGCGCGCTCGCAGAGGCACATGCGCCCGTCTTCTATGCCGCTGGCACCCATCCGATGAGCGCCGCCGATGAACCCATGGCAAGCCTTGAGCAGCTGATCACCCTCGCCCAGCACCCGAAATTTGTCGGGATTGGCGAAACAGGGCTAGACTATCACTATACGATCGAAAGCAAAGAGGTGCAAAAGCGCTCCTTGCAGATCCATATCGAAGCGGTGCAAGAAACTGGCCTGCCGCTGATTATCCATTCGCGCGATGCGGATGAGGATATGGCGCAGATTTTGGCGCAAGCACATAATCATAAGCCCTTCACCTGCGTGCTGCATTGCTTCTCCTCCGGCCCGGATCTTGCAAGAGCGGCCTTGGATTTGGGGTTTTACCTGTCCATGTCCGGCATCGCGGCCTTTCCCAAAAGCCAAGCCTTGCGCGATATCTTCGCCGCCGCCCCGCTAGAGCGGATCTTGCTGGAAACCGACAGCCCCTATCTTGCGCCCCCTCCCCATCGCGGCAAACGTAATGAGCCCGCCTTTACCGCACATACTGCCAAAGTGGGCGCAGAGCTGTTCGGGATCAGCTATGAAGACTTCGCCGCCCAGACAGAAAAGAACTTTGAGACCTTGTTTTGGAAAGCCGCAGATTACGAGGCCGATGGATGAGCAATGCACGGCTCACAATCTTGGGATGCGGCTCCTCTGGGGGGGTTCCGCGCCTTGGCGGGCACTGGGGCGAGTGTGATCCAAACAATCCTAAGAACCACCGCCGCCGCTGCTCGGTCCTGATTGAGCGCATGGGACCGGATGGCACCACCACTGTCCTTATAGACACCTCACCCGATCTGCGCAGTCAATTGCTCGATAGCGAAACCGGCCGTCTCGACGGGGTGATCTACACCCATTCCCACGCCGACCATGTGCATGGCATTGATGATCTGCGCATGATCGTGTTCAATATGCGCGCGCGCATCCCGGTTTGGGCCGATGGGCCGACGCAGAATGCCCTATTTGATCGCTTTGCCTATGCCTTTGTGCAACCCCAAGGCTCGCCCTACCCGCCTATTTTAGAGATGCGCAGCATCGAGGGAGCCTTCGAAATTAACGGCCCCGGCGGCCCTATCCCCTTTCTCCCGTTCAAAGTCGGCCATGGCTCCATGGATGCGCTTGGGTTCCGCATAGGGGAGCTTGCCTATCTGCCGGACGTCGCCACAATTCCAGATGATGTCTGGCCAGCTCTGCAAAACCTGGATATCTGGATCGTGGATGCGCTGCGCCGAGAGCCGCATCCGACACATTCTCACCTGAGCCAAACCCTTGAGTGGATCGAAAAGACCGGAGCCAAGCGCGGCATCCTCACCAATATGCATATCGATCTCGATTACGAAACCGTGCTGAACGAGACGCCAAACCATATCAGCCCCGCCTATGATGGGATGCAAATTGCCTTTGACCTGCCATAACGGGTGGAGCCCCGCCACGGATCCCAAAGAATGTCGTGCCGCGTCAGCGGCTCCGTTTGGTAAAGCCCTGCCCGAGACCGCCTGTGCAAGCCCTGCTTGACGTTATCCTTCCCGTCTTTCTGGTGATCGGCTTTGGCTATGTCGCCGTGTGGCAAAATCTGTTCCCCTTGGCTGGGGTCGATGCGGTGATGCGTTTTGCCCAGTCCATCGCCATCCCTTGCCTGCTTTTCCTCGCAATTTCCCAGATCGACATGAGGGCCAGCTTTGATCCAGGCCTATTGCTGTCATTTTACGGCGCCGCCACGATTTGTTTCATATCAGGTGTGCTCGGGGCAAAACTGCTCTTCAAGCGCGGCATCGAGGACGCAATTGCCATCGGGTTTTGCTGCCTCTTCTCCAACTCGGTGCTCCTGGGGCTGCAAATCACCGAGCGCGCCTATGGCCCCGAAGTTCTGAGCGCCAATTTCGCCATCATCGCCTTTCATGCCCCGTTCTGCTATTTGCTTGGCATTTCCACCATGGAAATCGCGCGGGCGCGTGGCTCTGCATTGGGCGGGGCCGGGCGAAAAGTGCTGCGCGCCGTAACCCATAATGGCCTCTTTATCGGGATCTCATTGGGCTTTGTGTGGAACGTCGCAGGCCTGCCTCTCCCCACAGCCCTGCATGATGGGCTCACCATGATTTCCCGCGCCGCCCTGCCCGCTGCGCTCTTTGCCTTGGGAGGGGTGCTGTATCAATACCGGCCAGAGGGGGATTTTCGCACCATCGCCATGATCTGCGCCATTGGGCTGATCCTGCATCCAAGCCTGACCTATCTCTTTGGCACAGCCAGCGCCCTGCCCCAAGACAGCTTCCGACCAGCGGTCATCACAGCAGCCATGGCCCCCGGCGTGAATGCCTATCTTTTTGCCAATATGTATGGGCGCGCGCGCCGTGTTGCCGCCTCATCCGTGCTTGTGGCGACGGCCCTCTCACTCCTGACCACTTGGGTCTGGCTCCATATCCTGTAGCTGGCCCGGCGCATCCTGCGACAACTCACGCGCTTCATCCCTCAGCATGATCGGAATACCGTTGCGGATTGGATAGGCGCATTGCGCGACCTTCGATATCAGCTCTTCTGTCTCAGCATCATAGCTCAACACCCCGCCCGTTTGCGGGCAAACGAGCGCCTCCAACATGCGGCGATCAAATGCCGGCCCCTCTGATGTCATTGCATCCGCTCCCCTTCAGTGCCGCCCCTCAGGGCAAACTCAATTAATGTGATCAACGTCTCACGCCGCGTTGCAAGGCACGGAGCCTCAAGCAGCGCCTGTTTGTCCTCGGGCTCAAAATCCAGCATCATGGACAGAGAATTGATCATCAGCTCATCCTCCGCCTCTTGCAGCGTTTCCCAATCCGCCGATAAGCCGCGCGCCTCAAAATAGCGGCCAAGCAGAGCAAAAAACGCAGAACGCTCAAGCCCTGCATCTTTTTCACAGGCCCCAAGATCCTGCGAGAACCCCTCCCAACTAACTTGGCAGCGCCGATAGGGGGTAAAGCTCTCGCTTTCTTGCACAATCCGAAACCGCGAAATCCCGGTCAGCGTGATCATATAGCGCCCATCTTCTGTCTCGGAAAACTGCGTGATACGCCCGGCGCAGCCGATCTTATGCAGTCCTGCCCCATGCGCTTCATTAGGCTGGACCATGCCAATAAAGCGGCCGCGCGTCTTTAGCGCATCATCAAACATCTGCAAATAGCGCGGCTCAAACAGATGCAAAGGCAAGCGCGCGCGCGGCAGCAAAAGCGCGCCGGGCAAAGGAAAGACTGGGATGAGGTCGGGGAGGTCGCCATATTTCGTCATGGCTCTTAACCTAGCGCGGCGCGTGGATCAGGCAAATATCATCGAACTCAGCTTGCGACGCCCGTTCAAAACAATCGGATCATTGGCTTTGAGCGCATCGAAAATGGTGAAAAGCTGCGTCTTTGCCGCTCCATCATTCCAGTCGCGATCCCGGCGAAACAGCTCAAGCAGCTCAGCAACCGCGCCTTCCGTATCACCATTGGCATGCAGTGCCTGAGCCAAATCAAAGCGCAGTTGCAAATCATCCGGGCTTGCCGCCACCTTGTCCTTAAGCTCTTGAACCGGACCTGCCCCGGCGGCTTGCTTGGCAAGTTCAAGCTGTGCAAAAGCCGCTTCAATTTCTGTGCTGGTGGAGAGCTCGGCAGGTGCCCCATTCAAAATAGCCTCGGCCTGCTCCAGATCGTCCAAGGCAATATGCGCCCGAGCCATACCGGCATAGGCCGCCGCGTTATTTGGATCTTCACCCAAAATCGCCGCAAAGGTCTGCGCCGCATCAACTGCAGCCCCGTCTGTTAACATCTCTTCGGCTGCCGCAAGCGCCTCTTCCAAGCCCGCGCCAGGAGCCTCGCCCCCCGCCGCCTGTATCACGCGCTCCACAAAGGCCTTAATTTCAGAATTTGGAACAGCGCCTTGAAACCCATCAACCGGCTGAC
Source organism: Aliishimia sp. (assembly GCA_963678085.1). Taxonomy (GTDB): domain Bacteria; phylum Pseudomonadota; class Alphaproteobacteria; order Rhodobacterales; family Rhodobacteraceae; genus Aliishimia. The sequence goes on from OY782680.1 coordinate 2,736,626, forward strand.
CTTTGAAAAACGCATAAACCGTGGGGATGGATTGGATTTGCAGCTGGCCCGCGATCATTTGTGCCTGATCCACATTGATCTTGACCATCTTCACCGCGCCCTTAGCCGCGCGCACCGCCTCTTCCAGCATCGGCCCCAGCGTCTTGCACGGACCACACCATGGTGCCCAAAAGTCAACAATCACGGGCGTGGTCATGGAGGCCTCAACCACATCGGACATAAAGCTCTGTTCGGACCCATCAATGATCAGGTCTGCATCTTTTGAGGCCGCACCCAAGTTCAATTCCATGCTCTTCGCTCCATCCGAGAAATGCCTTGCCGCTATATGGACTGCCGCGCAGGATTTTCCAATACGGCAAGCCAGAATTTCGTTGAGATCACAGGGGAAACACGACCACGAAAGATCTCTGCACAGCGCGCGGGCTTAGCGCTCTTTCAATTTGGCAAGTCAGCTCAGGCTTGCATCAAGCTTGGCCAGGATCGCATCCCCCATCTGAGAGGTGGAGACAGGGCTCACACCGTCCTCTCCCAGCAGGTCCGCCGTGCGCACCCCATCGCCTAGAACGCTATTCACGGCTTCTTCCAGACGCTCCGCCTCGTCGCCCGCATCAAACGAATAGCGCAGAGCCATGGCAAAGCTGAGAATGCAGGCGATTGGGTTGGCCTTGCCTTGGCCCGCAATATCAGGGGCAGAGCCATGCACGGGCTCATAAAGCGCTTTGGGGCGACCATTTTCCATCGGCGCACCCAGCGAGGCAGAGGGCAGCATCCCCAATGAGCCCGTCAGCATCGCGGCCAGATCAGACAAAAGATCGCCAAAGAGGTTGTCCGTCACAATCACATCAAACTGCTTGGGCCAGCGCGTCAGCTGCATCGCCCCCGCATCCGCATACATGTGGCTCAGCTCAACCTCGGGATAGTCTTTGCCGACCTCCGTGACCACTTCGCGCCACAAAATGCCGCTCTCCATCACATTGGCCTTTTCCATGGAGCACAGTTTTTTGCCTCGGCGCATCGCCAGCTCAAAGGCCGAGCGCGCGGCGCGTTCAATCTCGCTCTCTGTATAACGCTGCGTGTTGATGCCGACGCGCTCATTGCCCTCCTCAAAGATCCCGCGCGGCTCGCCAAAATAGACCCCAGAGGTCAACTCGCGCACGATCATAATGTCGAGCCCGGCCACCACATCTTTCTTGAGTGAGGAGAAATCCGCGAGCGCATCAAAGCACTGAGCGGGGCGCAGATTGGAATAAAGGTCCATCTCTTTGCGCAAACGCAGCAGGCCCCGTTCTGGTTTCACCGAAAAATCCAAAGCATCGTATTTCGGGCCACCCACAGCGCCAAGCAGCACCGCATCAACCTCTTGCGCGCGGGCCATCGTGTCATCATGCAGCGGCGTGCCATGGGCATCATAGGCTGCGCCGCCGACTAGGTCTTCGCTTACGTCAAAGCGCATGCCCCGCTTATCACCAAACCAATCAATAATGCGACGCACCTGCGCCATAACCTCTGGGCCAATGCCATCGCCTGGCAGAATGAGTAAGGACGGGTTCGACATATCAGCCTCCAAAGTTTCGCTCGCATACGCGACTAGCGGGGCAGGCCTATGGGGTCAATATGGCGCGCGCCGTTAAGGAGAGGCCTGAGGCACGATATCCACCCAAACCAGCCAATGGCGGCTGGCGGTTTTCGCAGCTGGCAGCCGCTCTGGCGTGATTATCCCAGCATCCACGACCCGCCAGTCGCGCCCCGGCAGAACGTAGGAAACGCGCATTGCGGGCAGATCCTCGCGCTGCCAATCCACGGTCACCGCCCCCGGCAAAGGATCTTGCAGCTTGGGGTGATCAAGCAGGGTTTGGATCGCCTCGCGCCGCCCTTCTCCACGCATCGGATCTAGGTTCGCATTGCCCGCGAGAACAAAAGGCGCGTCAATGCGCGCAGGCCCCTGCCCATTCAAAGCATGCACCCAGAACATCGTTTCATCCTGATTGCGCCGCCCATTGCGATCCTCTGGCCCATCAAAAACCGGGCTGGTTGCCGCATAAACGCCAAGCAAAAAGCGCTGGGGCGCATCTACCCGCAACGTGTAATGATTGGTCGTAGAAAGCCGCAGGGTTTCAAGCCAGAGCTCTGGCATATCGGGCCAAGGGATCTGAGGCGCAAGAGCCTGCATCCAAAGCAGACCCGTAAAATCTTGCTCTAGGTTGAGCGGAAAGCGCGACAGAACGGCCAACCCGTCTTGTCCGGTGAAAAGCCCATAGCTTTGGGCATCTTCCGGCTCGCCGAACACTCCATTTGCATTTTGATCGAACATCGTGGGCAAGCCGCGATTGGGTCGGCGCGAAAAATGATATGTCAGGGGCACGCCTTGATCTGCCAAGCACTGCGAGAGGGTCATCAGCAGCACTTGGCCCGCATCCCAATCAATACCTTGCAAAACCAAAACATCAGGTTTTGCAAAAGCGATCACGTCAAGCACAGATTGCGTCTGCCCAGCCCCGCCCCGCATAAGGTCACGCAGCGCCAGCCCCGGTCCTGCTTGCGCTAATTCGGTGCGAAAAAACGCGACCCGGATAGGGGGTTCAGCATAGCTGGGCCGGGGCAGACATGTGATAAAGGTGCAAAAGGCTAGAACGCTTAGGCAGATGTATATCCAGCGGCCGCATATTTTCGGCGGCGCTTTTTCGCAATCATCAAGGCAATCCGCGCCATCGCAAGCCCGCGCAAAATCATAGTAGCTGGTAAAAATGCCCATGCGGTCATTGTCCAGATCAATGTTTGAGATTGGGTAAACGTCACCGGGTCCAGCAACGGGGCCGCAGCTTTCGTGACGAGAGGCACGACATATAAGAAGGCAATCCCAAGCACCATGTTGAACCGTGCATCGCGCCTCAGCCGGTCCAGCACATCGCCGCCAGCAGTCGGGTCAAAGAGCGGCAAATTCACCCACACATTGAAAACACCGGCATTCGCAGGCCATTGCATAAGACGCCGCAGATAAACAAACCCGCACAGCATCACAAATGCGTTCAGAAAAGCGAGCCCAGCGGTCGTCTTGATCAATTCAAAGGTCTGCGCACCCTCCCCCACCGGCGCGAGCCAAAGCATGAATTGAACGGGCGAATAGGGAAAATCCAGAATTCCGCCGACATAGGCCCCAAGATGTTCCAACGCTTGCGTCAGTAGGTTTGCCTCAAACTGCCCGCTAATCACCATTGTGAGCAGAACCACATTCAGAAACAAAACGCCAAAGCGCAGCCGGTTAAAGGGCGGCGCATCGCGAAATTCGATGATGGAGGGCAAGTTGGCGCTATATTCAAGAAAGATCAAAAGCCCCGCCAAAAGCGAGAGAACCAGCACAATATGCGATACATCTGTCTGTCCATCGGGCAGCAGTAACGCCGGTATTGCGACCATGAGCGATACCAAAAACGCACGTATTGCTGCCCCTGCAAGCCTCGCTAGCACTTAAAACACCCCGCAAACCGGGTCATCGAGACAATCACTCAACCCGGCTTGACATCACCAATTACACCAACACCTAAGGCGCAGATTTCAATTTGCAGCTTTCCCGCAAACGCACAGAACTGAGGGCTATGTTCTTTTCGACATAGATCAGATGAGGCCTAAGCGCATCGCTTTCCCGCCTCTTCAATGGCGCATTTTAGCGCCGCGTAGCTGTGCCGTATTTTAGCCGCCACGACCTTAGGCATTCATTTTCCCGCCATAAGGGTGACACAAAGGTATTAACGAATTGCAAAACCGGACCGAATTCGGCCCGGTTTTGTCAAACTCTCTGCAACTTTGCGCCTAAACCTAGACCCAAGGACGTGATTGAGCGGCCTGTTCTTCAAAGGATGCGATGGAGGCAGCCTTTTCCAGTGTCAGGCCGATATCGTCTAACCCCTCTAAAAGGCAATGTTTTTTGAACGGGTCCAACTCGAATGAGAACACCTCCCCATCCGAAGAGGTCACGGTCTGTGCCTCAAGATCCACCGTCATGCGCGCATTTGCGCCCTTTTCGGCGTCTTTCATCAAGACATCAACAGCTTCGGCGGGCAACACAATTGGCAGGATGCCGTTCTTGAAGCAGTTATTATAGAAGATATCCGCGAAAGATGTTGAGATAACCGACTTAATCCCAAAATCCTTGAGCGCCCAAGGCGCGTGCTCACGGCTGGATCCGCACCCAAAATTGTCGCCCGCAACCAAGATCTCGGCCTCGCGATACGCGTCTTGATTGAGCACAAACTCCGGGATTTCAGAGCCATTGGTGTTAAAGCGCATCTCATCAAAAAGATTCGCGCCCAGCCCCGAGCGCTTGATCGTTTTGAGGAATTGTTTTGGGATGATCATATCGGTGTCGATATTGACCAAGGGCATAGGCGCCGCGATCCCAGTAAGTGTTTCGAATTTGTCCATTTCTGTCTCCAGTGCTGGAAAATTAACATCCGTATTTTTCTTGTGTAGAAGTCGATAGACCTACATCATCTCCCTCACATCCGTCAGTTTTCCGGTTACGGCGGCGGCGGCGGCCATGGCGGGGGACATTAGGTGGGTTCGGCCTCCGCGACCTTGGCGGCCCTCGAAATTGCGGTTGGAGGTGGCTGCGCAGCGCTCGCCCGGTTGCAGCTGGTCAGGGTTCATCGCAAGGCACATGGAGCAGCCCGCAAGGCGCCATTCAAACCCGGCCTCTTTGAAAATATCCGCCAGCCCCTCTTCTTCGGCCTGCGCACGCACGAGACCCGAGCCCGGCACAACCATCGCCCGCATGCCCGCTTTGATCTTTTTGCCCTTAAGGATCTCAGCGGCGGCGCGCAGATCTTCGATCCGTCCATTGGTGCAAGAGCCAATAAACACCGTGTCGATTTCGATTTCATTCAGCGGGGTGCCGGGCGTAAGGTCCATATAATCCAAGCTCCGCTGCGCTGCGCCGACCTTGCCGCCCTCGAAATCAGAGGCCGCAGGGACCGTCGCAGTGATGGGCAGCACATCCTCAGGCGATGTGCCCCAAGTCACGACCGGCGCGATGTCTTCGCCCTTGATGGTCACGATCTCATCCCAATGCGCATCTTCATCAGAGAACAGCGTTTCCCACCAGGCCAGAGCTGCCTCCCACTGAGCATCTTTTGGCGCATGCGGGCGACCCTTTACATAGTCGAACGTCTTTTGATCTGGGGCAATCAGACCGGCGCGCGCGCCACCCTCAATCGCCATGTTGCACACGGTCATGCGCCCTTCCATAGACAGATCGCGAATGGCCTCACCGCAATATTCGATCACATAGCCCGTGCCCCCCGCCGTGCCGGTCTTGCCAATCACGCTCAGGGTAATGTCTTTCGCTGTCACACCGGGGCGCAGCTTGCCGGTGATTTCGACTTTCATATTCTTGGATTTCTTCTGGATCAGCGTCTGCGTGGCCAACACGTGCTCGACCTCAGAAGTGCCAATCCCATGCGCCAAAGCACCAAAGGCCCCATGGGTCGCGGTGTGCGAATCGCCGCAAACCACTGTCATACCCGGCAAGGTCCAGCCCTGCTCTGGCCCGACAATATGCACAATACCCTGGCGGATATCGCTTACCGGATAGTAATGAATACCAAAATCCTTAGCGTTCTTGTCCAAAGCCGCCACCTGAATGGCGCTGTCCTCGGTCATATTTGCAGGATCTTCGCGCCCTGGCGTTGTGGGCACATTGTGATCTGGCACCGCGATGGTCTTGTCAGGCGCATGCACTTTGCGATTTGCCATGCGCAGCCCCTCAAAGGCTTGCGGGCTTGTCACCTCATGTACCAAATGGCGGTCAATATAAAGCAGGCAGGTGCCATCCTCTGCCTCATGCGCCACATGCGCGTCCCAGATCTTATCGTAGAGCGTTTTGGGAGACATATGTCTACTCCCCTAGTCAAAATGTCAGATAAAGTGCGAGGTCCAAGGGACGTCTATAGTCGCCCAACGACACTGTGGCAGTCACCATAAAAGCGCTCGCGCAGCCGGGTGCGGTCTTTGATATCGAAAAGCCTCGTCATGAAGGCAGTATAGGGCGCACGCCCCACCATCGCAAGAGCGCACGGATCGACAAATCAGCAACGTTTAACCCTGCACGTCCCCGGTTTATTGAAACGAAAGCAATTATTTGCTATTCTCTGCACGAGGCTTGTGCCCGGCCTGACTCGGGCGCGCAACTTTTGGAGGACTGAGTTCTGACATTGCATACGGATGTGGCATCTGCCGCGGATGACCGGGCTGGAGATATTGCAGCCCACGCTCTTGCCAAAGCGCCGATTACCAGTGATGCCCTATTGGCAGAAACCCTGAAATCTCTTTCTGATGACAAAGCCGAGGACGTGATAGAAATTGATCTGCGCGGCAAAACGGCTATTGGCGATTATATGGTGGTGTGCTCGGGGCGCTCGTCACGGCAAGTGGCTGCAATCACAGAGAAATTGGCGGAGCGACTGAAAGCGAAATTCGGCCTAAGCGCGCGGATTGAGGGCAAGAATACTGGCGATTGGGTGCTGCTGGATACGGGCGATGTGATCGTGCATGTGTTCCGCCCAGAGGTGCGCGAGTTCTACCAGCTCGAAAAAATGTGGCTGCCCACAAGCGCCTAAAGCCCCGATGCGCCTATTTGTGATTGCTGTGGGTCGGCAAAAACCTGGCCCGGAAAAGACGTTGTGCGATGGCTATTTTGCTCGGCTTGGAAAACTCGGGCGCGGACTTGGAATGGGTCCAATTGAGTTGCGCGAGGTGGAGGACCGCAAATCCGGCGGGATGGCCACCGAGGCCGCATTGATTCGCAAAGCGATTCCAGCAGGTGCTGTGACCGTGATGCTGGACGAGCGCGGAAAACTTGAAAGCTCCCCAGACTTTGCACAGCGCCTATCTGGCTTTCGGGATAACGGGACCGCGAATCTGGCTTTTGTCATTGGCGGGGCGGATGGGCTGCATCCCGAACTGCGAGCCGAGGCCGATCACCTTTTGAGCTTTGGCAAAATGGTCTGGCCGCATATGCTCGTGCGGGTCATGCTTTCAGAACAGCTTTATCGCGCCGCGTCTATCTTGGCTGGCACGCCCTATCACCGGGCCTAAAAGGGCTTAAAGACAACGGCCCAAAGCACCCCAAGCGTCACAAGCACGCTCAGCTCATTGAAAATTCGCAGATACAAATCGCTCTGCCCAAATTCACCTTTGCGCGCGGCCAGCACCAAACGGCCGGTCCAGCCATAATGCCCCGCAAGCCCCAGAACAAGCGTAAGTTTCAGATGTGTCCACGCAGGCCAGCCCAACAGATGTGCGAGCCAAAGCCCGGTGATCAAGGCGATCACCCCAAGCCCAAGAGAAAAACGATAAACGCGGATGGTGAGATCCCCGGTCGGCCCAAACTCGCCGAGCCGCGCATATTCGCGCTTCCAATAGATCAGCGCACGGGGCACGATGAATATTCCGGCCATCCAGCCCATGACGCAAAGCAAATGTATAAGTTTAATCCAGTCCATGCCCCCCATGTGGCGCAAGGGGCGCGCGCATTCAAGCGAAAACACCCGCAGATTTCTGCACCCTTGCCGTGTTTTCGCCCCATAAAGGCGGTAGGCTGCGCGGCGTAGCTGGCGTAAGGTGAAATTATGTTGAAACGGTTGGCATTAATGTTGGGCACCGCTCTGTGCGCCGCGCAGAGCTTGTTTGCGCAAAGCTCCGGTCTCTTGGCGCTGGACAGCCTGGAAAGCGGGCGGGGATGGAATGCGGTTGGACGGCTTGAGCTTGGCGGGCACGGCTTTTGCACCGGTGCATTGATCGAACCCGATATCGTTTTGACCGCGGCCCATTGCCTGTTTCACAAAGAGAGCGGCGCTCCGCTTGACGCGGGCGAGATAGAGTTTCGCGCCGGTTTGCGCAATGGGCGCGCCTCTGCCTATCGCCCGGTGCAGCGGATCGTCTTGCATCCAGATTATGACTTTTCCAATCGCGCGGGGACCGCACGGGTGCAGCATGACATTGCGCTGCTGAAACTTACGCACCCCATTCGCGATGGCAATATTGCCCCCTTTGCGACCTCCGCCGATGTGCCCCGCCTGCGCGACACGCTTGGGGTTGTGTCCTATGCCAAAGACCGGGCCGACGCGCCAAGCCTGCAGCGCACCTGCGAAGTTCTCGACAAGCGTCCAGGGGTATTGGTGACCAATTGCAATGTGGATTTCGGGGCCTCTGGCGCGCCTATGTTCTCCTTTCATGGCGGCATTCCCAGGATCGTTTCCGTGGTTTCAGCCAAAGCCGACGCCTCGGACGGGAAAGTCTCCCTTGGAGCGCCCGTTGACTCCAATCTTGCAGTTTTGATGGCACGGCTGCGCGCGCGCCCCGCTCTGATCGTGGCCCCATCAAATGGCGCGCGGCGCGTGCAAGCAAATGATACCAGCCGCGCAAGTGGCGCAAAGTTCATTCGCCCCTAATGCCCCAATCACTATCGGGTCTATGAGTATCCGCAAGAACCGCTGACCGGATGTCGCAAGAGGCTGCATTCCTGCAACCTCTACGCGTGCCAATCGGCCTAGTAGATATACCGGATTTGGTCAGACCAGTAGCGTTCCATCCGGCGCAGCATGCCAGTGATCTCATCCATACCGTTCATATCTATGATACTTTTCTCCTCAAGCCCGCCGGCATGGCGCAAGAACAGCTCGGAGACGATATCGCGAATTTCACGGCCCTGATCCGTGAGACGCACCCGCACAGAGCGGCGGTCGATTTCACAGCGCTGGTGATGCATATAGCCCATCTCAACCAGCTTTTTCAGGTTATAGCTGACATTTGAACCCTGGTAATATCCCCGGCTTTTCAGCTCGCCAGCGGTGACCTCATTGTCACCAATGTTAAACAGGAGCAGGGCTTGGACCGCGTTAATGTCCAAAATTCCCACACGTTCGAATTCGTCTTTAATGACATCCAATAGCAGACGGTGAAGCCGCTCTACCAATGAGAGCGCTTCGAGGTACCCGACCATGAAGCCATTATGTGCACTGCTTGCAGGCACAGGGTGGCGCATGTCCATAATGATTATCTCCAACTCGTTTAGTTCTAAAACAAATTTATGGGGACAAATCTAAAATATATCGTTAAATGCAATCAGATAGAGCGAAATCCTGATGTAATCCGCTCCAGAATGGGCATAAAGGCTTCTGGCGTTGGGGTTTGGCCAGTGATCCAGGCATAAAGATCCTGGTCATTTTCATTCAAAAGTGCCTCGTAATCGTCCAGCTCTGCGGCCGAAAGCTGATGCAATTCAGCGTCAGAAAAGCGTGAAAGAATCAAATCCATCTCTTTGATCCCGCGCCGCATTGAACGCATGCGCAGCCGCTTGAGGCGGGTTTCGTGATCTTCAACCAAGATGCCCCTCCTGTTTGAGGCGGCGCAATTGCTTTTCGATCCGCCCCACCTGTTCAGCTTTCGAGGTGAAGCTGGCGCGCAGCTCGCGCAACTCCGATAGGAGGCCCTGCAAATCTTGATCAGCAGTGCTGGGGTCCGGCCCCTCGACCCCTTCCCCTTCGCCAAGCAAGAGCCAGGGCATCGACACGCCCAAAAGCCCGGACATCATCGACAGGCGGTTGGCACGCGGCTCTGATAGATCCTCTTCCCAGCGACGAATGGTCGAGGCTTTCACCCCCAGCCGCTTGGCCAGAGCCGCTTGCGTGAGCCCCGCCGCCTCGCGCGCCGCGGCAAGACGATCCCCAAAAGTTGCCACTTGAGGGTCGAACCAATTATCGCTCTGGTCTTGCATAGGCGCTGTCCTTGTTTAGAATATTGGTGTTAAACGTCTTCTAGCACAAGTAATTCGGGAAACGCGATATGGATTTTCTCTCAGCGACATTGGCACGCGTCAAACCGTCTCCGACCGGGGCTGTTACAGATTTGGCGGCCTCGCTCAAGCGCGCCGGGCAAGATGTGATCAGCCTTGGCGCGGGCGAGCCTGATTTTGACACGCCGCAGCACATCAAAGACGCGGGCGCACGCGCGATCACAGAGGGCAAGACGAAATACACGATTGTGGACGGTATCCCCGAGCTGAAAGAGGCGATTTGCGCAAAATTCAAGCGGGACAATTCTTTGGAGTACACTCCAGCACAGGTGTCGGTGTCCAGCGGTGGCAAGCAGGTTTTGTTTAATGCGTTCATGGCGACGCTCAATCCCGGTGATGAGGTTCTGATCCCCGCGCCTTATTGGGTGAGTTATCCTGATATGGTGTTGATGGGGGGCGGCACGCCGGTGGTTTTGCCCACCAGCCCCGAGACTGGTTACAAAATTACGCCCGCGCAGCTAGAGGCGGCGATTACCCCGCGCACCAAATGGCTGATTTTCAACTCGCCCTCCAACCCGACCGGGGCGGGCTATAATCGGGCGGAACTGAAAGAGCTGACCGATGTGCTTATGCGCCACCCTCATCTTTGGGTGATGAGCGATGATATGTATGAGCATTTGGTGTATGATGACTTTGAGTTCTGCACCCCGGCCGAGGTTGAGCCCGGTCTTTATGGGCGCACGCTTACCGTGAACGGGGTGTCAAAAGCCTATGCGATGACCGGCTGGCGGATTGGCTATGCGGCGGGGCCTGAGCATCTTATTCGCGCTATGCGCAAGGTGCAGTCGCAAAGCACCTCCAACCCCTGCTCAATCAGCCAATGGGCTGCGCTTGAGGCTTTAAGCGGGCCGCAAGGATTTCTGGCAGACAACGCCAAGCTGTTTCAGGGGCGGCGCGATTTGGTGGTTGACGCGCTGAACGCGATCCCTGGGATTTCCTGCCCCGTGCCCGAGGGCGCGTTTTACGTTTACCCCTCGATTGCAGGGCTTATGGGCAAGACCTCTAAGGGCGGCGTTTTGATTGACACGGACGAAGCGTTCTCAACCGCGCTTTTGTCAGAGAGCGGCGTTGCGGCGGTGTTTGGGGCGGCCTTTGGGCTGAGCCCGAATTTCCGTGTGAGCTATGCGGCCAGTGAGGCAATGTTGAGCGAGGCCTGCAAGCGGATAGCTGCCTTTTGCGATGGGCTGACATGAGCGCGCCAAAGCTCTATTTTCGCATCAAGGACAATGGCGCGGCAGTGTTTCGCGTGCTCCCTGAGCCGCGCCAGGGGCGCAGCAACTTGGATCCATTGGCCGTGCTCAACCTGCGCAGCGGGGAGGTGAAAGCCCAAGGCGGGCGCGAGATCTCACAGGCGGAAGAGGCGCAGATTACGCGCTGGATCAAGCAGCGGCGCGCGGTTTTAGAGGCGCGTGCAGAAGAGGATGCGGTCCAACTGGTAGAGCACCTGAATGGGGTCGCGCAATGGGCGCAGTCGCAGGCCAGCGATGCGCAGCTAGAGGCGATCACCGAGGACATTTTGATGGCCATGCAAGATCTGCGTGAGGTTCTCGTGCGCGCCAAAGCCAATCGGATCAAACAAGCGCGCGCGAAAGGCGGGGCAAAACCGCAAACCAAAACCGCCCCATAAGCGCAACACAGGCGCAGCCCAGCCCTCCGGCAAGCCCAAGCCAGACACCAAAGCCGCCCATCTCTAACATGAAGCCAAGCACGTAAGACAGCGGCAGGCCCACACCCCAATAGCTGAATGCGGCCATGATCATCGGCACGGTCGTGTCTTGCACCCCGCGCAGCAACCCAAGTGCAATCACCTGCGCGCCATCAACCAATTGGAACAGCGCAGCGGCAATAAGCAGATAGGTGCCTAGCTCTAGAATCTGCCCAATCGCTGGCTCGCCAGGGTCCAAGAACAATCGCATCAACGCGTGCGGGATCAGCAAAAACGCAGCAATCGTCATTGCGGCAAACCCAAGCGACAGGGCTGTCACGACCCAAGCGCCCCGCGCCATATAGTCCGCATCACGCCACCCCAGCGCATTCCCGGCGCGCACCGTTGCCACGTTCGACAGGCCCATATGCACCATAAAAGTGACAGAAGCCAGCTGCACCACAATCCCATGCGCGGCCAGCGGAATGGTGCCCAGCCAGCCCATCATCACAACCGAGGCCGAGAACAGCCCCGCCTCGCTCAGCGTGGTCAGCCCAATGGGCCAGCCTAGGCGAAAGACGCGGGCCATCATCTCGATATCCACCTTCCAGAGGCGACGGAAAATATCGTGCTCAGGCAAGCGCAGGCGGGCATAGGCCACAACGCAAATCAGCGTGAAGAGCTGCGTGACATTGGAGGCCCATGCCGCCCCAGCAATCCCCAGCTCCGGCGCGCCCCAATTGCCAAAGATAAACGCCCAGTTGATCAGCCCATTGAGCAGAGCAGAAATCAAAATGATCCACAAAACGGGCCGCGTATGCTCAAGCGCGGATAAATAGGATTTGATCACCATGACGCTGAGCATCGGGATGATGCCCCAGCCCGCAATGCGCAGATAAAGCGCGCCGCTTGCTGCCAAAGCCTCGCCCTGCCCCAAAAGCCGCAAAATCGGCTCACTGAGCATCAGCACCGGCAGCACAATGGCCGCAAAGGCCAGCGAGAGCCAGAGCCCCATGCGCGTGGCGCGGCGCAGGCTGGTCTCATCGCCCTCAGCATTAAAGGTCGCCACCAAAGGCATCACCGCCCAAGCAAAGCCCGAACCAACCAAGAACAGCAGATGCAGCAGCGTCGCCCCAAGTGTTACCGCCGCCAGCTCATGGGCGCCATACCAGCCCAGCATCATCGTATCGGTCACACCAATGGCCATCTGCCCCAAATGAGAGCCAATGATCGGCAGGCCGAGCGTGAGAATTGTGCGCATATGTGCAGAAAATGTCATAGCCTCGGTGTTAGGCGGGATTTTGCACCCAGGAAAGGCCTTTTCACTGCATTTAGGCGCGAAATGCGACGCTGCGCCTTTTCCCTATCTTGAAAGCAGCGTCATCTCGCGCGATATGAAGGCTATACTCGAAATGGAGACCCCATGGCCCTGCCCGTCCGTGATCAGCTGAAATATTGGGGCATCGCAGCGGCGGTGTTCTTTATCATCCTGTGGTTTTTAGGTGACGTGCTCTTGCCCTTTGTACTGGGCGGGGCAATTGCCTATTTTCTGGATCCGGTAGCTGACCGGCTTGAGGATCTTGGCCTAAGCCGCGCAGCCGCAACCGCTGTGATCACTGTTTCGGCGCTTGTGATGTTCTTGATAATCGCCCTGCCCGTCACCGTCACGTTGATCGAACAAGCCGGGCAGCTTTTCAACGCCGTGCCGGTTCTCGCTAGCGAATTTGCAGAATTTCTAACCAAGCGCTTCCCGTCGATTCTTGAAGAGGGCTCTAGCTTGAACGAGGCGCTGCTCTCCATTGGCGCAACGATCCAAAGCAAGGGCGGGGAGCTTGTGAATGCCCTATTTGCCTCGGCTGCGGGGTTGGTGAATTTTGCGGTGCTGATTTTGATTGTGCCGGTGGTGGCGGTTTATATGTTGCTGGATTGGGATCGGATGGTGGCGCGTGTGGATGCGCTCTTGCCCCGTGATCATGCACCGATCATCCGGCTGCTTGCCACAGAGGTTGACCAGACGCTCGCCGCCTTTATTCGGGGCATGGGCACGGTTTGTTTGATTTTGGGCACCTATTATGCGCTCGCTCTGTGGGCGGTGGGTCTGCAATTTGGCCTAGTGATTGGGTTTATCGCAGGGCTTGTGACCTTTATCCCTTACCTGGGCGCGCTGATTGGCGGCGCTTTGGCGATTGGGCTGGCGCTGTTTCAATACTGGGGCGGCGTGCAGGTGATTGACGGGCAAAACGTGGATGTTGCCACAGATTGGCTGCGTATTGCGCTTGTAGCTGGAATTTTCATGCTGGGTCAGCTGATCGAGGGCAATGTCCTGACCCCCAAGCTGGTGGGCAATTCTGTTGGGCTGCACCCGGTTTGGCTGCTGCTGGCTCTCGCTGTTTTTGGCTCACTTTTTGGCTTTATCGGCATGCTCGTGGCCGTGCCAATGGCCGCTGCGCTTGGGGTGATTGCGCGCTTTCTCACCGGGCTCTATGAGGGCAGTTTGCTGTTTCGAGGATTGGACGGGCGCGATGGCTGAGCAGCTTGGATTAGACCTGCCAAGCACCCCGGCTTTGGGGCGCGAAAATTTTTTCATCGCGCCCTCCAACGCCTTTGCCCTGTCGCTGGTGGAGGCTTGGCCCAATTGGCCAAATGGCAAGCTGGTGCTGTTTGGACCCGAGGGCTCGGGCAAATCTCACCTGGTGCATGTCTGGGCCGCAAAATCTGGCGCTGAGATTGTAGAGGCACGAGACCTCCCCAAGGCGGACCTGCCTAGCCTCGCACAGGGTCCGATAGCCATTGAAAACGTCTCAGAAATCGCCGGGAATGGTGAGGCCGAAGATGCCCTATTTCACCTGCATAACCTTGCGCTTGCGGCCAATCACAGCCTTTTAATGACAGGCCGCGCGCCTGTTGCGCAGTGGGCGTTGCAGCTGCCGGATCTCAAAAGCCGGGTGCAAGCGGCCACCAGCGCGGAGCTTGCCCCGCCCGACGACACGCTGCTTGCCGCCCTGTTGGGAAAGCTATGCACAGATCACCAGCTAAGGCCGAAACCCGATGTGATCCCCTATCTTGTTCGGCGCATGGAGCGCTCTTTTGCGAGCGCTCAGCAGCTTGTCACCCAACTTGATCGCGTCTCACTGGCGCAAAGGCGCCCTATCACCCGTCAGCTCGCCTCTGATGTTCTCGCTGATTTATCCGCAAGCGCTCCATAATCCTGTTACATGCCCAGAATAAGCCCGCAATTATGACAATTACAGACTTTCTCCACGCCGACTATCCCCCCGCGCAAGAGGCCCCGGCCGGGCTTGAGACCCAAGGTCCGGGGCGGTTTTGGAACCGCGAACTCTCCTGGGTGAATTTCAACTGGCGCGTGCTGGAAGAGGCCGAAAACCCCAAAGTGCCTCTGCTGGAGCGGCTGCGGTTTCTTTCGATCTCCGCCAATAACCTGGACGAGTTTTACACCGTGCGCGTAGCCGGTCTGCGTGAGCTGGCAAATGAGGGCAATACCACCCCCGCTGCGGATGGGCTCACCCCGGCAGAACAGCTCAAGCTGATCAATGACGAGGCCCGCGCGCTGCTGGTACATCAACAGGTGGTGCTCAAAGATCTGCTGAGCGCGCTTGAAGAAGAAGGTATCGCGCTGCTTGACAGCGGGCATTTGACCAAACCCGATGACAAAGAGCTGGATCAGGCCTTTATGGAGCGGGTGTTCCCCGTGCTCTCACCGCTCGCCATTGATCCTGCGCACCCGTTCCCGTTTATCCCCAATGCGGGCTTTGCGCTGGCTTTGCAGCTTGAGCGGCGCGCAGACAAAAAGCCCCTGCAAGCGCTGCTGCCTATCCCCGGCCAGATTGACCGTTTCATCGCCCTGCCCGCCCCCGATGGCCAAGCCCGGTTCCTATCGCTTGAAGATCTGCTGTTGCGCAAGATCGAGATGATTTTTCCCGGCTATCGGCTCAAATCCCATTTCGCCTTTCGGGTGCTGCGCGATAGCGATCTTGAGGTCGAAGAAGAAGCCGAAGATTTGGTGCGGGAATTTGAAACCGCCCTCAAGCGCCGCCGCCGGGGTGAGGTGGTGCGCATGGAGCATTCAAGCGGGGCACCGCGCGCCCTGCTTTCAGTGATTGCCGCAGAGCTTGAAGTTACCCCGGCCGAGATGTTTGAGATGGACGGCATGATTGGTCTGGCGGATTTGTCAGAGCTGGTAATTGATGCGCGCCCCGATCTCCTGTGGCCCTCGTTTATCCCGCGCGTGCCTGAACGGGTGAGCGATTTTGACGGGGATATGTTCGCCGCCATTCGGCAAAAGGACATGCTGCTGCACCACCCCTATGAGACCTTCGACATGGTGGTGCGCTTTGTGCAGCAAGCCGCGCGCGATCCCAACGTCGTGGCGATCAAGCAAACGCTCTATCGCACCTCGCGCGATAGCCCCATCGTCAAAGCGCTGTGTGAAGCGGCAGAGGATGGCAAATCGGTCACGGCGCTGGTTGAGCTGAAAGCGCGCTTTGATGAGGCTGCCAATATCCGCCAGTCACGCCGCCTTGAGCGCGCGGGCGCACATGTGGTTTACGGTTTTATGGATCTGAAAACCCACGCAAAAATCTCCACCGTGGTGCGCCGTGAAGGCGAGCGGCTGGTGACGTATACCCATTACGGCACTGGCAATTATCACCCTGGAACGGCGCGGATTTATACGGATCTGTCGCTCTTTACCTGCGATACGGGGCTGGGGCGCGATGCGACCAAGGTGTTTAACTTTCTCTCCGGCTATGCGCAGCCCGAAAGCCTTGAAAACCTTGCTATCTCCCCTTTGACGCTGAAACCCAAGCTGCTTGAGATGATCGCAGCCGAGGGCGAAAATGCGCGCAAAGGCAAGCCTGCGGCGATCTGGGCCAAGATGAACTCACTCGTCGATCAAGAGGTGATTGACGCGCTTTACGCCGCCAGCCAAGCCGGGGTGCAGATCAGCCTTGTTATTCGCGGCATTTGCGGGTTGCGCCCTGGGATTGTGGGGCTGAGCGAAAACATCCGGGTGAAATCCGTGGTTGGTCGGTTCTTAGAGCATTCGCGTATCGTCTGTTTTGCCAATGGCCATGGGCTGCCCCATAAAAAAGCGCGGGTGTTTATCTCATCGGCCGATTGGATGGGGCGCAATTTGAACCGGCGGGTCGAGACATTGGTTGAGATCAAGAACCCCACGGTGCATGCCCAGATCGTGAGCCAAGTGATGGCGGCAAATCTGGCGGATGTGGCGCAAAGCTGGCTTATGGCCCCTGATGGCAGTTTTAGCCGGCCTGAGCTGGAAGAGGGCGCCTTTGCCTTTTCCTGCCACAAGTTCTTTATGGAGAACCCCTCGCTCTCTGGGCGTGGCAGCGCGGGCGCGTCCGATGTACCGCAATTGACCCATACAGAGGACGAGCCCCGCCCTTGAACTGGCCTTGAACTGGTCCCCAGTTTTGCGCATAGAGGTCGATGTGCAAAGTGCTGGGGAGTGCCATGAATTTACCTCATGTTCCGGGAACCGACGATCCTGGGCTCTTTGGCAAACCGCTTTTTGACGACCCCGCTGCGCGTGCGCTGACAAAGGTGGGGGTTGTGGATGTGGGGTCGAACTCGGTGCGGCTTGTGGTCTTTGACGGGGCCGCGCGCAGCCCCGCCTATTTCTTTAACGAAAAGATCATGTGCGGCCTGGGCATAGGTCTGGGTCAAACCGGGCATCTAAACCCGGAAGGGCGCAAGCGCGCTCTATCTGCTCTGCGCCGCTTTCAGGCTTTGGCATCGGTCATGGAGCTGCCCTTCCTCACCTGTGTGGCCACCGCCGCCGTGCGAGATGCCTCTGACGGAGAGGCGTTTTGCCAAGAGGTGTTGCGCGAGACTGGCTTGCAGATCTCTGTCATTGACGGCCCCGAAGAGGCCCGCCTGTCGGCCCAAGGGGTGCTGCTGGGCTGGCCTGGCTCTTATGGGCTGGTCTGCGATATTGGCGGCGCATCTATGGAGCTGGCGGAAATTCGCGATGGAGAGGTCGGGCGCTGTGTAACTTCGCCGCTGGGGCCGCTGAAGCTGCGCGATCTGGAGGGGGGCAAGAAAACGCGCAAGGCACATATTCAGGGGTGGATGGACGAGCTGCGCGGCGCGATGGGCAATCAGCGCGACCGGCTGTTTCTTGTGGGGGGCAGCTGGCGCGCCTTTGCCAAGATCGACATGCTGCGCCGCGCCTATCCCATGACGATCCTGCATGAATACCGTATGAGCCCCAGCGATGTACGCGAGACACAAAAATACATCGACGCCCATAGCATTGATGAGTTGCGCGCCGCCTCTGGTGTCTCTGCCAACCGGATGGATCTTGTGCCGCTCGCCGCTGAAGTCCTGCGCCAGCTGGTCTGGACGTTCAAACCCAAGGATATTGCCATCTCCTCTTATGGGATCCGCGAAGGAATGCTGTACGAGCAAATGCCGCAAAAGCTGCGCGATCGTGATCCGCTGATTGAGGCCTGCCGCTTTGCTGAGACCAAGGATGCGCGCCTGCCCGGTTCTGGGCGCAAGCTCTATAAATTCATCGCGCCGCTGTTCCGCTCTGTTCCCCCCGCACGGCAGCGTATCATCAAAGCGGCCTGTCTGCTGCATGACGTGAGCTGGCGCGCCCATCCTGATTACCGGGCCGAGGTCTGTTTCGACAATGCCACCCGCGCCAATCTGGGCGGGCTAAAGCATGCGGAACGGGTCTATCTTGGCCTTGCGTTGCTGCACCGCTATTCCAACAAACGCGAGGCGAGCCGCTTTGAAGAGCTTTACCATCTGCTTGACCCGGCCTTGCAACTTGAGGCTGAGATCGTCGGCAAGGCCATGCGCTTTGGCGCGATGCTTTGGACGGGGCAGCTTGAGACAATGGGACAGCTGAGCTGGCAACCCAAAAAGCGCATTTTGCAGCTGCGATTGGCGCAGGACGCGGGCCCGCTTTATGGTGAGGTCGCAGCCTCTAGGCTAAAGTCCCTCGCCTCTTCGCTGGCTGCCGAGCTGGTTGTTAAAATCGGGCGTAAGCAAGTCTCTTAGCGCCGCCTTATTTGCGCGTGTGATGCCAGCGCGCGACGAGCGCCAAGACCACGCCGCCCCAGATGGCCGATCCCAACACATGCGCAATGACATCGGGCAAATCAAGGCCGTGAGAGCGCACCAAGCCAATCCCCATCATGTTCATAACGAAAGCGCCGAACGCGCCGCCAATAAAACCAATCACCAGATCAGAGAATGCCCCCAAGTGGCTCGCAGGGCGCAGATGGCCAAGAATATAGCCCCCAATCCCCCCCGCAATTATTGCAATGGTCAAAGCCATTTTACCCACTCGCACCCAGACACACCTAAACACTGCAACACGCGGCATCCCGGATGCTAAACTAACTATTAACGCTAACTACCAAAAGAGGCCCAAGCGGAAACACATTGTTTTCATTCATGAATTCCCGCAAGAGGTGTTATTTGGGGTTTTGCACCACATAGACAAAGGCCGACGCCGCTGGCAGGCCACAGGACTCCGCGCCGGTTTCGGGGGTGAGTGTCAACACGCCGCTCGACAGCTCTGAAACCGGGATTTCGATGCGCTCAATCGGCAAAGGCTGCCCCGCTGTGGTATGTGTGTCATATTCCCCATTCGTGCGAAAGAGGACCATGCGCTCGGCTGAGGTAAAGGGGAGCTTGATCTCAACCGGGGTGCAGCCGGGCTCCCCCGGTTCGGGGTAAAACGGCACGCGCCGCGAAATAACAAATAACGAGACATGATCGCTTGCGCCTGTCGCATAAGTCTCGACAAGAGGCGCGCCCGAGACGGCTATACGCCGGTTCACCTGCGCAAGATCCGCTCGCGGCACCTCGATGGTTTCCACCTCAAGCAGCGCGCCTTTGCCGAAATGATTGAGCAATGTGAGCATATCCCAAGACGGATGCGCGACCCCGCCCGCATACCAGCGCGCATGAGAGGTCCAACGCTCGCCTTCATCAAACATGAAATAGTTCTGTAGCCCAAACCCGCGTTCGCGCTGCGCCAAGAAGGTATCCAAGGTCGCAACGCCAGAGGATTGGCTTTTCATCACCTGCTCTTGCTCAAGCGCCTCTTGCGCCGAAACCTTTGCGCCGTTCAAACCGTTCATCACATAGCCCGGCCCCGCCTCATATGTTCCCAGACGCAACGGCTTTGAGCGATTTGCCAAAAGATCTCTTATGTCGTTTGCGTAGCGATCCGCATTCACAATTGTCGCTTGGCTGACCTGATTGAGCACGTTGAAATAGCTGGCGCGGGTGCGCGCGGGAAGGCCTTCATCTTCATCCCAGCCGCCATTATACCCAGCAACCATCAGGTAATCAGACGCATTGGGCGCAGCACGCGCCGCCTCGGTGCCATAGTCAAACCAATTGCGCCCCCCGATCACAAATTGTACTTTTTTCTCAAGCTTCGAGGGCTCCCACCACGGGCTGGCCCGCAGCACCTGCGCAACCCTTTCTTGGAAAGCGCCGTAAACCGTGCCGCGTGAGACCCTTTGACCCGTGCCCGCATCCGTCATCACAGGAAAGACCCAAGGCGCAAACAGACCATTCCAAGTTTCATTGCCCAGCTCAAGATAGAGCCGATCGAAACTGTCGGTCCAGGGCGCGGCTTGCCCTTGCGCCACACGCAGCGCCGCCCAGGGACGCTCCGCCGGATCGTCGGTTTCAGGGTCAAACGGGGCTGCGAGATATTCAATCAGCCCCTGCCATTCCGCATCGCTAAAATGCGGCTCGATTTGCAGCCAGGGATCAACGCCCGCACGCTGCATCATGCTCAGCGTTCGATGCAAAGACGGGTATTGACCGCCGCGCCGCGCCATACCAGAGAGATCCAAAAGCCCGCGCAGATCATATGTGTACGTGCCAGTGCGGGCCGTTCCATGGGTTCTAAGAGACGAAATCGCCGATCTGCGCAGCCGATCATATTCGCGCTCGGTAAAATCTTGGAACAGAGTATCATCGCGCTGCACCCGCAAATCATCCACATCTACGCGCCCAGGTCCGGTGATCTGAAACACCATTTTGCCGGGCGGGCCTTGAGAGGTTGCGGCCTCAGGCACCGTAAATGTCGCCGTCACCTTCTGCCACTCTGTTCCATAGGAAAAGGTTTGCATGGGCACCGAGCGCCGATAAGGGCCAGCTAGGTAGAAATAGGCTTTTCCGGGCCGGTCTCCGCGCAGCCAAGCGGATACGCGATAGACAACACCAGGTTCAAGCACCTGATAGAATTTCTGCCCCACATGGGAATGATTATAGGCGTGAAGATCCATGCGCGCTGCTCGGCCAAGCGTTGCACTGAGATAGCTGCGCCCCCCCCAATTGCGCGATGGATCGTTGGGATGTTCTTTCAGCTCCCAGCGGCGTTGAGGGTCTTCATCAGGCCAAAGCGCCGTCACGGCTCCGCGCAAGGGCCACGCCTCTCTGGCGGACCAAACTCGATCAGAAAGGAACTGAGAGCGCTCATGCTGGGCAAGATGCTGGCGCACGATCACAAGATCGCCGGCCTTTACCGCATCCCCCGCGCCTGTTGTCTGCAGATAGAGAGACCGCCCCAGCTTGGGATCACTGCGCATGAAATAGACTGCATAACCAGCAAGCGAGCGGGTGCGGGCCGGAGCCTGCCAACGCAGCGTGATATCACCTGTTGCGTTGATCTGCGCCACCAGCCCCTTGGGCGGGGCAAGAACCGAGCCCGGCTCTTTATCCGCATCAAAGTTGAACGCCTCCATTGGCAAGCGCTCTGCGCCGCCGTTTCGGCGTTGGATTTTCTGAGGAATCTGAACCTGGACGGGCTCGGAAAACTCGGACAAATTGCCGTTCGTATCAATCGCGCGGATCGCAACCCATCTGGCGCGCCCGCCGCGTTCCCAATGACCTAGAAAAACCCGCGCTTCTGTTTCTTGCGCAGGAACGATCTGACCGCCCCGATGCGCCAAGACCCATTGATCAATCTGATGTCCGCCCTGAGGGACAGAGCCACTGCGCACCTCTCGAAACGCGCCATTTTCCAGCCGCAGGACAGAAATTTCAGCCCCGTCAAACGCGCCGCTCCGCAATGTGTCAAATTGGCTAAGCGCGTTATAGCTGCTAAGAATGCGCCCCGGCTGATCAAGCGGAGCATCTTCACGCACCGTAAACCATGTGCGATACATCATTGGCTCGAACCCGCCACCGGGCATGAAACGCGAGCCATTGCCAAAAATATCTATGGTCGCAGCCACGGGCGGGGCGGGCGGAGCGATCAGCTTTGGAAGAACTTCAAATTTGGCTCCCTGCGCCCAGGCAGATACGCCGCTCAGGCATATTGAGGAAACCAAAAGAAAATGCCTGAACCACTTTGCCATAAAACCTCCTAAAAACCTTATGCTGCACCTTTGGCGAGCGATAAAAGCAACGCCTCAAACCGGTTTGATGATGCCTTTGCACTGTTATTCTCTGCCATGGTGCGACATGCCTTTGAATACCCGTCCCAATCTTTTGCAGAGATCTGAGCCATGTCAACAATCGCATCGGCAAAGGCCTCAGGCTCGGCAGGTAAAAGCTGGCCGGTTTGCCCTGGAATGACCAAATCCTCTGCCGCCCCCGCGCGCGTCGCCAGAACCGGAGTTCCACAAGCCATCGCTTCCAACAAAGGCAGCCCAAACCCTTCGCTGAGGCTTGGAAACAGCCACATATCACAGCGCGCATAAATCGCTGGGATCTCACTTTGGGGTGGCTTGACATGCAGCTCGAACCAATCGGGTAGCGTGTGCTGTAAAGGATGAGCCGTAAAGACGGTTGCGGTTAAATCGGGTTGGCTGAGTTTAGCGCGCTTTAGCGCCTCAATGGCCAAAGCGACATTCTTGCGTGGGGCAACAGAATACAAAAACCCGACCCGAGCTGCGGGGCCTTTTTGACGCTCAGGCGCTGTGAAATGGCCGATATCCACCCCGTTGAGAGCCGTATATGCGGGCTGATCATAGCGGCGCTGCATCTCATCTGTCAGCCATTGTGCGACGGTGATCTTATGGCTGGGCATGCGGTAAACCGCTTCGACCCGGTCGATCGGGAGATGCGGGAAAACCTCATGATCTTGAATGAAATGCACAACGCGCCCTTTACACTCTGGCAGCCCTTGCGTCCATTCCATGGTTTCCCACCAGGTGCAGATGAGAATATCCGCATCTGGCAGCTCTCGCGGGTTAAGCGGGCCAATCCCGTAGGGGAGCATGTGCTTTTGCATGGGCGCATGGTCAAAATACCCCCTGCCTGGGGGGGCATCCACATGACCTCTGCGCCAACGACGCAGACGCTCACGCAGCCCGAGCGGGGCTGGCTTGCGACTGACCAAGGTGACCTCGTGCCCTTGATCGTGCAAATGCTGAGCATGTTGGCCAACCACACGCAGCCCACCAGAGAGCCCCTGAAATGTCGGAACTAAAAAGGTGATCTTCATCAATTCGGCTGCACTTTGGGAAGATCCAGCACACGGGCCAAAGCCTGGCGCTGGCGCATTTGGAAATAGGGAATCGCTGAGAAATTATCGAATTGGGCCGCCTCTGTCCCCATCATAGAAAGCGCCCCTTGCGCTAGGTTCACATCACCAAAAGCATAGCCGTAATGACCCGCGCTTTGGGATTTCGGCGGGGCCTGAGGCAGAACAAAATCGCCCCATCCCACTGTTTCGGCAAAGCCCTGCACTTTGGGGTGGTAGGAAAGCGCAACAAAAGGCGTACGCTGAGCAAAGCTCATGACGCAGCCATGTAGACGCATCGAGATATTTAGCAGCGATCCGGCGTAGAGCGCCGCCACATGACCTGGATCGACGGCTTCGCGCTGCATAAAGACCTCTTGCACGGGATGGCCGGCAGATCTCAGTCGCTGCGCAACCGCGCGGTGTAGCTCGATATCCTTGCCTTGCAGCTGGGAAATCGGGGCAAGAACCACTGTCGCGCCTATGGCTTTGGACAGAGCACCCGCCTCGGCCGCGATCCAATCCAGAAATGCTGTATCGCTCCAGGTATCGCCCAAGGTAATGCAAAAATAGCGCGCAGGCAGCGTGAGCGTCACGGGCAAAGGCTTTGCAGGCAAGGACAGAACAATATCCCCAACCGTGCGTATCTTTTTGCCGGGCAGCAAATCTGACAGCGCCTCGGCCGAGAATTCATCGCGCACAAAGACCTCTGAATGATCCTCAAAGGCCCGAGCAATCGCGCGGCGGATACGCCAGGGGTAACGCACAGAGTGATCCGTGGAAATTGCAAAGGCGCGGATCGGAAATCGTCCATATTGTTTGGATACAGACACCATGCGCAACAGGCAGGCATTCTCTTTTGGCTCTACGATACCGCCCCCGCAGAGCACCATAGGATGCGTGGCCGCCTGTTTCAGTGCGTCGCTGCCCCCATCCGGGGTATAGACAATTCCCCCCATATCAGCGGCGCGGTATCTGCTCACCGGCGTGACCTCTGCCTGCCAGCCCAGCGAGTGCATCAAAGCTGCAAAAGCCGCAGGAACCGCCTCATCACCGACATTTCCAAAGCCAAAGGAGCCGAAAACCGAGATTTCTTGTTTAGATGGCATCTTATCCCCGCTTACACAACATACAGATAATAAAGCGTCACGCCCACCAAAACTGCCCCTATGACAATCAAATCCGAGCGAATAGGTAAATCCGCATGGATCTTGCGCACCCGCCAGATTACCATCACAGACGTGGCAATTGGCGAGAGCGCCACTGCCAACACCGCCGCCTCTATCCCAAGAGCAAAATAGCACAGCGGCACGAGCACAACCAGCGCGATTGCACTTGCGGCAACAGAAATCATGATATCCGCGCTTTTGCCCTCTGCCAGCAACATCGAGCCCAAAGGCAATTGCCGACGCACCAGAAAGCGGAAACTGAGCAAGGTGAGAAACACCCCGCCAGGAAGGTAGCTTTCAGGATATAGCAGACCGATCAGCCAAGGCCCCCCAAAGAACAGCCCGACAAACGTCACGAGCGTGGCCAGATCATAAACCCGCCGGAACTTGGCGAGCACCTCTGGAAAGCTGCTCCGCGCTGTGCGCAAAGTCTCTGAAAAGGCGGGATACATCACGTGTTCGGCCAAGCGATTAAAGACCATCGCCCCGGTTTGCAGCCAAAGCGCTGCGATTGTATAAAACCCAAAAGCGGTCACATCCAGAAAAGCGCCCATCAAGAAGCGATCTCCTTGATTAACCACAAATCCCGCAAGCGAGCCCCCAATAAGCCAGCGCCCAAAAACCCAAAGATCGCTGACAACTTTGCGATCCCAAGCCAGTTGCATGCGCGGTGCGCGAAAGATTAAATGGGTAAACACCATCCGCAGGCATGCACCGCTTAACATCCCCAAAAGCAGAACCCACACGCTCGCTTGGATCTGCGCAAACCCCAGCATGAGCGCGAGCGTGATCAGCTGAGCCCCCACTTCGATCATCGCAATCCGGTGCTGGTGCAGATTACGCGCATCGACATGCATAGCTGTGCTTTCAAATCCGCGAAAGACGATCGCTAGGGATGACGCCGCCAGAAGCCCCGGCAGATCAGGGTGGGCATAAACACTCTTGCCGCCCGCAAGCACAGGCTGGGCGAGCCAAAAACCAAGAGCACAGAGCAGCACAATTCCCGCCAGCACCGCGCCGCGCAGAATTTGCACGGTCCAAGCGACCCGCAAAAACAAAGGATCATCTCCGCGCTTGTCACGCACAATGCTCTGGCGGATGCCGATATCGGACATCAGCTCCACGAACATTTGAAACGCGACAACGATTGCCATCAGCCCGAAAACCTCGGGCAACAAAAGCTGGGCCATGATCAAATTGGTGATCAAGGCAATACCCCGTTGAACCAGGACATTGCCCCCTAACCATGCCGCCGCAAGCACCGAGCGCGCTTCTAGAGATTTATGCGCCACGAAGCGTCACTCCGCCCCGGTATACCCGTTTGAGTGCGCTTGATGCCAGGCCCAGGCGGTTTCAACGATCTCGCTCAGGCTCTGATATTTCGGGGCCCAGCCCAGTTCGGCTTTGATCTTTGCGGGGGCGGCCACCAAGACATCTGGATCCCCGGCCCGTCGCGGTGCCTCTTGCGCAGCAATCGGGTGGCCGCACGCCGCCTCACAAGCCGCAATCACCTCTTTCACCGAATAGCCCCGGCCCGTGCCGATATTATAAGCGGCACGCGTTTCCGCCTCGGTTGCCTCAATCGCCAAGAGATGCGCCGAGGCAAGATCATCCACATGCACATAGTCGCGAATACAAGTGCCATCAGGCGTGTCGTAATCGGTGCCAAAGATTTTGATCCCATCGCGCTGGCCCAAAGCAACTTGGAAAATCAACGGGATCAGATGTGTTTCAGGGTTATGCGCTTCGCCGAACCGGCCCGACGGGCAAGCCCCCGATGCGTTGAAATAGCGCAAAAGCGTGAAACCAAAGCCATAAGCGTCAGCAAAATCGCGGATCATCCACTCTACAGCCATCTTAGAGCAGGCATAGGGGTTCATTGGGATTTGCGGGGTGTTCTCATCCATCGGCTTGCCCGCCCCTGCAAAGCCATAGGTCGAGCAGGTTGAGGAAAACAGCAGTCTGCGAACCCCTGCCCCCCGCATGGCATTGAGCACAGAACGCGTGCCCTCTACATTGTTGCGATAGTAAAGATCAGGATCAACCGTGCTTTCCCCCACATTGGTCGACGCCGCAAAATGCATCACCGCTTCAGCCTCAAACTCTTGCATGGTTTGAGTGAGCAGGCCGGTATCCGCAATATCCCCGACGACCAAAGGCGCCCCATCAACTGACGCGGCATGCCCTTCGCTCAGATTATCATAGGCCAGAACCTCATGGCCTGCCGCTTTGATATGCCGCAATGCCGCGCTGCCAACATATCCTGCACCGCCAGTTATCAAAATACGCATTGGCTTCTTTCTCCCGCTTCCTATCGCTCAAGCAATAAGCCCGCCTTCTACAGCAAGAGACACAGCAAAAAACCCGTTTTTGTTCAACATGGCTCTTTTATTGTGTCTTATTTTCGAAAATCATACCCAAGCTCGCCCCCCTCCTTTGCAGCTGCGGCAAGCCTGTGTAAAGAGCAAGGACATATCTAAGGGATTTGCCCATGAAACTCGCGATGATCGGAACGCGCAAGCAAGCCTGGGTGCTGGCCTACCAAATGCAAGGGGTGCCGAACATACGGGCTTTGGAACCTATCGCTCTTGACCCTATGCTGCTGGAAATAACGTAAAGGATTGTAAATATGAAACTGCTGGTAACTGGGGGCGCGGGGTTTATTGGCTCTGCCGTGGTGCGTCTGGCTGTGGCGCGCGGATATGAGGTTGTCAATCTCGACGCGCTCACCTATGCGGCCTGCCTTGAGAATGTTGCCAGCGTCGCGCAAAGCCCGCTTTATACCTTTGAGCAAGCTGATATCCGCCGCCGCGCCGCCCTTGATACGATCTTTGCCAAGCACAAACCAAATGCCGTGATGCATTTGGCCGCTGAAAGCCACGTAGATCGCTCCATCGACGGGCCCGGCGATTTCATCGAAACCAATATCACCGGCACGTATAATATGCTGGAGGCGGCGCGCAGCTATTGGACACAAGCGGGCAAGCCCGACAGTTTTCGTTTTCACCATATCTCCACGGATGAGGTCTTTGGCTCCCTTGGCCCAACTGGCATGTTCACCGAAGAGACCCCCTACGATCCACGCTCCCCCTATTCAGCCAGTAAGGCCAGCTCGGACCATCTCGTGCGCGCCTGGGCCGAGACCTATGGGCTGCCTGTGGTGCTCACCAATTGCTCGAATAACTATGGCCCCTATCACTTTCCCGAAAAGCTAATCCCGGTGGTGATCCTGAACGCGCTGGCCGGTAAAGAGCTGCCGATCTATGGCGATGGCTCCAATATCCGCGACTGGCTCTATGTGGAGGATCATGCGGATGCGCTGCTGCTTGTGCTGCAAAAGGGCGAGCTGGGCCGCAGCTACAATATCGGCGGCGAGAATGAGCGCACGAATTTAGAGCTGGTCAAAACGCTTTGCACAATCCTTGATGAGCTCAACCCAAAAGAGAGCGGCTCTTATGCGGATCAAATCACCTTTGTCACCGACCGCCCCGGCCATGATGCGCGCTATGCGATTGACCCGACCCGCATCCGCAATGAACTGGGCTGGCGCCCCTCTGTCACAGTCGAAGAGGGCTTGCGCAAAACGGTAGAATGGTATCTGGCAAATGAAGCGTGGTGGAAGCCCCTGCAAGCGCGCAAAGGCGTGGGCGAGCGGCTCGGCAAAGCTTAACCTGAGCTGCACCCCACTATTTGATATATCTTAATGTGTTGATGCATATTCTCCCCTTGAAGAGCTACAAGGCACCCTTTTCGGGGAGAGATAAGCTATGACACGCGCAATCTACTAGGGAACCTGTAAAATAGCGCCACGAACTGGGCACAATTGCAATATCGCGTAAACAAAACGGAGGAAACCATGGGACGGCGGCAAATTACTGGCTTCGTGTTGTTCTTATTCCTACTAATACCTGCATGCCTGATACAACGAGATGACTTCTTCATCAGCACCTCGAAGGACTACAAGGTCTTACAAATTGCCTCCTCCGAAGTCAGTTTTCTTAAAGAGAATGTTTATATTTACGATGGCACACTCTATCTGGCCAGTGAATATCTGGTAAAAAGCGCGTCTGGCAACGGGATGGCAACAGAGCGCAAGGGGCTCTATTTGCACAAGAGCATTGATGGCATTCCTGTTGCGGATCTCATTGACTTGGAGAGTTACGAAGCGATCAAGCCATTGCTTTTATACAAAGATAAAGAACGTGTCTATTTTTTCCAGCTTGAAGGCGGGTGCCATTTATGCGCCGCAACGCTTGATTTGAACCCTAAGACTCTTAAGATGCTTGACCCAGCTTTCGAATATCTCACTGATGGACAAACGACCTATTGCCTACGTAACGGAGAAAAAATTGCCACCACATCAAAACTGAGTATCGTGAAATTCGGAAATTCATCTTTTGCGGTGGATGCAAACTTTATTTACTCCATGTGCGAACCAATTGATCCCGAAGAATTCGTAGCCAATTTTGACATCTTGTCGA
Organism: Aliishimia sp.; assembly: GCA_963678085.1. Taxonomy (GTDB): domain Bacteria; phylum Pseudomonadota; class Alphaproteobacteria; order Rhodobacterales; family Rhodobacteraceae; genus Aliishimia. The sequence goes on from OY782680.1 coordinate 2,765,256, forward strand.
CAAGCGAAAGAAGGGATTTTGTGAAACGTTTTTTCCCAAAACAGGCACAAGATTAACCCGAGGGCTACTAAGCAAGATTTGCACCAAATTGGGCACCGCTTTTTTCGGGCAAAACCCTACAAAATCAAACACCCTCAGGCAACCATTTATGTGCAAGGCCACGCATGATCACCTAAGAAGCCGGGCTCAATCAACCGCTTTTGAGTTAGCCGGGCAGCTTATCGCTCAGCACATAGCGCAGAATATCGGCAACCTGGCTTGGCTCTCGCACCATCGCGAGGGCCGCTGCATCGACCTCTTTGAGCGCGTGATCATGTTCGGGGCGCTGCATGATGATCAAGCTTTTGCCCAGAGCCGCCGCATATCCGGCATCAAAGGCCGCATTCCACTGGCGGTATTTCTCGCCAAAGCGCACCACAACCACATCCGCATCAGCAATCGCCTTGCGGGTGCGGATCGCGTTCACCATCGCGCCTTTATGGTCATGCCAATACTTGTCCGGCTCTTCACCCAAAATCGCCACGCCGCAATCATCTGAGGCCGCATGGTCCGTCACCGGCGCGGAAAACTGCACCTCAAGCCCGCCGCAAGCCGCTTTGATTTCGTCCCGCCAATCGGTGTGAATTTCGCCAGATAGATAGACTTTCAACATCGCTTTATCCTCTCAATATGCCGCCCGTAGCTTTGGTGACTTTGGCGATGACCTTAGCGGCCACGGCTTCAATTTCTTTATCGGTGAGCGTGGCCTCTTGCGGCTCAAGCCGTATAGTGATCGCCAGAGATTTTTTGCCCTCTCCAAGCGCGCCGCCGATGAATTCGTCAAAGAGTCGCACATCCTTGATCAGCGCTTTATCGGCCCCCGCGGCGGCGTTCATCAGATCAAGAGCGGCGACCTCAGCATCCACCACAAAGGCAAAATCCCGCTCCACCGCTTGCAAATCCGAGGCGCTCATCGCGCCGCGCGTAGCCCCAGTTTTCTTGCGCGGCATGGGGATCTGTTCAGGCCAGAGCGTAAAGGCCATGGCCGGTCCTTGCACATCCATCGCTTGCAGCACTTTGGGATGCAGCTCGCCAAAGATACCCAGCACTTTTTTCGGCCCTAAGCAAATCTTGCCATGGCGCCCAGGGTGCCACCAATTCTCAGCGCCGCGCATGATTTGTACCTTGGCAGGGGCACCCATCGCGGCCAGAACCGCCTCGGCATCCGCCTTGACGTCAAACACATCTACCGCACGAGAGGCCCCATGCACATCTTTTGGCCCAGTGCGCCCCACAAGCAGGCCGGTGACTTGCAAATGCTGCTCTTCTGGCTCGCCGCCATGAAAGGCAGGACCGACCTCAAACAGCGCTAAATCCATAAAGCCACGCGCTTGGTTGCGAGAGGCCGCTTGCAGCAAGCCGGGAAGCAACGCAGGGCGCATATGGCTCATATCCGCAGAGATCGGGTTTTCCAGCATGGTCGCATCATCGCCGCCCCCAAAGAGCGCGGCGCTCGCCTGATCAATGAAGGAATAGGTGACGCATTCATGATAGCCCAAAGCGGCCGAAGTGCGACGCGCGGCTTGCTCGCGGCGTTGCATCGGGGTCATCACCGGCTTTGGCACGCCAGCCAGACGCGGCAGAGGTTTGCCTTGCAACTTGGTTAGGGACGCAATGCGCGCCACCTCTTCCACCAGATCGGCGCTGCCCAGCACATCTGGCCGCCAGCTGGGCACATGGGCCATATCGCCCTTGAGCTCAAAGCCAAGCGCTTCAAGCGTAGCGCGCTGCGTCGCCTCTGGAATATCCATGCCCACAAGGCTTTGCACGCGGGCCGGCTCTAGCTTATAGGCGCGCGCGGTATCAGGAACAGCACCGGCTTGGATCAGCTCAGAGGCCTCGCCCCCCGCGTGATCCACAATCATCCGCACCGCATGTTCGAGCCCCTCCGGCGTAAAGGCCGGGTCCACGCCGCGTTCAAAACGATAGCGCGCATCAGAATTGATCTTAAGCGCGCGGCCCGTATAGGCGATCTGCACCGGATCCCAATAGGCGCTTTCCACAAAGACATTCACGGTTTCTTCGGTGCAGCCGGTCTCCTCGCCGCCCATGATCCCGGCGATACTTTCCGGGCCATTCTCATCAGAAATCACCATCTGGCCGGGCTGAAGCTGATAGGTTTTCCCATCCAGCGCCAGGATCTCTTCACCGCCCAAAGCGCGATGTACCCGCAGATTTCCCGCGACCTTATCGGCGTCAAAGACGTGCAAGGGACGGTTTAGATCATAGGTGAAGAAGTTGGTCACATCGACCAAGAAGTTAATCGGGCGCAGGCCAATGGCGCGGATCAGATCCTGCAGCCACTCCGGGCTGGGCCCGTTCTTGACCCCGCGAATGAGCCGCCCGCAAAATAGCGGGTTGCCGTCCAGCGTATCAGCGTCAATCGAAACACTCAGATCAGCGGTAAAGCTTGCAGGCACCGGCGTCACCTCGCGCGACTTAAGCACCCCGAGCCCACGCGCCGCCAGATCACGCGCCACACCGCGCACGCCGAGCGCATCGGGGCGGTTCGGGGTAATTGCGATTTCGATCACCGGGTCGATCTTGGCCGGATCATGCACCGCGAGCCAATCCACGTAGGACTGCCCAACCTCACCAGAGGGCAGCTCTATAATGCCGTCATGCTCGTCGGATAGCTCCATCTCGCGCTCAGAACACATCATGCCAAAGCTCTCGATGCCGCGGATTTTGCCCACCCCAATGGTGGTATCAATGCCGGGCACATAAACGCCGGGTTTGGCCACAACCACTGTGATGCCTTCGCGCGCATTGGGCGCACCGCAAATGATCTGGGTTGTGCCCTCATCCGTTTCGACCTGGCACACGCGCAGCTTATCCGCATCGGGGTGCTTTTCCGCCTTGACCACCTTGCCAATGCTAAAGGCCGCCAGCCGCGCGCCGCGATCCTCAACGCCCTCAACCTCGAGCCCCAAATCGGTTAAGGCCTCAAGGATCTCATCCAGCGCCGCGCTCGTCTCAAGATGGGATTTCAGCCAAGATAAAGTGAATTTCATGGGCGCACCTCCGCAGGTCAGCAAACTTGGGGCAGGCTTTGTCAAAGATCGCGCCAAGGTGCAAGCACTAGCCCTATCATTGGCCCTTGAACTGGCAAAATCAGTGCCCATATCTGTCTTGTCCAAGGCGCCAATCTGGGTCTTGGAAATTTCACCGGGCCTGTTCACCTTTGAAGGGCCTAAACTTTGGTTTCGCTTCTTAACGGAGGTTACCCTATGCGAAGCTTTGATTTTGCGCCCCTGTACCGCGCATCTGTTGGATTTGATCAAATTGCAGATATGATGGACCGTGTTCTGTCCTCGGATCTGGGATCGTCCAGCTACCCACCTTATAATATCGAAAAGACCAGCGATGACACCTATCGCATCTCCATCGCCGTGGCCGGTTTCACCGAAGACGAGCTGAGTGTTGAGGTCCGCGAGAGCGCCGTTGTGGTCGCCGCCAAAAAGGCTGATGACTCAGAGCCGCGCAGCTATCTGCATCGGGGCATTGCTGAACGCGCCTTTGAGAAAAAATTCCAACTTGCGGATCATGTGCAGGTCAGCGGCGCATCGCATGCCCATGGCATGTTGCATATCGACCTAGAACGGGTCGTGCCCGAGGCGCTTAAACCACGGCGCATTGCAATAACGCGCGCCGCCCCCGCACTAGAAGCTACAGTCAACTAGAGTGAAAACAGATCAAGTTGAATCATCGTATGCCGGTATTCGCGTTCGAGCGAAGCGAGAGGCAGCGAAGACTGGCTCAATTTGATCGTTTTCTACTCTAACCCCCCAATAAGGTTGACACTTGTAGCTTCGGCCCAGGGCTTGCGCTCTGGGCCTTTAATTTTGGGGCGTAGTTTCAGGGACACTGTCTGCCAAACGCTAAACACTCATGCAGACATACTTCATCTCAAGATAATCCTCCATGCCGTGATGGGAGCCCTCGCGCCCCAGCCCGGATTGTTTCACCCCGCCAAAGGGGCCAAGCTCGGTCGAGATAATGCCGGTATTGATGCCAACAATGCCATATTCAAGCGCTTCGGCCACCTTATAAACACGGGAAAGATCCTTGGCGTAGAAGTAAGCAGCCAGGCCAAAAATCGTATCATTGGCCATCTCAATCACTTCATCGACAGTATCGAACTTGAAAAGCGGGGCGAGCGGGCCAAAGGTTTCCTCTTGTGCAACCTTCATCTCTTGGGTGACGCCGGTGACAATTGTTGGCTGAAAAAACGTGCCGCCCAGATCATGGGGCTTACCCCCGGTGAGGATCGCGCCGCCCTTGTCCACCACGTCTTGCATATGCTCGACCACTTTTTCAATCGCATCGGCGTTGATCAGCGGCCCAGTCGTGGTGCCCTGCGCAAGCCCGTCCCCCACCTGTAGCGCCTCGGTCGCGGTTTTGAGCTTGGCGGCAAAAGCATCATACACCCCGGCCTGCACATAAATCCGATTGGCGCAAACGCAGGTCTGACCGTTGTTGCGGAATTTGCACATCATCGCGCCCTCAACCGCCGCATCAAGATCGGCATCATCAAACACGATAAAAGGCGCATTCCCGCCAAGCTCCATGGAGCATTTCATCACTTGATCCGCCGCTTGACGCAGCAAGATCCGCCCCACTTCGGTTGAGCCGGTAAAGGTCAGCTTGCGCACGGCAGGGTTTTCACAGAACTCTTTACCGACCTCAGAAGAGCGAGACGAGGTCACCACGTTAAACACGCCCGCCGGAATGCCCGCGCGCTCGGCCAACACGCCCAAAACAATCGCAGAAAGCGGAGTTTCGGCAGCCGGGCGCGCCACAAAAGCGCAGCCCGCAGCCAAGGCGGGGCCAGCCTTACGCGTGATCATCGCGTTAGGAAAGTTCCAAGGCGTGATTGACGCGGCAACGCCAATGGGCTGTTTCCAAACCTGAATGCGCTTATCGCGCTGGTGGCCAGGGATAGTTTCGCCATAGACGCGCTTTGCCTCTTCCGCAAAAAACTCAATAAATGACGCCCCATAGCCGATCTCACCCACCGCTTCGGCAACCGGTTTCCCCTGCTCGGCCGTGAGGATGGTGCCCAAATCCTGTGCGTTTTCCATCATCAAATCGAACCAACGGCGCATAACAGCCGCACGCTCTTTCCCTGTCCAGGCAGCCCATTCCTTTTGAGCCGCCTGCGCCTTTGCGATAGCCTCGCTCACCTGTGCGCGGCTCAGATCAGCAACCTGCGCAATCACATCTCCGCGCGCCGGATTCGTGACAGCAAATGTGCCCTCGCCCTCAACCCAAGCCCCGCCACTATAGGCACGGGTTTCCAAAAGGCTTGGATCGTTAAGAAGGCGCGCAAGGTCAGTCGTAGCATCAAGCATGGGGGTGTCTCCAAATCATGTTTGGCGCAGTGAAACCGTGCAAGCATGGATTTGTCCAGTGCCCCTGCTTTACCATTGTCGTTTTTCGCGCTCGTTAGTACTCCCTTAATGCTTTTTCTTGGATGTCGAGAACCGGGGCCAACAGATATTCTGAAATACTCCTTTGACCTGAGATGATATCCACCTCAGCAGCCATGCCCGCAACAATTTCATTATCCCCGAAAGAGGTTGTATCGGCATCCAAGACCACACGATAATAAGGGTGCCCCTCTTCGTCTTTGATAATGTCCGATGAAATATCCGTGACCCGGCCATGAATACTGCCGTAAATCGAATAATCATATGCCGTTAGCTTAACCACAGCGGGCAAATCGACCCAGACCCGCCCGCGATCTTTGGGGGCCAGACGGATTTCGACAGACACTGTCGCATCGACCGGTACGAGCTGGGCAAGGTGCTGACCGCCCTTGACCACACCGCCAATCGTTGTTTGAAAGAGCCGATGGATTTTGCCGTCAATTGGCGCGCGCACATCCGTACGGCTGGCCCGGTCCTGCATCGCATTAAGTGTGGTCTGCAAAAGCTCAATCCGGTTGAGCGCTTCGATCTTTTCCTCATTTGCTTCCGCGATGAAACTGGTTCGAAGCTCATTCTGGCGCCGTTCAAGCTCACTGATCTCCACATCCATTTGCGGGATTTGAAATGCAAGATCGCTCATCCGGGTCCGAATTTGCTGCAAATCGAACCGGGCCCTGAGAAAATCATTGCGCGATGTGGCCCCAGCTTGCGCCAGCGCGGCCAAATTCTCGACCCGCTCATTAACCAGATCAAATTCCAGCTGCGTATTTTGTAGCCGAGATTGTTTTTCCTTCTTTTCCAACTCTTTGTGGCGCAGCTGATCCGAGAGAATCAATATCCGCTGATCCAAATTGTTGCGGCGTTTTTGAAAGAGAATCATCTCGTCGCGCACAATCTCAGGATTGATCAAGCGAACGGCTTCGGGGAAGTTGATATCCTCAGGATTCTGGACGCCCTCAGTTTCAGCATTGAGCCGCGCCAGTTTCGCATTTTCAGTCAAAATTTGCTGATTCACCCGCTCAAATTCGGCCTCAGCAAAGCTGTCACTAATGCGCATAAGGACATCACCCGCAGCGACTATCTGCCCCTCAGACACCAAGATTTCATTGATGATCCCGCCCTCAAGGTGTTGAACAAATTGATTTTGCAGCGTTGGCACCACCTGCCCGGAGCCGCGCGTAACCACATCAAGCTGTGTCTGGCGCGCCCAGATCACAAAGATACACAGCGCAGCGAACGCGGCGAGCACGAACACGCGCTGCGCATGCGATGCAATCAGACGCGTACGCGACTTTATAAGGACGTCGGCATCCTGTCCTTTCGGAATTTGGCGCAAAGCAGAAAACTCGGTCATAGCGCCAAAATACCCCAGCAGTGTTAAGATGTTCTCAACGCGGCGACACTAATCAAGGGCTGTAGGACGCGCTTGAATGGCTTATGATTCTGTGACTTTATAAATGACAAAAAAACGATCAAAAGACGCGCCTAAACAAGAGGTTGCAGTAAAACCCGCGCCGCCTGTCTCCTACGCTGGGTTTTGGCTGCTATTAGGGGAAACGCTGCGTCAACACTATCGAACGATCGGATTTATTTTGATCGCAGCCTTCCTGAGCAATGCGCTGATGCTGGCGCAGCCGCTTTTTGTGATGACTGTTTATGATCGCGTCATTCCGCATGGTGCCTTTGAGACGCTTTGGGCCTTGGCGATTGGCGTCCTTTTGGCGATTGCACTTGATTTTGTGATCAGAGGCGTGCGCACACGGCTTGAAAACTCTGTTGCGGTTCAGATCTCGACGGGGCTTCAGGCCCGACTTTACAGAAATCTCATCTACGCAAAAACGCAAAACGCGCCTACCGCGATGGCCGATTGGACCAACGCATTTCGCGATCTTGACGCGGGCAGCGTGATCGCTCCGACGCTGATTGCGTCACTGCTGGTGGATCTGCCTTTTGTGATTATCGTCATGATTTTGGTCTATTCCATGGCCCAGGACGTCATTCTTGCGCCCATGATAGGCATCCTCTTTTTCGCGATCTGGACCATGATCGGCGCAATGTTGATGCGAAAAACAGGGGGCGAGGCTGCAAAGTCTCAAAATGAACGCACCGAGCTGTTGGTGGAAAGTGCATCTTTGGCAAAAACTGCGAAAACGGCTGGTGCACAAAAGCAACTATTTCGCCGGTTCAAGTGGCTTTTGGCAGAATCCGTCATCCCCACCTATAAGCTCCGGCGATATACCGTGCTGCAGCCGCAGTTGACACATTTTTCGGTGCAAACCGTTGTGGTCGCCTCGGTGATTATCGGGGTCTACAAAATCGATGCAGGTCTTATGTCTGTGGGTGCGCTTGTTGCCACGATGCTGTTTGTCAGCCGGATGCTTATGCCTGTCGGGCAGCTTGTCACTCTAATTGCCAGAGCCAGCGAATTGTCACGCCCACTTGGACGCGCGTTTGAGCTAATGCAAACCCCGCAAGAGGCCTCGCTTGATACCGCGCTTGAGCGGCCCGTGCGCGCCGGCAAACTCACCCTCACCAATGTCGAATTCACCTTTGAGCAAGCCCCCGCCCCTTCGCTTACTGGGCTGAATGTAACGATTGAACCCGGCGAGAAAGTCGCCCTTATTGGGCGCAGCGGCTGCGGGAAAAGCACGCTGTTACAGACGTTTCTTAGGATCTATGATCCCACAAAAGGCCAGTATCTCATCGATGATCATGACGCGCACCAATACCCCCCGCGTCTAATCCGCGAGGCCATCACCTATATGTCGCAGGAAACCGAGCTTTTTGAAGGCAGTATTATTGAAAACTTGCTTGTTGCGAAACCCGATGCCAGTCCAGAGGCAATTGAGCGCGCCTTGATCCTGTCCGGCGCGGATCATTTTATAAAACGTAACCCCGAAGGGCTCAGCCAAAATGTGGGGCGGCGCGGCGCGCGGCTCTCGGGCGGCGAGCGGCAAGCAATTGGTTTAGCACGATCTTTGCTGCGTCCGGCCATTGTGCTCTTGCTGGATGAGCCCACCTCTTCGATGGATCAAACGATGGAGCAACAGGTGATAAGGGGACTCAATGAACTTGAACCGGAAACGACATTGATCGTGGCCACGCATCGCTCAAGTGTTCTCTCGGCGGTGAACCGGATCATCTGGATGGATGGCGGCAAAATTATTGCAGACGGGCCACGCGATGCAGTGCTGGCGAAGCTACAAGGTAAAGAAGCCGCATAGCAAGACCGCTTGCCCTTGCCAAAGGATATGGTAACTGCAGCGCAGACCAAAGGGGAAAGCCAATGGATGATCTGCGCGATAAATATTTGGGATTGATTGCTGCCGCCGAAGATGAGGCCGCACTTGAAACGCTGCGTGTGCAAGCGGTCGGCAAAAAGGGCGAGATCAGCCTAAAAATGCGTGAATTGGGCAAAATGTCCCCGGAGGAGCGCAAATTGGCCGGCCCCGCGCTAAATGCGCTAAAAGACGAGGTGAACAGCGCCCTATCTGTCAAGAAAGCTGCCCTGACCGATGCGGCTTTGGATGAGCGCTTGCGCAGTGAATGGCTTGACGTCACCCTGCCCGCGCGCGCCCGTCCGAGCGGCACCCTTCACCCGATTTCTCAGGTCAGCGAAGAGGTCACGGCCATTTTTGCAGAAATGGGCTTTTCTGTTGCTGAAGGGCCGCGCATTGACACGGATTGGTATAATTTCGACGCGCTCAACATCCCCGGCCACCATCCGGCCCGCGCGGAGATGGACACGTTTTATATGCATCGCGCGGATGGCGATGATCGCCCGCCCCATGTGCTGCGCACGCACACCTCGCCGGTGCAAATCCGTTCTATGGAAAAACATGGCGCGCCGTTGCGGGTGATCTGTCCGGGCGGCGTGTATCGCGCGGATTACGACCAAACCCACACGCCCATGTTCCACCAGGTCGAAGGGCTCGCGATTGACAAAGACCTCTCGATGGCGAACCTAAAATGGGTGCTTGAAGAATTCGTGAAAGCGTTTTTCGAAGTGGATGGCGGGGTCGAGCTGCGCTTTCGTGCCTCGCATTTTCCCTTCACCGAACCCTCCGCCGAGGTGGATATCCGCTGCTCTTGGGAGGGCGGGACGCTGAAAGTTGGTGAGGGCGATGATTGGCTAGAAATTCTGGGCTCGGGCATGGTGCATCCCAAAGTCTTGCAGGCGGGCGGAATTGACCCGGAGCAATGGCAAGGTTTCGCCTTTGGCATGGGCATTGATCGCATCGCCATGCTGAAATACGGCATCCCCGACCTACGCGCCTTTTTCGACAGTGACCTACGCTGGCTACGCCATTACGGCTTTAGCGCGCTTGATGTGCCCACGCTGCATGGGGGCTTGAGCAGGTAGCCGCGAAGTGCCACGTATTTTGATCATCGACAGCAATCCCAAAGACCTTAATGATGTGATTAGGGCCGAGGGTGGCCATGGCTTGGGTGAGGGCTACGCGGCGGTGCTGAGCGCTCTGCGCGAGGATTTGGAGATTACGGTTGTAGCCCCGTATGATGGTGAGAAAACCCCTGATATTAAAGGGTTTGATGGGGTGGTTTTCACGGGTTCTTCGGTGGAGTGGAATACCGATGATGCGCGCGCAGAGCCGCTTGCGCGCATCATGCGGGATGTGTTCGCGCGCGGATTGCCGACGCTTGGCTCGTGCAATGGGATGCAGCTTGCGGCCTCGGTTTTAGGCGGTGCCTCGGATGCCAGCCCGAATGGGCGCGAGGATGGGCTAGCCCGAGATATCCGGCTGACGCCTGAGGGGAAAACGCATCCTATGATGGCGGGGCGGCGCGATGGATATGCCGTGCCTTGCGTGCATCGCGACGAAGTGGTGCGCCTGCCCGGCGGCGCAGAGCTTTTGGCCGGAAACGCCCATTCAAACGTGCAGGCTTTCGCCTATGAAAGAGACGGGGTGAAGTTTTGGGGCATGCAGTACCATCCTGAGTTCACACCAGAATTCGTTGGGGCCTATATGATGGCTACGGGCCGTGAAACGGATCCTCAGCTGCCAGATTTGCTCAAAGCGCAAGATGATGACGCGGCGGCGCAAAGGCTTGGCACCACGTCAGAAGATCAACGGCTTGAGGGCCGAACGATTGAGCTACGCAACTGGCTCGCCTTGCTGTAAAGCGCGCGCCAAACATAGGCTTATTTCAAGAGAAGATCCTTTGGCATTTTCTGGATTTGTTCCGGCATTATCCCCTCTATTTCAACATCATAGGATGGACGGCAGATTGACATGATCGCGTTGCTCCCATCAGGATAGTGCATTGCGAGCAACAAACGCTCATAGGCTAAAGGATGGTGCTGACCGTCCTCGCCCATTTGCAAAAACGTGAAGATATGGTCAAGCCGCAAGCTGCCCTTTTGCTCGACCTCTGTAAAGGCGGCGCGCTTGAGGTAATCGAGCTCCGCCTCGCCCTGTTTCTGATCCATCGGCATCCCAATCGCTGAGCGGGACTGAGCCCAGCCAAACCACTGGGAATATGCGCTTTTCGCGCCCACCTCGGTATAGATCCACAGCCCGTTCACCTTTCGAAACACGGTGCCATAGCTGCGAATGTCCTCCATCTGAGGTGCCTCAAGATAGCCGCCGGTCTGCGCCCATGTGATCACACTCCGGCGCAACAGATCCGCGTTATCCTGCGGCAGCTTAGAAAGAGGGTGCTGTTGCTGGTGATAACAACAGCCATCGTCCTGTGCGCGCGAGATAAGTTGCAGCCCGTTCAACAAGCGCGCTTGCCCTTGCAGCCAAGCCTCCCCTTGTGCGAGCAACTCCAACGCTTCGGGCAGACACGCGGCCCCCATGTCAGACAGGGCATATTGGCGGTCGGAAATATTAAACAGCTGCCCGCCTTTAAGCGCCTCAAGCTGCGCGATATGTCGGCGAACGGTTTGCCGCGTGCTGCCCAAATGTGCGACAGCATGGCTCAGGTTCAACGTCTCAGCCAGCGCGGCAAAGGATCTGAGCATCTCAAACAGCAATGGATGATGCTTAACGCCAGCAGGCGCGTCCAAAATTTGATATGCAGTATTGCTTATCATCTCATTCACTGGTGCATCCATCACCCATTACACAACATACGTGTAACCGTATGACGAATTGATTACCTATAGGTGAACAATTCTTAGTAGGAAAAAATTTAATAATTTCAAATTGATCGAAAGTAGAATTTCCATCATGGATTAGGAAGTGCAACCTGAGGTACCAGTATCATGTCACATCCTGTTGATGTTTACGTCGGAAAGAGAATAAAACAAATGCGCGCCATACATCGTCTATCGCAGACAGATGTTGCACAAAAGTTAAATTTGTCCTTCCAACAGATCCAAAAATACGAAATCGGCTCAAACCGCATCGCCGCTAGCCGTTTGTATGAATTGGCAAAAGTCTTTAACGTGCCGCCATCTTTCTTCTTCGAAGGCTACACGTCGGATGCGGCCGCGAACGAGAACCATGACCTGAGCATGCAGATTCTCACAGCCGTGTCAGCGATCGAAGATGATGAGGTAAAGTCGCGAATCGTGACCTTTATTGAAGACGTGGCCGGCGTAACCGTCGCGCGCCAAACCTAAATCGCGACTCAAGACTAAGGTCTTTTTATCGTCCCCCGTGGTCTGCGCCGCGGGGGTTTTCGCCGTTTCAAGACGCGCCGGGTCGCGCTCAAAAGTCGCACGAAATAATCCATCAAATTGAAAGCTCTTCAGGCATTTTTGTTGCGCTGCACCTGCAAAGCACCTATGACAACGGGAAAGCGACGCGGGAGATACTGACATGGCGCATGATGGCCAGGATATAATGATGAATACTTCACCCCTATTGACGGATCTGTTGGCCCTGACAGCCCAAGCCGTGCAGCCTGTGCAAGAGATAACTCGGCTTGCAACAGATCGTGTGCGGCAGATGGTCAGCGCCGAGGGCCGGGTGTCAGGCGGGCTAGTTGAAGCCAATCAAACAGCGGCGCATGGGCTTGCTTGGCTGGCGACCTATTGCGAAAGCCTTGTGCAGATGCAGAAATGGGCCGAGGCCCTGCAAGCCGAAGGAAATTTTGGCGAAATCGAGCAGCTGATCCATCAAATCGCCTTTGGGGAATATCTCTGGCAGATCTATGGCGGCATCCAGATGAACCAGGGCGAGATCATTCGCCTACAAGATATGGGGCTGAGCCAAGAGGATCAATCGCCGCTCATGAACGACGCGGTGCGCCAGCTCACCCAAACCGCCAATTCTCAAGCTGCGCGCCTGCGCCTGGTTGAGCTGATGCGCGATCAAACGGCCAATGCGACCTTTGGGGCCTCTGGTCTGGACGAAGAGCTGGAAATGATTCGCGACCAGTTCCGCCGCTATGCTCTGGAGAAAGTCGAACCTTTCGCCCATGAATGGCACCTGAAAGACGAGCTGATTCCAATTGAGGTGATCGAAGAGCTTGCCGAAATGGGCGTGTTTGGCCTGACCATCCCCGAAGAATTTGGCGGATTCGGCCTCAGCAAAGCCTCTATGTGTGTGGTTTCCGAAGAGCTTTCGCGCGGCTATATCGGCGTGGGCTCGCTGGGAACCCGCTCTGAAATTGCGGCTGAGCTGATTCTTGCCGGGGGCACGGATGAGCAAAAAGCCAATTGGCTGCCCAAAATCTCCTCTGCCGAGATCCTGCCAACTGCGGTCTTTACCGAGCCCAATACCGGCTCTGATCTGGGCAGCTTGCGCACCCGCGCCGTTAAGGACGAGAATGGCGATTACAAAATCACTGGCAATAAGACCTGGATCACCCATGCGGCGCGCACCCATGTAATGACGCTGCTGGCGCGCACCAATCCTGAGACCAGCGATTATAAAGGGCTCTCCATGTTCTTGGCGGAAAAAACGCCGGGCAGCGACGAAAACCCCTTCCCGACCGAAGGCATGACGGGCGGCGAGATCGAAGTTCTGGGCTATCGCGGCATGAAGGAATATGAGCTGGGCTTTGATAATTTCCATGTCAAAGGCGAAAATCTGCTGGGCGGAGAAGAGGGCAAGGGCTTTAAGCAGCTCATGGAAACCTTTGAATCTGCACGGATTCAGACTGCGGCCCGCGCCATTGGCGTGGCGCAATCGGCGCTGGATATTTCGATGCAATATGCGGAAGAGCGCAAGCAATTTGGCAAATCCCTGATCGAGTTTCCGCGTGTGGCCAGCAAGTTGGCGATGATGGCGGTTGAGGTCATGATTGCCCGTCAGCTCACTTATTTCTCCGCCCGTGAAAAGGATGAGGGACGTCGCTGCGATCTTGAGGCTGGCATGGCCAAGCTGCTTGGCGCGCGTGTGGCCTGGGCGGCGGCGGATAATGGTCTGCAAATCCATGGCGGCAACGGCTTTGCGATGGAATATAAAATCTCCCGCGTGCTGTGTGACGCCCGAATCCTCAACATCTTTGAGGGTGCAGCCGAAATTCAAGCACAGGTCATTGCTCGCAGATTGCTGGCCTAAATGATATCGGGGAAGCTCCGGGGGAGCTTTCCCTTCGGCTGCACGCCGAGATTCAGGCACAAGTGATTGCCCGTAGATTGTTGGCCTAAGAAGATATCGGGGAAGCTCCAGTGGAGCTTTCCTGCTTTCGTCCACGACAAAAAGCCCCGCCTGGGCCAATCCCACCGGAGTTTCGCATATATAAAGGAAGATTAGCATTCGGACAGGGAACGGGCCCGTCAGACTTCGATGATCACCGCGTGTCAATAGCGGAGAAACAGCGTTTGCTCATCATTTTCCTATCCGCGCCATCGTGACGAAGGAGATCTTAGTAGGTGCCACTACACCCGTGCTCCAGCCACATTGACAGCGCGCGTCTTAGAAGCTTCGTGGGATCGGTTCTACGCGGGATTGGTTAAGATTGCGTAAGACCACCGTACGCCCCCCTCTATGTCTCTACCGATCGACGCAGAACATCCATCAGGCGGCCCCGCGCGCTTGGGAGGGGGCGATTTCCCAGATAGCGTGCCAGATGCGAATCCAAGAAAAACCCAGTAACATCCAGTGCTTGCAAGATTTCCTGGTCCGGGGCATCGCCTTTTCTGAGCAACACAGGCGGCAATGGCAGCAGCCGGTCGGCCCATTCCCCCGCCCCTTTTTTAGACACGGCCCGGCCCGATTTTGGCGAGATATAAACTAGATTCTCAGTGACCCCCGTCACAACGCAAGAACGCAAATCAAGGCCAAAACCAAGATCTTCCAGCAAGGCCAGCTCCCATTGCAGATAGGCGAGCGGCCAGAGGGCGGGCGTATCCAGCAGCTCTAACAGGGCAAGCGTGCGGTGATAGAGGGCGGGATGGGGTTCGCGTTCAGGCAGGGCAAAGGACAAAAGCGCGGTAATCGCCGAGAGCCCCGCCAAAGCACGGCGATCCGAAAACGCCACATCCATGCGCGAGCGCAGTGGCTCAATGGTAAAGCTGCCTAAGTGATCTTCAAGCCGCGCGCTCCACTCAGCATCAAGCTGCGCGCCAGGCTGCAAAATCGGAGCCATCTTGCGCGAGGCGCCCCCGCGCACAACGCCTGCGTGACGCCCCCGGTTTTCGGTGAATAGCTCAATGATAGCGCTGGCCTCACCATGTTTGCGCACAGCGAGCAAGATTCCGTCCTCGCGCCAATTCATGGGCGGACTATGTGGGGCAGTGACGTCTGTGTCCAGAGCGTTGAAGAGATTAGCTAAGCCCTACAGATGCCAGTTGCACAGATTTTTCCCGAGCTGGACGCGCCCGAGCCTAGGTGGGCGCACCGCTTTATGAACGGCTTGTGACGCTGCAAACTGTTTAAATGATCACTATTCTTGCGACACCGCAATGCGCCCTCCTGGGGGGAGGGTCGGGCGCGTCCAGCGCTGCGCGCCGGACAAGATATTTGCGGGTATCGTTTTACAGTGTCGGTTTGTTAGCAGAGCCCCGGCTCATCTAGCAGGTGACGCCCGGCGCGGTCTTCCACTTCGATCACCCAAAGGTCGGGATCGAAGCTTTGTTGTTTGGTTATGCTTTGATCAATCCCAAGCTCAGGCCCTTGATGCAGCGCGCTCCAAGCTCTTTCGCCGCTCATGGGATCCGGCATGCGTTGGAAAAGCTGCGCGCGCCCGTCCAGCGTATTGAGCTTGATCAGCACCGCCCCGGCCGTATCGTCGCCATGGGCGGTCACAAAAGCAGGGATGTCATTGAGGCGCAGGCGCGTCAGATACGCATCCACCCAGAACCGTGTGGTGAGCTGGCTCATGCGTTCCCGTCTTTGAAATCAAGCCCCATTTCAGAGTAACGCTCGGCCTCTTCCAGCCATTTTTCGCGCAGCTTGACCTGCAAGAATAGGTGAATTTTACGCCCAAGAAAGGTTTCCAGCTCGCTGCGCGCGGCTTGGCTCACCGCCTTGATGGTTTCGCCGCCTTTGCCCAGGATGATGCCCTTATGCCCGGCGCGCGCGACATAGATCACCTGATCGATCCGGGCCGAGCCGTCTTTGCGCTCCTCCCAATTCTCGGTCTCAACAGTGAGCTGATAGGGCAGTTCTTGATGCAGGCGCAGGGTGAGCTTTTCGCGGGTCATCTCAGCGGCGATCATGCGCATGGGCAGATCCGCGATTTGGTCCTCGGGATAAAGCCAGGGGCCCGCAGGCATTTGCGCGCCCAGCCATTCACGCAGATCTTGCACGCCGTGCCCTTTTTCGGCGGAGACCATGAAAGTATTTTCAAAGGGGTAACGGGCGTTCAGCGCCTCGGTCAGGGCAAGCAATTGCGGGGCCTCAACCCTATCGATCTTGTTGATCAACAGCACGATGCGGCGCCCCTGCCCGATCTCTGTTAGCCGCTCTAGGATGTCCTCGACCCCCGGCGTGATCCCGCGATGGGCCTCGATCAGCAGGCAGGTGATATCAGCATCCCCCGCCCCGCCCCAGGCCGCGGCGATCATGGCGCGATCCAGGCGGCGGCGTGGGCGGAACAGGCCGGGCGTGTCCACAAAGACGATCTGCACCTCTCCCTCCATCGCCACGCCGCGAATACGGGCGCGGGTGGTTTGCACCTTATGAGTCACAATCGAGACCTTGGCCCCGACCATGCGATTGAGTAGGGTGGATTTGCCCGCATTGGGCTCTCCGATCAGGGCGACAAAGCCGGCTGATGTGCTCATGTGGGTGTCTCCAACTGCGCCAAGAGCGCTTTGGCCGCGGCCTGTTCGGCCAGGCGTTTTGAACCGGCACTGCCTTTTGCTGTCCTGCCATCGACCAACTGAGCCGTGATCTCGAACACAGGCGCGTGGTCGGGACCGCTGCGCGCGGTTTCGATATAGGTAGGGGGCGGCAGTTTGCGCGCTTGGGCCCATTCTTGCAACGTGGTTTTGGAATCGCGCGCATCGGTTTCCACGCTTGCGATCTGGCTGGCCCAAAGGCGCAGGATCATCTTTTGCGCGGCATCAAAGCCCCCATCGAGATAGACAGCGGCAATCACCGCCTCCATCCCATCGCCCAAGGCCGCGAGTTTGCGCCGCCCGCCAGACATTTGCTCTGAGCGGCCAAAGCGCATCACTGCGCCGATATCAATCTCTTGGGCGACCTTGGCACAGGCCTCTTTGCGCACTAATGCATTAAAACGCGGGGCTAAATGGCCCTCTTTGGCCTCGGGATCCTCTTTCAGCAGCGCCTCAGCCATCACAAGACCCAGCACGCGATCCCCAAGAAATTCGAGCCGTTGATTATCGGGGCGCGTGGTTTCTGACCGCGAGGGATGCGTGAGCGCCTCATGTAAAAGGGCCGGATTGCTAAACCGATAGCCGATGCGCGTGCAAAAGGCGGCTTGATCTGCGGATAGCTTCACTGCACCGCCTTAAAATAGCGATCACTGCGCCAGGTCCAGAAAAACAGCATGCTGCGGCCCGAGGAGGAGAACATGATCCGATCCGCGCGCCCAATCAGATTCTCATAGGGCACAAATCCGGGCCCTTGGCGATTATGCGGAGCGCGGCTGTCTTGAGAATTATCGCGGTTATCGCCGAGAAAGAAATAATGCCCCGCAGGCACTTTGAAAACCCGTGTATTGTCAGCCCAGCCGCGATCACTCGCATTCAGCACCGCATATTCACGGCCACCGGGCAATGTTTCAATATTGCGGGTTTTCTTACACAGGCCACCATCACCGACGGGGCGGTTTTCACATTCTGGATAACGCCTCTGAGACCCCTGCTGCTCCATGACTTCGCGGAACTCGCCGTCATAGCGCTGGGGCAGGATTTTGCCATTCAGGACCACCCGCCCATCTTGCATTTGAACCGTATCGCCGGGCAGGCCGATCAGCCGTTTAATATATTCTTTGCCATGCACAGGATGACGGAACACGACAACATCGCCGCGCTCTGGCTCTGCGCCCCAAAGCCGGGTGTTATCCCCGTCCAAAAACGGGCACACAACATTCGAATCAAGCCCCAAAATCCGCAAAGGCGGGCAAGACGCGTGGCTATAGCCATAGGCCATCTTATTCACAAAGAGAAAATCGCCGATCAACAGCGTCTCTTTCATCGACCCAGACGGAATCCAAAAGGGTTGAAACAGCAAAGAGCGAAACAAGCCCGCAATAGCCAGCGCATAGATAATGGTTTTGGCCGTCTCCCAGACGCCGCCCGTTACGCTTGTTTTCTCAGCCATACCCATCGCCTCAGTAATCGACCTAATAATTCTTTGTTGCTACATGAAAGCCCGGCCCAAAAGTGTCAAGCTTTGCCTTGGATTCACCTTGAGGGATCACGCTTTGGTCAAACTTGCGCCCCAAACCTCCATCATACACCTCCCTGTAGCTGCAAAAGCTTCCCTCGGCACCGCGCATCATAGCCCCCACCCAGTACGCGGTGCCGAGGTTCCCCTTAGGGGCTAAAGGATTGGAACCACTGCCTGGGTTTCAAGATGATAGTGTCCAAGTAGGCGCGGATCATCGGAAATCTGCACCTGCCGCCGGATGGGCGTGAAGCCTGATTTAAGATAGAATGGCAGGGCTTGCGGGCTATCCAGCGTGCAGGTGTGCAAGGTCAGATGAGAGATATCTGCCGCGAAAGCCATCTCAATCGCGCGATCCATCAGATAGGCCCCAGCCCCGATGCCAATCAGCTTTTGCGTCAGGCCGAAATACGCGAGTTTGCAGGTTCCGGGGGTTCGAAAATCCAGCTCAAGAAGCGCTTCGGGGCAGCCATCCATGATGAGCGTGTGCAGGGTCACTTTGGGGTCTTCAATGATCTCGCCCAGCGCATTGTCAGAGATGTGCAGCCGGTCGGCCCAAAGCCAAAAGGCCCCGATGCGCCGAAACAGATCCTGATAAAGCGCCACATCACGGGGCAACTCGGCAAAGGTTAGCCCTTGCGGTACGTCTACACCGCGCATGGTTTTGCGGCTCATCTCAAGATGCGTGATCACCGCCGCCAATTTGCCCGCAGGCACATCATAGAGCCCCTCGTCAAGCATCACAAAAGACCGGCCTTGGCAAATGCAGCGCGCATATCACTCTGCGGGCGTGGGCCCACATGGCTGATTACCTCAGCGGCGCAGAGATTGCCCATCTTGCCGCAGGTCTGCAAATCTCGTCCCGTCGCAAGACCATAAAGGAAACCGGCAGCGAATTGATCCCCGGCCCCGGTGGCATCGACCGGCGTGATGGGCGTCACAGGAATATCATGGCGTTCATCGCCTGCAATGATCGTCACCCCATCACCCGAACGCGTGCAGACCATTAGCGGGATCATATCAGCTGCTTTTCCCATCGCCGCCTCAAGATCATCGGTTTCAAACAGAGCGCAAATCTCATGCTCATTGCCGATCACATAATCCAGCTCATGGGCGATCATGTCGAGAAAATCGGCGCGGTGACGCTCAACGCAGAACGGGTCGGAAATGGTCATGCCCGTCTTGCCCCCGGCAGCGCGGCACAGACGAGACGCAGTGCGAAACGCCTCTTTGCCCTTGTCTTTGTCAAACAGGTAACCTTCCATAAACATCACCTCAGCGCCTGCAGCCACATCTTTTGGCACATCTTGCGGCCCAAGCTCGGAGGAAATCCCCAGATAGGTGTTCATCGAACGCTCCCCATCAGGCGAGACAAAAATCATCGAGCGCGAGGTTGGCAGCTCGCCCTGCGCCACGGGCGCGTTCACGAAATCTGTGCCCTCATCGGCCATGGCCTTTGCATAAAATTGCCCCAGCTCATCATCGCACACCCGGCCAATAAACGCACTGGCAAGGCCCAAAGCCCCAGCGCCCGCGATAGTATTGGCAACCGAGCCGCCAGGTGTTTGCATGCGATCTTGCATCGCCCCGTAAAGCTCCTGCCCGCGCTCTTGCTCGATCAGCTGCATGATGCCTTTCTCGATGCCTTTCTCGGCCAGGAAATCATCCCCAGCATGCGAGATCACATCCACAACAGCATTTCCAATGCCGACCAGCTTATATTTCGTCATTTCGTTTTTTCCTCAAAGGGGCATAAATCATGGATCAGGCAGGCACCGCATTTGGGCTTGCGCGCGGTGCATATATAGCGGCCATGCAAGATCAGCCAGTGATGGGCGTGAAGTTGAAAATCCGCCGGGATATTATCCTCAATCGCGCGTTCCACATGATCGACTGTCTTGCCCGGCGCGATTCCTGTGCGATTGCCAACGCGAAAAATATGGGTATCCACCGCCTGGGCGGGCTGGCGCCACCACATATTGAGCACGACATTGGCGGTTTTGCGCCCCACCCCCGGAAGAGATTGCAGCGCGGCACGGGAATTGGGCACCTCTCCGCCAAATTGATCGACGAGCATTTGGCTCATCTTGATCACATTTTTGGCCTTTTGCCGGTAAAGACCAATGGTTTTGATATGTTCGGTGACCCCGTCGAGCCCGAGATCCAGCATTTTTTGCGGGGTATCCGCGATTTGGAACAGTTTGCGCGTGGCTTTGTTCACCCCGGCATCCGTGGCTTGCGCCGAGAGCGCAACCGCGACCACAAGCGTGTAGACATTCACATGTTCCAACTCGCCTTTGGGCTCGGGCTCACTTGCCTGAAACCGGGTGAAAATCTCCCGAAGGGTCATATAGTCGAGTTGCTTTGCCATTGCGGGGTTGATGCCTCAGGCAGCCCGGCGCATCAAGCAGATATCGAAGGCCACAGCGTTTGCGCGCCCAGTTTGGTTATGCGGCTTCAATGCCCCACAATTCGACGACATCCCCGCCTTCGTCATCCTCTGATTTTGTGCGTTCTCTGAGAACGGGAAGGTAGAATGTCTGCCTGCCGCGCCCGCCATCCTTTGAGGCATAAAGCGCAATATCCGCATCATTGATCAGCGTTTCCGGTGAGGTCGGTGAAAACCCATCCCAGATTACAGTGCCGATACTGCCAGAGATTTTACATTCGATGTCATTATACATGACCGGAACTTCAAGCGCCGAAATGATCTCGTCACCCAGGCATTCTAATCGAGATTTTTCTGTAAGCTTAGGTAGGACAAGAATGAATTCATCGCCGCCAACCCGCGAGATGATATCGCTGTCTCGGGTAACGCTATTGAAAACTTTTGCGACCTGTTCAAGCACCAAATCCCCTGCGGCATGGCCGTAGGTATCGTTCACGGCCTTAAAGTAATCGAGATCGACATGCATCAGAGCTAATGGCTGGTGCCGCGCCACCAATTTTGACAGCTCATTGTCCAGGGCGCGGCGGTTTTTCAGCCCGGTCAAAGCATCTGTGTAGGCTTTTTCTTCGGCCGCTTTTTTGTCGCCATGCAGGCGGTTATTGAGCGTGCGCAGCGCGTCAAATGTCGCATTCTTCGCCTCAAGCAGATACAGCATTTCGATCGTCAAATCGGTGGCGGCGAAATCTGTATTGGTCAGGGAAAACGCGCCAATCGCTTCCTGAATTGCGATCCCGAAAGAGAGATTAATCAGAAAACTGCCCTCCACGCCGCTTGGCATGGCAACCCCTTTTAGTGAGGTATGGGGCGGCTCGCGCAGCTCTAGATGCAGCTTTTTGGCGGTGATTGAGGCGAGATCTTCAATCTGTTTGACTTGCTTGGGTTTTGAAAGCTGGAACAACTCCAAGAACCGGCGTCCCACAAGCCCTTTTTCGCCGCCAAGTTTTTGCGCCGTTGGCCCCGCATTCACGATATGGCCAGTTTTCGAGACGACCACATGCATGGGGCAAATGACGTCTAGGATTGAATATTCGACACTATTTTCCACGCCTAACCTCCCACTGCGGCGCTTGCCAAATCGAAGCTGCGCCCATCCGCAAAGGTGGTTTCGAGCAATCGAATTTCCAGGGACTCACATCCTTGCGTGCGACCGGCATAATCGACCATCACCAACGCGCCATAATCATCCGCCATTGTGCGCAACAACCCCACCAAAACATGGCCAAACCCAGGCATCGCATCATAGGCCGACAGCGAAAACGTGCCCGAGGCGTAGGCTCTTAGATCCAAATGCGGCAGATTTAGATCAGGGATCGCCATGCGCACGCGCTCTGGCAAATCGTCGATCGCGAATAAAAAGTCATCAAAGCTGACCCCGCTAAAGCGCAAGAGCCGCCGAACGGTTTCATTGCTGGGATGGGCGACCAGATAGGTTCCCAAATCCTCTAGCAATTCATCCATGGGCTGTTCAAAACTGGCCTCCAGCCCATTGAACAGGGCGGTTGCCACCGGCTCATCATATTCAAGCATCGCCTCGAAATCATCAAAATCGAGCGCCGCCTTTTTAATAACAGCCTGCCAACGTGGCGGGCCATATAGATCAGTGACGAACCGCTGAACTGTCCGTAGAATCAAACCATGCATCACAAGCACCTCAAGACTTGCGATCACTTTAGTCGATGCTCATTAACAGAGTGCAAAGAGCTAAAAGTTTAGAGAATTTCCAGGCGATTAACTCAAAAATCCGTAGGCGCGCCGCCCTCAGCTTTGCGCCGTTCGACAAATTCGGCCAGCTCTTGTTTGCGGCCCTCTTCCATGGGCGGGGCCTCGAAATTGTTGATGATTTCTTTGAACATGCGATGGGCGCGCTCTGCGGTCCAGGTGCCACCTGCGACTTCCCAGGCTTCGAAATTGCGCCAATCCGACAGGAAGGGCTGATAAAACGCGCTGGTGTAACGATCTTGCGTGTGCTGGATGCCAAAGAAATGGCCCGAGCTGCCGACTTCTTTGATGGCGTCTAGGGCGATCTCATCGGGGCCGGTGCCGTTTACTTCTGGCTCCATATAGCGTTGAATCATCTGCAAAACTTCGCAATCCATGATGAATTTTTCGGGGCTTGCGATCAGCCCGCCCTCAAGCCAGCCCGCCGCATGATAGACCATATTGGTGCCCGATTGCACCGCCGCCCAAAGCGAGTTCGACGTCTCCCACATCGCTTGCCCATCAGGCACATTTGCCGCGCACACACCGGAGGAGCGCATGGGCAAC
Organism: Aliishimia sp.; assembly: GCA_963678085.1. Classification (GTDB taxonomy): domain Bacteria; phylum Pseudomonadota; class Alphaproteobacteria; order Rhodobacterales; family Rhodobacteraceae; genus Aliishimia. The sequence goes on from OY782680.1 coordinate 2,788,160, forward strand.
CCATAAAACCGCGCCATCTGCCCGGTCATTTGAGTGGAGCGCATATATTCGGGCGTGCCAAAGGCAGGCGCGCCGGATTTCATGTCTACATTGGAGGTAAAGGTGCCAATCACGCAAGCACAGCCCGGCGCCACATATTGGAACAGCGCAATGGCGCAAAGCGCTTCGGCAATGGATTGCGCCACCGCACCAGACATAGTGACAGGGGCCATCGCGCCAGCCAGGGTAAAGGGCGTGACCACCACCGCCTGCCCGCGCCGGATCATGCGCAAACAGCCATCAATCATCGGAAAATCATGTTTGAGCGGCGAGGTAGAGTTGATATTGGTGTACATATAGGGCTTAGCGCGGAACTCTTCCTCGGTGAGGCCATTGGCGATTTTCACCATCTCCATCACGTCTTCGACGCGCTCTTTGCCCAGTGAATAGGCATGCATGACCTTATCCGTCAGGGTCAACTTATCATAAAGCACATCGAGATGGCGCACCGAGGCATGCACATCGACGGGCTCCACCGGATAACCGCCTGCAAAATGAATGCAGTTGAAATATTGGGTAAGTTTCAAGAGGTTCGCGCATTGCGCGCGATTGCCAGAAACTTTGCGGCCGATCTCAAGATCGAAATAATTCGGCGGCGAGGAGACATTGCCAAAGAGGATATGCTTGCCCCCCACAGGCAGGTTATGGGCCGGGTTACGCGCGGCGATTTCGAACTCGGACGGGGCTTTAGCCACCATCTCCATCACGAAATCGCGCCCCATGCGCACCGTTTCGCCCTCGACGGTGCAGCCCGCTTGGCGCAAGATTTCCAAAGCCTCGGGGTTCAGGAACTCGATGCCGATCTCTTCGAGAATGCGCATCGCCCCGTCATGGATCGCGGCCACGCCCTCTGGGCTAAGAGGCTCGGTGGGGCGGTCGATATTAACCGGGATGCGCCAAGGCATTTGCTCGATCACCGCAGTGCCGCGCCGCGCTGCTGCCCCTGCCCGTCCGCCGCCGCGGGATCTGCGCTTTGGTGCATCTGCCATGAGGTCCTCCATTTGCTGCTGTCACAAACAAACGGGATTCCAAGTCGTTAAGATTTTCTATTTGCGACAGATTCGGTCGCGTTTCGGGGCCAGCTTAACGCCCGAGCCAAGCAGGGATCTGCCCGATATCGGCCAGCACCACATCGGCAAAGGGGGTCAGCTCCTCTTTGCTCGCAAGCCCGGTGAGCACGGCAATGGTGGCAAACCCAGCGGCGCGGCCCGCTTTGAGATCATGCAAACTATCGCCAATCATCGCGCAGCTGTCCGGGCGCAAAGCAGTCGCCGCGCAAAAGGCTTTCAGCTGCCCCGGCGCAGGTTTCCCCCCATAGCCGCTATCAAAACCCGCAATGAAATCAAAGCACTGCACCGCATTCACCGAGCTTAAATGCGCGCGCGCAGGCATCTCGGCATCATTGGTGGCAACGCCCAGCTTATAGCCCTGATTGCGCAAATCGCTCAGAAACGCCGCCAGCGGAACCACCTCTGATTGCGGTGCGCGCGCGGCCTCTGTATTCAGCACCTCAATCAGCTCTGGCACATCTTGACCAGGCAGCTGAGTTTCCAGCGCCTCAGCAATCTCACGCGGCGTGCCCGCAATCACCACGCTGCTGGGCGCGAAAAGCCGGGTCTCAAGATCAAAGCCAATGGCGTGGCCAAGCTGCGTTGCATGGGTCTCATCCCGCCCCAGCCGCCGCAGAACCGCAGCCGTAAAGCTTTCCCAGGTTCGGGTAAAGTCAAACAGCGTGCCATCCTTATCAAACAGCAAACCCTTAATCTTGCTCACGTCCAATTGATGTCCTCCCCGCCGGGCAAGGCGCGCCGTGCTTGCATCGGTGCCTCATATCCTAGCCCTTCAGAATCGCAAAACTGCCGGATCCACGCATCATCCATCAGAATAAAATCGAGCAAAGAGCCCAAAAACTCCGGCTCGCCCGCGCGGCTGGCAAGTTCATCGCGCGACATCCCGCTTGCGCCCAAGAACACCCCCAACAGATCCTCTTGCCCCGCCAGCCAAGCCAGAGCCCGCAGCGCCAAGGTTTCGGCGGCTTCTTGCTGTCCCATCTCGATCCTTTTCAAGTTTGATCCAATTTCGAAACCGTTTCTTAACCAGTTTTCCCGCAAGAATGGGCCCTAAGTTAACCACGTTATATATAGGTGTCTCGTGCAAACCAAGCTCTTGATTGTCGATGGGGTTTCAACAAATCGGGTGGCGCTGAAAGTGGCTCTTGCGACGTCCTGGTATCAGGTCGAAACGGTGAGCTGCGCCCAGGACGCTTTGGCGCTGTTGGATCAGGGCATTCCCGGCTTAATCATTGTGAACGACACGCTGCCCGATGCATCGTTGTTGAAATTCTGCCACCTCGTCACCGAAAAAACGCAAGAGGCCCGCCCGCCGATTCTCGCGATCTCTGCCACACGTCATTTGCGCGCCGAGCTTCTCACAGCCGGGGCCGAGGATGTTCTGCGCAGCTCGGATGGCGTGCGCCACATTCTGGCCGCAACCCGTGCGGTGCTGCGCGGGCGGGCGCGCGATGAAGAATGGCAATTGCGCGATATGGCACCAGATCACGGCCCCAGCAATCTTATGCTCAATGATGCGCAAACCACACCGGTGCTACGCATATCCGCAATCGGTGCCAGCGCACCCAATGCATGGATCGACCATCCCAAGCTAGAGGTGCAATTTGCCAATTTTGGGCGCGCCATGCCCGAGATCACGAAAGAGACGCAAAGCCGCGTGACGGTGCTCGAAATCCCCAAAGGGCAAGAGCGCATTGTACTGGAATTGATCTCCAATTTGCGCTCAAACCACGACACCCGCAACACACCCATCCTGGCCATCACCTGCGAAGGGCAGGCAGAAATCGCGGCGCAAGCGCTGGATCAAGGGGCGGATGATGCGGTGGTCGAGCCGGTCGATGCCGAAGAAATCAGCGTGCGCATCCAAAGGCTGCATGCGCGGTTTCATCACAAAAGCCAGCAACGCGCCAGCGTTCTGGACACCGCAGAATCAGCCCTGCGCGACCCCCTCACCGGGCTCTATAACCGGCGCTATGCGATCCCTTATCTAGAACGCATAGCTGCGGCATCTGAAAAATCCGGGCGCCCCTTCGCGGTCATGATCGCAGATCTTGATCACTTCAAGCGGGTGAATGACACATTTGGACATGGGGCCGGGGATGTTGTGCTGAAAAAAGTGGCAAAGCTGCTCGCCCGCAACATGGGTGCCTCTGATATGGTGGCGCGGCTGGGGGGCGAAGAGTTTTTGCTGGTCATGCCCGACATGGATCGCAAAGGGGCCGATCAGGCCGCGCGCCATCTATGCACCCTTCTGGCGCAAACCCCCATTCGATCCATGGAGCTGGTCTGCCCCATCAATGTGACCCTCTCCATTGGCCTGGCCCTCTCCGATAGCTGCCCCAATGTGAAAGCGGCCCAAATGCCTGCCGCCCTGCTTGATAGCGCTGATCGCGCGCTCTACCGGGCCAAGCATGCGGGCCGAAACGGGTTCATGAGCGCCCAGACCGCAGCCTAATCGCCCCCCTTCATTTGGCCAGTAAATACCTTGCGGGGGTGTGGGGGTGCAAAACCCCCACGGCGCAGAACTCACCACTCAACTCCGCCGCCCCTTCATGGGCGCGCGCTGCGCCTTAATTTTCGCTCGACACGATCCGCATAATCGCGCCGCTCTTGCAGCGACATCTCGCTGAGCCGGGCCAGCAGACGCTCTGCGACCTCATCCTGCACGTCGCGCAGACCGTTTGCGCTTTCCGTTACTAAGCCGCGCAGGGTATCGGGTGAAAATTCCTCCGATCTGAGCTGATCCAACAGGGCCTCATGATAGCCGCGATGGGCTTGCCGTTGCTCCCGCCCCCGCTCGCGCAGCCCCTGCAGCACAGCTTTGCGATCCTCGCGCTCAAGCGCCGCCACCAGCGCAAAACCGCTACGCATATGGCTCGAGCTCGGCCCAGGATGCCCATGAAAAACAGCGCCAATGATCAAGCCGACAATCGCAAGATTGAGCGCCAGCGAAACCCCAAGCAGCCACTTAAAACGGCGCGCCGCGCGCGCGGGTTGAGGCATATCAGACATATCAAAAATCCTCCAATAAGAGCGTCTCAAGCGAAAGGCTCGAAAACTGCTCGGAATAAAGCGTTAGGTCATTTTGCAAGAAAGCCGCCGCGTTCAGGGTTTCAGACACCCCAAGGCTGCCCGAGATACCAAAGGCAAACCCCGCGAGCCCTGCCACAGAAAGGCCGCCCAGACCGGCCCAGCCCCCAAATAGCGCATGGATTTGACGCCAGAGATTGACCGGTTCGCGCGCGCGCCCAGCAACCGCTAGGGCCGCATCCGCTTGCAAGCGGGTTAGAAAATCATCCCCAATCGGGGCCTCTTCCGCGCGCGCACTGGCAAAGAGCTTGCCCAGCGCATCCGGGCTCAAATCGTCATCTGTCATCACTAAACCCTAGCTCCTTTTTGTGGGGGCCCAAATCCTTGCTCAGCGCCCGTTTTCCCCGCGCGCTCAGACTTTCCACCGCCTCTACGGTCACATCCATTATGCCCGCGATCTCGGGATTGCTGAGCCCCTCGATATGGCGCAGCACGACCGCTTGTCTTTGCCGATCCGGCAATTTGCGCAGCGCTGCATACAGGGCCGAAAGCCGCGCCTTTTGGATCAGCTGCGTCTCTTGTCCTGGGCCGGGATCAAGCGGTTCGGGCATATCATCGTCTTGCAAAGAGGCCTGACTGCCCCGCCGCATCCGGTCAATGCACAGGTTTGCCACAACCCGGTAAAGCCAAGTGGAGACCTGCGCCCCGCCCGCCTGCCAGTTTGGAGCCGCGCGCCACAGACGCATCATCGCATCTTGCACCACATCCTCAGCCTCAGCCCTGTTGCCCAGCATACGAAACGCTTGGCGATAGGCGCGCGGGGCCAAAAGCGCTGTCAGATCTTTCGCCGCCCGCGCCTCTCCCGTTGCGGCGCGGGCCAACAAATCTGCCTGAACAGCGGCGGATGTCTCTTGCTTGGTCACGAAATCCCCAAAGCCTCAGACAGAGCGCCTATTCGCTTGCGCCATGACGATGCCCATTCCCGTGACCGTGGCGTTGCTTCATCCGCTCGCCCATGGCGTCAAATTCCGCTTTTGAAATCAGACCATCGCCATCTTCATCCAAACGCGAGAACATCTTGGCCGGATCGCGCCGCCCTTGCATTTCCTCAAGGCTCAAAGCCCCGTCGCCATTGGCATCTTTACGCTCCAGCATCTTATCCAAACGGCGCGCCATTTGCTCTGCCATCTTTGCCTCAAGCTCAGCACGGCTCAGCGCACCATCCCCATCCGTATCACTGGCCTCAAAGCGGGCTTGGCGATGGGCTTGCATTTCCTCTTGGCTCAGCTGGCCGTCTTTATTCGCGTCAAGCTCGTCAAAGCTGATCTTTGGCCCGCCGCGCGCCTCGGCCATCGCGATGCCACCAAGTACGATGCTCAAGCTCAACACACTGAGTTTCACTGCTGTCTTCATAATCCTGCGTCCCTTCTTTGCGCTCCAAAAGGCCTGTTTGCAGCCTTTCTATCAAGTCAAACGCAGCCCGCGCCCGGTTCCGTCGCTCTTTGTTGAAATTTTTGAAAATGCGGCACAGCGCCACGACTATCGAGACTACTTTTAAGACTGCGGCACAGCGCCACAAGGACATCTGGCCTCGTGGTGTTTTGCGGCAAACCGCGGCAAAAAGGGCGTCCATATTATTGATTTTCTTAGGATCCTCGCATGACCGAGACAGTGCAAACCTCTCAGGCGCAAACCTCTCAGGTACAAACCGCTCAGAACGACCGCCCCCTGTGGCGCGCCTTGCGACGTGGCTTTATGGGGCGATGCCCAAATTGCGGATCTGGGCCGATTCTGTTTAACTTTCTGAAAGTGCATGACACCTGCCCGGCCTGCAAAGAAGAGCTGCACCACCACCGCGCCGATGATGGACCCGCCTATCTGACGATTTTGATTGTCGGTAAAATCATGATTTTTCTGCTGCACTTCACCTTTGTGTGGTTTCGCCCCGAACCTTTGGTGTTATTTACCATTTTCGCGGTTGGATCTGTGGCGCTGGCGCTTTACCTTCTGCCCAAATTGAAAGGCGCGGTGATTGCCTTCCAATGGTCGCGCCGGATGGGCGGCTTTGAGGGGGGCAAATCATAGCGCAGGCAGGAGCAGCAGCGCATGAGCACAGATAAATCCCAGATCCGCAACGCAGCCACCGTGATCGTGCTGCGCGATGCGGGATCAAACCCTAAGATTTTGATGGGCCAGCGCGGAGCCAAAGCGGTGTTCATGCCCAATAAATTCGTCTTTCCCGGCGGTGCTGTGGATATGGGTGATCAACATGTGCCCTTGGGCGCGGCTCTTAACCCGGTCTGCCAAGCGCGGCTCACCGAAGATCTCATCGTTCCCCCCATCACGCCGCAGGCCCTGGCCGCCGCCGCCATTCGCGAGCTTTGGGAGGAAACCGGGCTGATTTTGGGCCAGAAAGGAACTTGGCAAGATGCGCCCGAGGATTGGCAAGGTTTTGCCGCGCGCGGATTTGTGCCCGACCCCTCGGCGCTGACCTTCGTGTTTCGCGCCCTGACCCCGCCGGGACGCCCGCGCCGCTTTGATGCAAGGTTCTTTTTGATTGATGCGGATCAAGTAAGCTCTGATCTGGATGATTTCAGCGCCGCCTGCGATGAGCTTTCGCATCTGCAATGGGTCGAACTGGCCGCCGCGCGCAGCTTTGATATGCCCTTTATTACCGAAGTCGTTCTGAGCGAAGTGCAAAAACTCTTGCCCAATCTCGGCTCCCCCGCCTCGGTGCCGTTTTTCAAGAATAACGAAGAAGCCAACCTATTCCTGCGCCTCTATGGCCCAGACGCGGTGCACCCCGATAGCTAAGCTGGGACGCGAAAGCTCTGCTTCAAATCGCGGTAAAAATGTTCGTTTGGGGCGAGCCCAATGAGTTCCAGCCCCACGCAACCATCGTCGGTTGGCGTCTGTAGGATTGTGGTTACTTCAATCAAAGCTGTAAGCGCCTAACTTCCCAGCTTCTTTTTCAGCTTTGGCAATAATCGCCTGCCGAACGAACTCATAGGGCAAATCTGGATTATCTTCCATCATTTCGCCAATTTTTGCCCAATGCTCAATTTGTTTGGGTGGCGTCCGATTAAGCGCTTTCGCGATGACTGAAGCTCTATCAACTAAGTCTTGGTCAAGCCTTATACTTGCTGTTGCCATTTCAATCACCTTGTACGGAACTGCGCGATGTAGCGAATTGCCTCATTTGTAGCAATTTGCCCGCATCAGATCAATCAGACACGCATCCCGAGATGACAGATAAACCTCGGAATAGCTCGGATGGCGGCGCCTTTTAGGCACGCAGTGGGTCTTGCCTGTGACCATCCACTGCAGGTGGCGTGAGATGGGGCTTGGCGAGCTCAGGCACATGCTCGATGCCCTTGTCTTCGCTGCCTCTCACGAGGCTCAAGCGCGCATAACCGGCACGCTTGAGCTAACTTGATCTATTTCCACGCCAATTACGGCCCTCATGTGTAATGCGCGATAATGTGCGACATGTCTTGCATGCTCACCTGCGCGCTCTGTGCATTTGTCTCTGTTGCAGCAGTAAAATTCCCAGGAAACTCGATCCTCGGCGTCGGGGCCGTAAACTTTCCGTGTTTCGTCACCAACGTCCAGTGGGAAAAACTGCGGCCGCTGGCGCCTTCCTCTGCTGACAATTCGATTTTTGGATTGCCATCAAGGAGCGAATAAAAGCCGCTTTGCACCGTAGAAATCCGGTCCTCGCGAAACAGATTTCTGACCTCGATCCTTGCCGACTTTGCACCTTCGCTGCGCAGATCCAAGACTGGTGCCAAATGGGTTCCATTGAGAGTTCTGTGTGAGGCGCACACTCTGAGTTTGAGAGATTTTATCGGAACGGAAAAGTTACCATTCTTGTTTGACAAAGAGACAACGAGTGCAAACTCCGCGCTACTCACGTCATACGAAAGAGGAAACTCATGGAGCCATTTATTGGTCAAATCATCATGTTCGCAGGCTCATTTGCGCCGGTCGGCTGGGCTTTTTGCGATGGGCAATTACTGCAAATACGGAAAAACGAAGCGCTCTTTTCCGTTTTGGGCACCCAATACGGCGGAGATGGGAGAGTAGACTTCGCATTGCCTGATTTGCGAGGGCGCTTTGCGATGCATCCAGGTGCTGCGCCTGGGTTACGCCCCTACGAGCTCGGAGAGAGAGGCGGACGTGAGACGCAAATGCTCACTGAGGCCGAGATGCCATCGCATAATCACGGATTTTATGGTGAACTTGCAGTGGCAGACAAGCGAAGCCCTCAGGGCAACATGCTTGCATTAAGCCCAGTGGAACCAATATACGCTGCCCCTACAGCGGCTGTGGACCGCACATTTTTTGGGGATTCGGTCGGGAATACTGGCGGCGGGCAGGCATTCAGTGTTCGCAACCCCTATGCTGCGGTGAACTTTATTATCGCGCTCGTCGGAATATTTCCCGCCCGCACATAAATCTGGTGCCCTCAAATAGAAACAAGCCCCGGCTCGATAACCGGGGCTTGCCAAATATTTGAAAATAAAACAATTGAAGCAACGATATTACTCTACAAGAAGCTGCCTGCGCCCTTGCGTGTTGCTCTGTACGCTCTTACCTTCAGCTACCTAGATGGTAAGAGTCATTTTCCTGAGTAGCGTTACTTAATAGGCCGCTTTCGGTTTGGTCCAGGTCGAGCGAGAGCAACTCTGGTGCTTCATATGGCTGCTTAATATCCGCGTGATTTTCAGTCTTGTCGTTCATTTCCACCCTTCTTTCCTTGAATATAATGGTCATAATACGTTTATCCAATGGCACATTTCGCCGAGTATCCGCAAGCTATTTCTCTGAGCGTGGCTATTTGCCCACTGCGTCATATCCGATTGCGCGAGCTTGAGCGCATTTATGTGCTGGTTGAGTTTTTGCGTATCAATTAGATCTGCAATTAGCGGAAACGCGGTAACCTCCACATTAGGCGGTGCAAGTTTGCGCTCTGGATCAAAATTTACGAAACCCCCTAGATCTTTTCCGGGTTTCCATAAGATCTGTTCAGGGATCGTACCTTCACAGGCGCGACGGTGCAGATACCGCCCGAGATGCCGGCTGCGCTTTTCAACGGCGGGGGTGCGCAAATATTGTGCGATCAGTTGACGGTCAAATAGGGGCCAGCGGTATTCGATCTTGTAGCTATTGGCGATTACGGCGCAGCCTTCCAAGCGTCCCACACGCATTGTCTTGAAGGCTGGATTGCCAAGGAGAAGCTCGTTGACAGATCGCGCTGCGTTTCGGTTGCGTTCGCGGCTGGGCCAGATTTCATCCAGGCCGAAAGCCTCCAGGACATCGCGGCGCAGGATATTCTGCGCAAATAGCGGTGTGGGCGGCGCTGGTGGGAAAGGGCGCTGGCCGCGCAAGCCTTGCCGGGCGAGCATTCGGACCAATCGAAGCGCGCGCATCGGCGCCGGGCCAGGAAGCTCACGCAAGAGCGCGCCATATGCACCGCGACGCAGATATTCGCGCCCGAGAAAACCGGCCTGGTTGGTCACGATCTCATCCCCTCCATAGCCCGAAAGCAGCGTGCGGACCCCAAGCTGAGTGCAGAGTTCAAAGAGCGGTATATGGAACGTGGCATGACGATGCTCAGGGGGGTAGCCGAGAGTTTTGATTGCGCGCGTAAGGTGGGCCGCCTCGGTGTGGTAATCGGGTGTGGTGAGAATATGCGTGTGTTTGAGGCCGCAATAGAGCGCGGTCTGCAAGATAACCTCGGGCTCTTGCTCAAGATGGCATATTCCGAAACAGTGAAAATCGGGGATGCCGTGCCATGTTTTTTTGGCCGCATGGGCGATGATGGTCGAGCTATCAAGCCCGCCCGAGCTTTCGGCACCCACAAGATAAGCACTGCGCAATCGCGTTTCAGTCGCCCGGTGGAAGGCGTCACGGTAGGGAGCGAGCCAGCGGTCATCGCGCTCTGTGTGCCAGGGCGCGGTGTCTTCGAAGGTAAAGTATTCTACCGGCTTGGAAGTTCCGCTTTTTTCCACGCGCAGGTGATGGGCCGGGGGCAGTTTCCAGATGTTTTCGTAGGCCGTTTTGGAGGTGTCGGTTTGTTGGCCGATGAAGTTTCGCGCGATCCACTCTCGAGAGGGGGTGGGGCTGGGCTCATTGAGAGCTTGAAACAGCGCAGCGGTTGTGGCGATCACCGCCCGGTTGTTGTCGATGCTATAAAACAAGGGGCGCGCGCCGAGGCTGTCACGCGCAGCGAAAAGATCATCGCGCGCAGGGTCGTAGATCACAAAGCTGAAATCCCCCTCAAGCCGGCTGGCACAATCGCCCCCCCATTTACGATGGGCGGCGAGAATGAGCACGGGATCTGTACAGCTATCATTGAGATCAAGCCCAAGGGCGGCTGCAAGCTCGGCCCGATTGTCGAGCCGGGCCCAGGCGGCAATCACGCGGCCAGTTTCAGCGCAGCGCGTCGGGGTTTGTTCATGCTGCGAGCTGGCGGTATTGAAAGTAAGGGCCTGGACGATCAATAGATGCCCATTTGACCAATCACCGGTTTGATCGGCCTGATCATAGGGGGTCAGAGCGCCAAGAAGCTGCTCGGGGCTGGCAATGGCCCGCGCATCGCGCTCTGCCCCGCGCATGAAAACAACTGCAAACATGACGCTGCTCTAAGGGGCGGCGCTTTCAATTTGCACCAGCTTGCTGTCGATGAGCGTCGTTAGGAATGTTAGGACATCTGATTTGGCGGTCTGCCCGTCTGGCACCTCAAAGGTCGCCTCAACCGATGCGGCCAGCGTCTCTACAGTTTGCGGGCAATCTAGCCTGTCCCAGATATGACGGCCGACTGCATTCAGCCCATGATACTTTCCGGTTTCGATATGCATCATTAAGGTCATACCATCTACCTCGGTGGCGATCACGTCAGGGGTGCGGCGTAAAGTTGTGTGTTCTTGCATGGTCTGTGCTCCTATTTACATCACGCGCGGACTGCCATCCGCGTTCAAATAGCCAAAGCGGCGCATCGCAAGACCATGATCGGCAATGATCTGGTTTATCTGGGCATCGCTCAAGTCGGTTTGCCAGCCGCCTGCTTGGCCTTGTCTAAAGAAATTTGCGCATTTGCGAGGGCCCTCGTGAAACCCTTCCTCATCCTCTTGGCGCCGCAGTTCGTTAAATGAGGACTTGCGCAAGGCATCCGCAATGCTTTCGCGATCACTTGGAAGACCGAGGAAAGCGGCAACCGATTGAAAGGTTTCCTCAGATAGGTGAAGCATATCTTCATAACGGACAATTAAGGTGGAGATCCCTGTCTGAGCGGTCCAGCTTTCCACATGCTGAGACCACGTGAGCATACGTTGCTCGACTTGACGGTGTTGCGTTCCCTTTGTCTGCTTGGACAGACGGTGGTTGGGGTCACCCATCTTGAGGATGGCATCATCGACAGTTCGGCTGCGATGATTGGCATAAGACAGAGCCACGTCGAGCGGGTTACGCAGCATATATAACACACCTGCGGTTTGCTCTTCAGGTATCAGCCAGCGGCCACCGGGGACCCGCTCAAGCGCATCATGGATCTTGTGGTACGTGGGCTGGGCTTGTTGCGCGCCTTTCCAAGCAAAGACCTCGGGACGTATGCGTGCAATTTCAGAGGTTGTAAGATCCGCAGTCTCAAAGCCGAGAAACGCATCAAGCAAGGCCCGATCACTCGCGATGCCACTTGTGCCAAGCGCGTTTATTGAAGCCGGATCGTCAGTCTCGTTACGTAGATTCGTAATAAAGGCGCGCATCCAGGTGTTGCCGGATTTCGGGTAGGAGGCGAGCCAATAGAGCTTCGGGGTCAAGCGCTCAGCCTCTGTTGCTTGAGGTCCCCAAGAATGAGCGCGTTCAATTTATCGATTTCAAAACCGGCTCTTGGGCGCTTGATAGAGACCACAGGCACCCTTGAAGCCAAGCGCCCACACGCTTTGAAGTGCGCGATCTTTTTGCCCAACCCATCGACATAACGAAAGCGGTATGTATGGGCCTTTAGAGCTTCAAACGCTGCTATGCCGGTTAGTACTTCTGCGCTAAACTCCGACGATACATGCGTGTTCAACACGTATACCGCACTAACGGGCAAAGGTTGGTTGCAAAAGGCCTCGCCCAAAGGCAGTTCAAACTTCTTGAGCTCAGGACGTACTCTTTCAAGGGTGTCCGTAGCAATACCTAAGCGCTCGGCGCTGTCTTGCCACAGTTTGATGCGTGGCAACCCCGGAATGATCTCGCCCTGCTCCGTGAGTGGACACACATCATCGGCGACGATCTGTTGCCCGGCTTGCATCATAGAGGCGGCCAGTGTCGATTTCCCAGCGCCCGATACCCCACAGCAAATCGCCACACCGTCTCCGATGCGGATCGCATTGCCATGTAGAACGAGATGGCCGCGCTGGATCATCAGTGCCCCAAGACAGCTCCCTAATAAAAACAAGCGTAGCGCTTGGTGCCCCACATCGCCAATCGGCTCATAAACGATCTCGCGGCCGTCTCGAACTGCGAAGCGCGCCACATCTGGTATATCAAGCCAAAGCGCGCCGGGTTTTGCACGGACATATGGCCCGATCTGGCGACCAAACTCTGTGCCTTGCTCACAAACACGGCCCCGGCGGATGGTCGCATCAACCGCCCCATCACTCTCAAGGCGTGCTTCCCCAGGGAGAGCGACATCGCTTTGCAGTGTCAGGCCATACACACGGTAATAAGGAGCCTCTGGGAACACCCGACGGTCTGGAAAATTCATTGCTCGAGTCCTTGAGCTTATGCTTTGGTAAAAATTTTTCAACCTAGCCGTAAATATTCCCGCCATTGTGCGCAACTCAAAACCTAGGATCTATGACAGCTTCGCCTCGATCGCGCATAAAAAAAGAGCTTTTGCGAGTCCACAAGCAGTGCACAACCAGAAAAGCTCTTGCTCAGTGGACTCTCTTGGGCGACTTAGAGCACAACATGTAATCTACCTGAGTGAGAATGTGCCGAGGCTGCAAAAACTAAGAACATTTCACGCGCAGCCGTGGTTTGTGCAGGTTTGGGCTGGGCCAACCTGGGTGTTGCTGGGGATTGCCCGTTTTTTGGTGCTGACAGTTTCGTTCCGACATATCGCGCAACGACTTGGCGGTGATGCCGGGCTTAACGCTTGGGTGCCGCTGGCGAGCCCCGTACAAGAGCAGCGCGCCGTGCAAATTAGACGCACCATTGCGCTTGTCGCTAAGAATACCCCCTGGACCTCCAATTGCTTCGCACAGGCGATTGCGGCTCGGGTTCTGTTGGGGGTCTATGGGGTGCCTTATATGTTGTATTTTGGAACGCGTCTCGATCCGCAGCGCAACGAAATGCAAGCGCATGCCTGGGTAGCTGCGGGCCGGGTGCCTGTGAGCGGTGGGCGAAGTTTCGATACCTACACCGTTGTGCGCATGTTTGCTCCAGCGGACTTGGCGCGAGCAGACCGGTGAAGGGCTTGGGCACCTTTATACGTGTGTTACGCTTGGCCCCGCCCCATCGGGTAGTCGCTCTGGGTCTTCTTATGCTCGTACTGAGCGCTACCGAAGGTATCGGGCTGATGCTATTGGTCCCGCTGTTGGAGTTCGTCGCAGGCGGTCTCGGGCAAAACCCGATAGCCGCAGCCATCATAAGAGTGCTCAGCTTTTTCGGGCTGCCCTCCGATATTCGCGGGTTGCTCAGTTTTTTCATCCTCTTGATCGTCTTTCGGGCCGGGCTTCAATTTTTGCGCGAACGGGTCTCGGTGGTGCTGAGGCAAGAGCTGGTAGACGCGTTGCGCACCAACTGCCTGTCGAACTTACTGCATGCTGAGTGGTCCTGGCTGGCAAAACAGACGCGTTCAGACCATGTGAACCTAGTGATGCATGAGGTGAGCCGCATTGGCGCCGGGCTACAGAGCGGAATAGGCCTATCCGCAACCGGGACCGCTGTTGCAGCCTATCTGGTGACTGCCTTTGTGATATCGCCTGAGATGACCGTGTTGGTCGCGGCGAGCGGCGGGATGATCTATCTGTTAATGACACGGCTGCGCCGCCATGCCCATGCACTCGGGCAAGAACAGGGGCAAGTCAACCGCGCGATGATGGCAACGGTGCAAGAGAGCCTAAGCGCGATCAGGCTGAGCAAACTCTTGGGCAATGAGAGCCGCCACCTGCAATTTCTGACCGACAGTCTGGCGAATGTACGCCGCAACTCGATTGCCTTCGCGCTCAACATCAGCACGGCGCGGATGATGCAGCAGGTCTTGGGCGCGGTGATGCTGGCGTTTTATATTTTTGCCGGTCTCGAATGGTTGAAGGTGGGTTTACCAGAACTATTGACACTTGTGCTTATCTTCAGCCGGTTAACGCCGCAGTTCATGGCGCTGCAAAACCAGCAGAACCAGCTTTTGCACATGGCCTCTGCGGCAGCGGAAATTTTTGATTTTCTGGATGAAAGCGCCAAAATGGCCGAGCCTCCCTCACCTGCTCAGGCCGAGCAGTGGCCTGTGAAGAACGCGATTGAGCTCAGGGGCGTCTATTTGCACTATGAGGGGCGCGCGCGCCCGGCGCTGGATGGTATTGAGCTGACCCTGCCGGCCTGCGCCACCACGGCGGTGATCGGCCATTCGGGCGCGGGCAAAAGCACTTTGGCCGATGTGCTAACTGGCCTGCTTATGCCTGACCAAGGGCAGCTTCTTGTGGATGGCACGGCGGTGGAAGGCACAGAGCGCAAGCGGTGGATGCGAGCGGTCTCTTACGTACCGCAGGATGTTTTCCTGTTCCACGACACCATTCGCGCCAACCTTCTTTGGGGCTATCCTGAGGCGTCAGAACAAACTCTTGAAACCGCGCTGCGCCGCGCCGCTGCCGAGTTTGTTTTCGATCTGCCTTTGGGGTTGGAAACTGTTGTCGGCGATGCAGGCCTGCGCCTGTCAGGGGGCGAGCGACAGCGCATTGCCCTAGCGCGCGCGTTGTTGCAGCGTCCCTCACTCCTCATTCTGGACGAGGCGACCAGCGCTCTGGATCGCGAGAACGAAACACGCATCCGGGCCGCAATCGAAGCGCTACATGGCGATCTGACAGTGCTGTTGATCGGCCACCGACACGCGACACTCCAGCATGCTGACAATGTCGTGGTTATGGAAACAGGACGCATCCTGCGCCAGGGGGGCTGGGACGAGATTGGAGTATCGGACATTGACTGACACAAACGAAGCCGCGATGGCGGATCTTCTTTATCGCATGGCGCTTGACCCCGATTCTGTGGCTCCAAGCGAGCTGGCCCAGGCCGATTGGAACTGGATTGAGACACGCGCACGCGCACACCGTCTGCTCCCGCTGCTTTATACCTCCGGCCTGCCCTGCCCCGAGGATCTGACCGAGCGACTGAATCTGGCGTATCGCAAAGCAACGATGAGACAGTTACGTATCGGCGGTGATCTGGTGCAGATCAGCCAGTTGTTGACGGACCATGGCATCCCCCATCTTTTCTTGAAGGGGGCGGTTCTTGCACATCATTGGTATCCTGAACCAGCCTTGCGCCCAATGCGTGATATTGATGTTCTCGTGCCACTTGACAAAGTTCAGAAGGCGCATGCCGCGCTTCGGGCGCGTGCTGGCCGCCCAATACCGCGCTACGCCCATTTGGATACCGAGACTGAACTTACGGGCAAACACTTGCCTCCGGTCTGGTCGCCTTCCCGCAAAATTGCGGTTGAAGTGCATGGACAGCTCTGGGGACCAGGCGATCCGGCCCGCGACGCTGGGGTCAAAGCGTTCACCCGCGCTTTATGGGAGCGGGCGGAAAGCTTCTCGCTCGGCACGGTCAATCTCCCAAGCCCGTCCTGGCAAGACCTTTTGAGTCATGTGATTCTCCACGGCGTGTATGATCACGAGTTCAATATCGGCCCAGTATTTATCCGCGATTTGCGAGTTCTCTTGACAGCACAGGCGGGTGCCGACTGGCCCGCTTTTTGGGACCAAATGCGGCAAATGCAGGCCGAACGTGGGGCGGTATTAGCGCTTAGATTAGCCGGGCTTCAGGCCACGCATCCCGCTTTTGCTCTCGTGCCAAGAGCAATGTTGGAGGAGGTAACCACCCCGGTTCTGGCCAATGCGCGGGCGCTCATGGTGCAAGACATGTCCACCCGTCACGAAGCGCTCATCGCAGCAGATCTGGCTGGGCAAACGGCGCATGGGCTGCTGGGATATCTGGCACACCGGGCATTCCCCACACGCCAAAGAATCGCAACGCGTCGAGCCGTCGCCGGGCTTCCTGCCGTATTGCCGGGCGGCTATTTGGGAGGCTGGCTGTGGTTTGTTGCTCATCGCGGGGCGGCGTTTCTGCGGGCTCAAAGTGCTGTCCGCGCCTCGCAACAGGTGCACCACCTGAGCGAGCTGCGCCGCTGGCTCAAGCAGGTCTAAGACGGCACCAGTGACAGTCTGGTGAACCTTGCTGCGCGCTTTTGCCCGTCACGGTCTGGAAGCGCGACCCCCAGCATCGCGTTGCGCAGCCAAACCGCGAGGCCACCAATGCCCAGCGGGCCAATTCCGAACGCGCTTTTGACTGTATTGCTGGTGCTGAGATGAGAACTGGAAATGCTCCAAAACCGCCAATTTTCGCACGCGAGCCTTTAGCGATGTAAAATCCGAACCATCCCTTGATTATGCGCGCGACTCGGAAGCTGTCTGATATCAATGATCCCTTGAGAATGCGGTGGATGACAATTCCCACCCCACCCGTAAAACGTTGAAATATATAATTCTCAAAGTATCTTGGTGCGGGTGGAGCGCATTGAAGCCCTGTTTCTCTGCGTGCCATTCTGTTTCAAAAATTCATAATTTCAGCTAGTTACGCTCAAAAACCTGTTCCACCCTGTTGCATACTATCCCACCGCATACCATATCTTGGGGTGGATAGACAGGGGGACAGGATGAGCCGTGCATTGAACAAGCTTTCCGCTGCGTTTGTGAAGAACGCGCCGGAAGGCAAGCACTCGGATGGTGGCGGTTTGTGGCTGTTTCAGCGGCAAGATGGCGGAGCGCAGTGGATTTTGCGTGTGACCGTCCACGGCAGGCGGCGCGAGATGGGGCTTGGCTCGCTCATGCATGTCAGCCTCAAGGAAGCGCGCCAGCAAGCCGACAAGTGGCGGGCACTAGCGCGCCAAGGCAAAGACCCGATCAAGGAACGCGAGCGCGAGCGCCGCGAAGCCGAACGCAACATGCACTTGCTGGAAGACGTCGCGCGCGATTGCTTCGAGTCGCGCAAGGCGGAACTCAAAGGCGATGGCAAGGCGGGCCGGTGGTTTTCGCCGCTGGAACTCCACATCCTGCCCAAGCTTGGCAAGGTGCCCGTCGCGGATATTGACCAACGTGACATTCGCGACGCGCTCGCCCCGATCTGGCACGCCAAGGCTGCGACCGCGAAGAAAGCGATTGAGCGCCTGTCGGTCTGTCTGCAACACGCGGCTGCGCTGGGACTGGACGTGGATCTGCAAGCGGTGGCGAAGGCGCGTGCTCTGTTAGGGGCACAGCGGCACAAGGTTCAGCATACCGCTTTTGTGCCATGGCAAGAGGTGCCTGATTTCTACGCCTCGCTTGAACCCGATACGGTCACACATCTGGCGTTGAAATTCCTGATCCTGACCATCGGGCCGCGCTCGAAACCTGTCCGCTTCCTGCAACTGGATCAGATCGAAGGCGACGTCTGG